>CALLPT010000001.1 GCA_938015575.1 uncultured Acidimicrobiales bacterium
CCGAACTACCTGCGGCTCGACGGTGAATCACCCGTCGACCCGGCCAACCCAGCCTCGGCCCGCGGCCAGATCGTGACATTGCGTACCGAGCATGCGGGCGAACCCCTGCTCGTCGAACGGCACAGCTACGACGGACGCGAACTGCCAGTGTCCGAAGACGACATCGTCACCGCGGAGATCACGACCCGTGACATCGACCGTGCCGGCTACCCGCACTTCCTGCTCAAAGAAATCTCCGAATCGCCCCGCTCGTTTCGGGCCACCCTGCTCGGAAAGCTGATCGATAGCGGCGACGGCTACGAAGTCGTCGTGGGCGAGGACACGCTGCCCGAGTCGGTCCGAGCCCGCCTTGCCGATGGTTCGATCACCCGCGTCATCGGGATCGGTCAAGGCACCGCGGCGATCGCATCACAGGCGTTCGTCAAGGCACTCACCGACCAGGTCGGCGGCCGATTGCAGATCCGCGCCAGCTTGGCCACCGAACTGTCGGGCTTCGGTATCGCCAGCGACATGAGCGACACCCTGATCGTTGCCGTCTCACAGTCGGGGACAACGACCGATACGAACCGCACGGTCGACCTCGTACGCCAGCGTGGCGCGACCGTGATCGGCATCGTCAATCGACGCAACAGCGACCTGACCGACAAGGCCGATGGTGTGCTCTACACGAGCGACGGCCGCGACGTCGAGATGAGCGTCGCGTCGACCAAGGCCTTCTACAGCCAGGTTGCCGCCGGGTTCCTGCTTGCCACGGTCATCGCCGACCAGGTCGGCCGGGACCCCGCCGCGGCGAGCACTACGCAGCGAGTGCTGGCCGGCCTGGCCGCGCTGCCAGCGGCGATGGAAACCGTGATCAAGAGTCGAGACAAGATCGGCGCGATCGCATCGGCCGTGGCGCCCCCGGAGCCCTACTGGGCGATCGTCGGCAGTGGCGCCAATCGCATCTCGGCCGAAGAGATTCGCATCAAGCTGAGCGAGCTTTGTTACAAGGCGATCGCCAGCGATTCGATCGAAGACAAGAAGCACATCGACTTGTCGTCGGAACCCCTGATCGTGGTGTGCGCCGCGGGCCTCGTTGGTGGTACCGCCGCCGACGCCGTGAAAGAAGTCGCCATCTACCGGGCCCACAAGGCCGTTCCGGTGGTGATCGCCAACGAAGGTGAGACCCGGTTCGGGTCGACGAACGTGATTCGGGTGCCCGAAGTCGAACCCGAGCTCGGGTTCGTGCTTTCCGCCGTCGCCGGCCACTTGTTCGGGTACGAGGCTGCGTTGGCGATCGATGCCATGGCCATGCCACTGCGGCGGCTCCGGGCCTCGATCGAGACCGCGATCGCCAACGACCCAGACGCCAGCGGCGCCGACCTGTTGGAACGCCTCCGTCCTCAGGTGCACGCGGCCCGCAGCGAGTTCGGTGTCGAACTGCGCCAGAGCCGCTACGACGGGCACCTCGAAACCTCGACGGCGGTCGATCTGGCCCTGTTGCTTCGTTATGCCGACGGGGTCGGGTCGCTGGCGAGCTACCAGATCGACTTTGGCAAGGTTGGCACGCCCGCCGTGGTGCTCGACGATCTCACCCGTGTTCTAGCCCGCGGCATCGACGAACTGACCCGACCAATCGACGCGATCAAGCACCAAGCCAAGACCGTCACCGTCGGCATCAGCCGCAGCGACGAAAGCCTCCTGCACGTACCACTGGTTGCCTCGACGATCCAGGCTGGCGCTTCGCGCGATGCACTCAGTTACGAAACGCTGCGGACACTCGCCGGCCTGTCGGCCGCGGTCGACGAGGTTCTCGGCCACACCCGCTATCGCATCGAAGGCGATCCGGTTCGAGACGAGGCAACGATCGCCGTCATCGACCGGTCCGGTATCGCCGCCAAGATCCCGTCGCGTGTCGACCGCGACCCGGTCCTGCGCGGCACCAAGCATCGTGTCGCGGTCGAGGGTCAAGTCCTGGTCACCCGTGGCCGTAGTGACGGTCGCCTCGTGCTCTTTGTGCCCGAGATCAAAGATGCGCAGCCGATCGGTATCACGCTGTTGCATTTGCAACTGGTCGACGACTTGAGCATCGATGCTCTTCGCACCGTGCTCCAGTCGTATCAGAACCGCTATGTGGCGATTCGCGACGCGGTACTCGAGACCGAGTCGTCGTTCGACGAAGCGATCCTGGCCACCGTGCCGCTCGATGAGCTGCTCGTCCAGCCGGCGGTGAACATCGCCGACGGTTGGCGCCGCTGACCGACCACAAGACAAACTGATCCTGTGCTTCCGATCGTCACGCCCGCGCAGATGCGCGAGATCGACGAAGCGGCACCAGAACCGGTCGACGAACTGATCGAGCGTGCCGGGCGACGCCTGGCTCGAGCGGCGCGTCAAATGCTCGGCGGCGTCTATGGCCGCCGTGTCCTCGCCATTGCGGGGCCGGGGAACAACGGCGCCGACGCTCGAGTTGCCGCCCGTCTGCTCCAGAACGCCGGGGTACACACGATGGTCGTCGATCCCGCCGAAACCAAGCTTCCCGATGTCGACCTGGTCATCGACGGCGCGTTCGGAACGGGCATCTCTCGCCCGTACGACGCGCCCGCAACGTCGTCGCCAGTGCTCGCCGTCGACATTCCGAGCGGCATTGACGGCCTGACGGGCGAGCTCGTTGGTCGTCCCATGCGTGCCAGCCACACACTGACCTTTGCCGCCCTTAAACCCGGCCTGTTGCTGCAACCGGGAGCGGAGTGGACCGGCACCATCGAAATCGCCGACATTGGCCTCTCGGTGAACCACACCCGAAGCTGGCTCTTCACGCGCAGCGACGCGGCCCGCTCGGTTCCGCGACGACGCCCCGACGATCACAAGTGGCGCCGAGCGGTCCTCGTCGTCGGTGGATCAGCGGGCATGACGGGCGCCCCGTTACTCGCTGCCGAAGCAGCGTTTCGTTCCGGTGCCGGCTATGTGCGGGCCCAGCTTCCTGGCTGCGCACCTCTGACGCACCGATCCGAGATCGTGTCCGAGGCACTGCCGAGTGATGGTTGGGCCGACACGGTGTTGGCCCATCAAGAGCGATTTCACAGCGTGGTCCTGGGACCAGGTCTCGCACCGGGTTCGCATCGCGAGGTGCAAGCGGTCGTGGACGGGCTCGACGCGGGCATGCCCGTTGTCGTCGATGGCACCGCGCTACGGCTGCTCGGTGAGCGCCCGACGCTGCGCCCCTCGGTGATATTGACCCCACACGACGGTGAATTCGCCGCATTGGCCGGCGGCGCGCCTGGAGCCGATCGGTTCACGGCGTGTCGAGATCTGGCGATGCGCACCAAGGCCACGGTCCTACTCAAGGGGCCACTGACGATCATTGCCACCCCTGATGGGCGCACCTTGGCAGTCGGTCATGGCGACGCTCGTCTCGCCGTTGCCGGCTCCGGCGACGTCTTGTCCGGCGCCATTGGTGCTTTCGCTGCGGCGGGCATCGAACCGGGTTTGGCTGCCGCGCTTGGAGCGTGGGTGCATGCCGACGCCGGAAACCAGCTTCCGGCTCTCGGCGGTATTGCCTCGGATCTCCTGCCCGGACTGGCACACTCACTAACCGAACTCGTTGGACATCAGCGGAGAGGGCACCATGCGGCCAACTGAGGCGACCGTCGACCTGGGCGCCTTCGCCCGCAACGTGGAACGGCTCGCCGCCCATGCTGCGCCCGCCGCGTTGTGCGCGGTCACCAAGGCCGATGGCTATGGCCACGGCGCCGTGGCGACCTCGCGAGCGGCCCTCGATGCCGGCGCGGCCATGATCGCCGTTGCTCTGGTCGAAGAAGGCATGGAGCTTCGACAGTCGGGCGTGCGAGCGCCGATCCTGCTCCTGTCGGAACCACGACCCAACGAGATGTTCGAAGTCGTCGGCGCCGGTCTCACCCCGACCGTGTACACCGCGGACGGCATCGCTGCCCTGGTTGCTGCCGTCGGGTTCGAGCCGGGCGAATCACCGATCGACGTGCACCTCAACATTGACACCGGCATGAACCGCGTCGGGCTGCGGCCCGAAGCCGGTTGGCCCGATGACGGCACCACCGGAGCCGACGCTTGGTTGCGCGACATCGTGCGGGCCATTGCCACCAAACCCGGCGTGCGACTGAGCGGCGTTTGGACCCACCTGGCCGTTGCCGACGAGCCCGAGCGCCCCGAAACCGACGCCCAGCTGCGCCGCTTCCAGACCGTGCTCGAACAGCTCCGCGACGATCTACCCGACGACGTGATCGTGCATGCCAGCAACTCGGCGGCGCTGCTCGGGCGCCCCGACGCACACTTCGACATGGTGCGGACCGGTATCGCCATGTATGGCATCGCTCCGAGCGAGGCGCTCAATGGGGTCGTCGAACTCGAACCTGCGCTTTCGGTCCAGACCGAAGTCGGACTCGTCAAGCCGATGAAGACCGGGGAGTCACTGTCCTATGGGCTGCGGCACACCTTTCGCGACGACACCGTCGTTGCCACGATCCCGGTTGGCTACGCCGACGGCTTGCGACGTGACAGTTACGACCGAGGCGTGCACGTTCTCGTCGGCGGCGAGCTTCGACCAATCGTCGGCACGGTCACGATGGACCAAGCGATGGTCGACCTAGGTCCCGAGACCACCGTGCGTTCGGGCGATCCGGTTGTGCTGATCGGTGAGCAGAACGGACGCCGGCTCACCGCCACCGATGCGGCGGGACTGTTTGACACAATCCCGTACGAGATCGTGTGCGATATCGGTCGTCGCGTGCGCCGCCGCTACGTCTGACGTGGCGTCGGTCGTCGTCGTCGAGCCGTGGTACGGCGGTTCACACCGCGTCTGGCTTGATGGATGGACGGCCCGCACCGACCATGACATCGCCACGCTGACGTTGCCGGATCGGTTCTGGAAGTGGCGGATGCGCGGTGGCGCCGTTGAGCTTGCCGCCCAGTTCGAGGCCCATGTCGACACCCACGGCCGCCCCGACGCCGTCGTCGTCTCCGGGCTGGTCGACGCCGCCGCGTTCGCCGGGTTGACGCGACGCTCGCTCGGTTCGACACCGCTCGCGCTCTACATGCACGAGAACCAGGTGCTCTACCCGCTCGCTCCCAACCAGCGTCCCGAGACGGACCTGGCGCTGGCCAACTGGCGTTCGGTGCTGGCCGCCGATGCCGTGTGGTGGAACTCCGCTTTTCATCGCGATGCTTTGCTCGAAGCGCTGCCTGAACTCTTGGCCCGCCAACCCGAACGCGCCCAACCTGATGCACTCGCGCGTGTGCGGGCCAGAAGCACCGTGCTGTGGCCCGGCGTCGACACCAGCGACTTGATCAGCGCGCCCCGTAGCCAAGGATCGGTGCCTCTGGTGCTGTGGAATCAGCGCTGGGACCATGACAAGAACCCGCGTGCGGTGTTCTCCGCCCTCGCCGCCCACGCCCGCGACGGCCTGGCCTTCGATCTGGTGCTGGCCGGCGAAAACCACGGCCATGGTGGACTGAGCGAGGACCTGCGCTCGGATCTCGCTGACCGCATCGTGCACGAAGGCTGGCTGCCGGCCGCCGAGTACCGGTCATGGTTGACCCGGGCCGACATCGTGGTCAGCGCCGCGGATCACGAATTCTTCGGCATCGCGCTGGTCGAGGCAATCGCGGCCGGAGCGGTGCCGGTGCTTCCGGACCGGCTCAGCTTTCCGGAACTGATCGAGGCGCAATGGCACGATGGCGCGCTCTATCCCGATGGGGCGTTGCGGCGCCGGCTTGCCTCGGTGCTTGGCGACCTCGATCAATGGCGAACCCGGTTGGTTGGGCTCCGAGCGTCGATGAGCCGATTCGATGTCGCTGCGGCCGCGGCAGCGCATGACCAGGCGGTCGATCGGCTGATCGCCGCCGACTGAGACGCCAATCGGCTGGTTGGTGGCTCCTAGGCTGGCCCCGTGTCCGCAGACTCTGAACTATTCGACGTCGCAGTTGCGGCATCGAAGCACTATTCGGCGACCGCTCGGACCGGCCCGGTCGGGCCGGACGAGCATCAGG
>CALLPT010000002.1 GCA_938015575.1 uncultured Acidimicrobiales bacterium
GACGATGAACTTCTGCTGGACCGTCATGTACGGGTCGGAGAAGTCAACGATCTCTTTGCGCTCGTCGGTGATCGAGATGCCGTCAGCAGCGGTATCGAGTTCACCCTGAGCAACCTGATCAATAACATCAGGCCAACCAGCGGCGACGAATTCTGCGGTGCAGTTCAGCAGGCGACAGATTTCGTTCCATGCGTCGTAGTCCCAACCCTCACCGTCGGAACCACCGACGGGGATGTAGTTGAACGGCAGGTAGGCGTTCTCGACACCAACCGTCACGTTGCGGCCGCCGAGGTCGGGAAGATCCGACATGGCCTCGTCTTCCATGGCGTCATCGTCCGCGTCCGCGTCGTCGTCGGCCATCGCGTCGTCGGCGTCGTCAGCAGTATCGGTCGCATCGGTCGACTCGTTCGTTTCTGCCGTCTCGGCAGCCGTGTCGTCGCTGCCGCCGCAGGCCGACGCCACGAGAGCGAACGCGAACAGCAATGCGAGCAAGCGCAGCATTCGCTGGTGAGCAGTAGTCATTGTGGGAACCCTCCTAGTGCGGCCAAGGTGGGTGACCGCAACACGCGAGGCTATCCGGGCTGATCACTGCCTGTCGCGGAATCGATCATGACCGGATCGCCGATCCCGACTACCCCTCCGTGCAGCACTCGTGCGACGGCGCCGCCGCGCCGGCGCATCGCGGTCCGAGCGCCCGGTGCGATCCAATCATCGAGCAGCTTGCATGGTGCGGCGACGCGCACCACTTCGAGTGCAAGCCCACCAATGGTCAGGCGATCGCCCGGCCGGGTCGGGATCGTTATGCCGCGAGTCGTGATGTTGCGCCTGGTCGCTCCTGCCGGAATGGGCGAGCCCAAGTCGGCTGCCGCCGCTTCGAGGTCTTCGATAGCTTGCACGGTGACGTGGCGATGTCGGCTATTGCAGTAACGGTCACCAGCCAGACCATGACCGGCTTCGGCCTCGACCCGCTCGACGGCACGCATGTCGATGCCTCTCGCCGGTGAGATGTGCAGCGCGACGACGTGGCCACTCCCCCGCACTTCGGCCGACTCGGTCACGTCGGCCACCACTCGTCGACCTGTACGCGTCCTCCACGACTCGAGCGCTCGTGCAACCTCAAAGCCAACTTGCGCAATCGGCTGTCCGCCAACCGCAACCAAGCCCGATTGCGCCGCAACGTGTAGTCACGCGTGTACGGGCAGACCCGAACGCAGACCGAACAGTCGCTGTTGATCTTTGACCAATAGCCGAAGCACTTCTCGCCGTCGATCGTCCACTTCCGGATGCCGGCGATGTTCGATTCGTTGAACCGTTCGGTTGTCGGCGCACCGTTCGGGATCGCCTTGCTTGGACAGCCACGAGAACACGCATCGCAGATCTGACACATCTCCTCGACGCCGAAACGAATCGGCCGGTCGTGCCCAAGGGGCAGGTCGGTGAACACCCGGCCGAACCGCACGCTGGTACCGAACTCGGGCGTGATGACGAGTCCGTGCTTGCCGTATTCGCCCAAACCGGCCTGGATGGCGTACGGAATAGCCAGCGCGGTGTCATTCATCGACGGGATCGCCGTGTAGCCGAGATTGCGCAGGAACTGCGCCAGCGCCAGCAAGACCACCGCATCTTGGGAGTAGCCCATGCCGGTGGCCGCACCCGACAGCGCCGAAGGAGCCGTGTCGATCAGGCGCTCGTCCATCGCCTGACCAATCACGATCACGCTCGAAGTCTCTGGCGGAAGCGGGTTGGGCTTGACCCCACCGGTCGCTGCGGAGAAGCGGTTGGTGTAGGTCCAGCGCTCGTCGTAGGCGGTGATCCCCACCAGGTCGGCCCCCATGGCCGTCGCCGCGTGTTTGACCATCGTTGACGCATCGCTCGGCGAGCCACAGTCCAGCCGCTCATCGGCGCCTTCGCGCAGCATCGAGAGCGGATCGAGGAACCCGTCGCGCCGGTCATCGTCTTCGTACATTTCGGCGAAGACATCGGCGACATGCCACGTTGCGTTCCGGAACGCATAGTCGAGCTGGCGATAACCCTTGGCGGCGCGCCAGTCAGCCAACGGCCGTCGGTACGTGCTGTAGAAGCGGTCGGCTGCCTCGTCGCGAAGAGCGTCGTCTCGGCGGCTTCGACTGAACACGTCGTCGCGCTGGCTGAAGCGCTCGAACTCCGGGGTGATATCGAAACCGGCGTCGTGGTCTGATGAACTGGCAGCGACGCGAGCGCGCCGACGGGTACGGCTCCGTAGACGTGCGTCGAGGCGTCCGGTGTGCACGGCGGCTAGTGCGCCATCGCGACGCCGAGGATGACGGCGACGACCGCCGCGGCGAAGCCGATTCCGCCGGTGATCCCGCGCATCGCGGGCTTGACGGTTGTCTGGTGGATCCACGCGGCGAATCCGGTGACCACAACGGCAATCATCTTGATGCCGAACGCCGCGTTGTAGCCGGTCGATACGTCGCTCAGGTCAATGGCCAGGATGTTCCAGATCCCCGTCGCGACGAGCAACCCGAACGCCGGCCATGCGACGCGGCCGTACGCGGCGGCCGCCGCCTTTGGAACGTCGCCGCCGAGTTTGCGCAGCGCTGGGAGCAGCCCAAGCATCACGATTTGGCCCCCGAACCACACCGCTACCCCGCTCAGGTGGAGCCAGGTCCGCAGTTCATCTGCGCCGAAGCTGATATCAGTCACCCGCCCAGTCAATCAGTTCGCCCGATCGAGACGACGGTTCTGTCACAGTTCTGAGCGATCGCAGCCCTCCCACTAGCGTCGGCGAGGTGAAGATCCGCATCGGCTACGGCCTCGGCACGTCCAGCACGACCACGGACGCGAAGCGCTTTGGCGCCCTGGTCGACAACCTCGAGCAGCTTGGGTTCGACTCACTCTGGTTGTCCGAACGCGTGAATGGTCCTGCGCTGGACCCGGTCGTAGGCATGACGTTTGCGATCGCTCGAACCACGCGCCTCAAGGTCGGGGCGAGCGTGATGGTTCTTCCGGGTCGCAATCCGGTGTTGTTGGCCAAGACCATGGCCAGCCTGGATCAGCTCTCCAACGGACGCCTTTTGCCCGCGTTCGGTCTCGGCATCGCCAACGCAGCCGAACACCAGGCATTCGGCGTCGAGCGCAAGGAGCGGGCCGCATGGTTCAACGAGGCCATGCCATTGTTGCGTCGCCTCTGGACCGAAGACTCGGTCACCCACCATGGGGAGCGGTTCACGCTCGACGATGCTCGGGTCAATCCCAAGCCAGTACAAGAACCGCTCGAGGTGTGGATGGGCGGCGCTGCCCCGCTCGAGTTGCGACGCGTTGGCCGCTACAGCGATGGCTGGTTGCCGAGCTTCTGCACCGTCGACGACGTTCGCGACGGGATCGATGCCGTCAACCAGCACGCGGCCGAAGCGGGTAGAGAGATCGACCCGGAGCATTTCGGCGTGCTGGTGCCCTATGTCGATGGCCCGGTCGACGAGGCCAGCGTCTCGCCCAGATTCGCCGAGGCCGTGAAGCGACGTCATCCGGATCGAAAGGTCGGTGACGTTATTGCGACACGAGACAACCTCGCTGAACGCCTCACGGCTTTCACCGAGGTCGGCGCGTCAAAGTTCGTTGTCGTCCCCGCCGTCGAGCCCCAAGATTGGTCCGCTGAGCTGCACGACATCGCCGAACGGGTGCTTCCGCTCGAGAACTAACGCCTTCAGACGCTGAGCAGGGTGCGTACACCGAGTGCGAGCACCACGATCGCGCCGACCGCTTCGATCAGGTGACCAATCGAGATCCGCTCGCGTACACGGTCGGCCAGCCACGCTCCGCCGGCCGACACCGTGAGATCCGACGGGATCGCGGTCAGCGGCACCAATACACCCAAGATCAGCATCTGTGTCGTGACTGAGGCCCGATCAGGGTCAACGAATCCGGGAAGGAACGCGAGGAAGAACAGGATCGTCTTCGGGTTCAGCAGTTCGACGGTGAACCCCTGGCGCAGGATCGTTGTGAACGGAAGATCGTCGACGTCGGTGACATCGCCCAGGCGCGTGTTGCGGGCCGCAAGCAGCATGCGGGTTCCCAGATACAGCAGGTAGAGACCGCCAAGGATCTTGATGGCCTGAAACAAGGTCGGTCGATCGGTCAACAACCAGCCTGAAGCGAGCGCGGTGATCACGGCCAGGGCTGCTCCGCCGAGCGCAAGACCAACAGCCGACGCGTAGCCAGCGGAACGCCCCTGGCTGATGGCGCGGCTCACCACGTACAGCATCGATGGTCCGGGGCTCAGGCTGAACAAGAACCCGCTACCCGCCACCAGCAAGATCGCATTGAGGGTTGGCACTACTCCACGAGATGTGGCGCCAGTGCAGCGCGTGGGGCAGCGGCACGGGTTCGCCCGATCGCCCGGCTCCACGCCCGCGATTCAAACTCTGATGTCCGGGCCCCGGACGTCAGATCAATGACGAAGTCGTCGTCCGCCTCGCGGAGATAGGGAAAGTCACGCCGCAACTGGGTGAGGAGGTGGGTTCCGAAACAGATCGACTCGCCATCGGACTCGACGGCATTGGTTACAAGTGCGGAGTAGTCGGCACCGGCGAAAAACGGAATCGACATACGGCCAGCCTTGACCGTCGAGCCGGCGCGATGCAGCACCGACTGATACCGACCGCCGCTGAACACGCTCAACATGTCGCCGACCAATACGGTCACCACGCCCTCGTGTGGCACGTCGATCCATGTGCCGTCGTCGTCCAGCACCTGGGTGCCGGGCGCATCTTGAAACAAGATCGTGAAGAACTCGTAGTCGGTGTGGGCCCCCATGGCGGCGCGGTCTCGGTACTCGATCGGTGCGTCGGCGACCTCGAAATAGCGAATCAAACGCAACTGCGACACCGGCTCGGTCCGGAGCCTGCGCATGGACGCAGCGTCGACACCGAGATCTGCGCAGATCGCATCGCCGATGCCCGCGCTCAGCTCGCCCAGATACGCGAACATCGCTTCGGCATCGGCGCGAAGGCGCTCGCCGTCGCGACCTGCCGGCCACTGGTTGTGACCCCGGAGTGCGTGCTCGACCTTGTCATCGGGCTCGGCGTTGCGACCGATATCGAATGCCTCGTAGCGACGCGGTCCCTCGTCGTCATAATCCCCGGCTTGGTCGGGTGAGACCCAGCCGCGGTGCCCCTCACTCAGTGTGATGTCGAGTTCGCGCTTGTGTTCATCGGGTTGGTCGAAGAACCGATGACCATGCCCGACCAACCGCATGTATGCGGCATGCGTGACGCGATCAAGCGGCAGCGACGCCCATCCTCGTTCCCGTAGGTTCCGCAGCATGTCCTCGCAAGCGAGGCCGCGCGCGGCGACGTTTTCGGTTGTACCCCCCGGCATGGCGCTGATGGTAGCAGAGGTCCAATGAAGCTGCCTCAGCGATGTACCCTATTTGTGCTGCATAGGCCATTAGGCCCATTTCTTTCGGCAGATGCTGGTCGAACTATCAACTTCCAGGTGCGTCGGCCGACACAGGACAGATGCCGGGGAAGCAGGGACGCCAAGGAGACGGCCGCGCCGAGTCGCATGCCGCGCTCCTCCAGGGATTGCCGCTCGCGCTCATCGGCGTGTCCGGACTCGACGATGTGCTTCGGCTCACCGCTCGCTTCGTCATGGACGCGCTCGATTATCAGGACTGCGTCATCTATCTGCGCACCCAAGACGGCAACTTCGAGCAGCGGGCCGCATGGGGGCCAAAGAGCCCGGACGGCATCGAGATCATCAACCCGCTCCGCCTGGAGCCGGGTGAAGGAATCGTCGGCTGGGCCGCGCTGACCCAAGACACGCAGCTGGTCGAGGACACCACCGCAGACGATCGATATGTCCCCGATGTCGGTGCCCGTGGTTCAGAACTCGCCGTGCCCATCGTCTTTGCTGGCGAAACGCTTGGCGTCATCGACTCCGAGCACGGCGACAAGCACTTCTTCACCGAGACCGACGCTGACGTCGTGGCTGCGATCGCCGCCATCGTCGCCGGCATGATTCGGTCGACGTTGAGCACCGAGGAACTGAACCGCACCATTTGCGACCTCAACCAAGCGCATATGGAACTCGAACTCGCCGCTGAAACCGATCTATTGACCGGTGTCGGCAATCGGCGCCGCCTCGAGGGCGTTTTCGCCGAGGCGGCCGCACGATCCGATCGGTTCGGCGTGGCCGTCGTCGATATCGATGGCCTCAAGCGGGTGAATGAGCGTCACGGCAACCGGCAAGGCGATCGGGTGTTGCGAGCCGTCGCGGACACGCTCGCCCGTCATTGCTCGACCGAAGGCCTCACCCTCGGGCGTTGCTCGAGCGACGAGTTCGTGATCGTGGCCTCGCCGCTGCCCAAGGGCTTTGCGGTGCGTGTCGCGGCTGCTCTTGACGACATTCGAGCGCTCGAAGTATTCGGCACGAGCACAGGCGTGGAGATCACGGCAAGCGCCGGCGTTGCCTACGGCGTGGACATGGGCGCATGGACCGACGCCAGCGACGCCCTCACGCTCGCCAAGCAGGGCGGCGGCGACAACCTGTGGATCTTCCGCCAGGACGACCCCGGCATCATTCGACTCCGCAGCGATCGCGCTTGGGCCCAACGCATCGACCACGCGATCACCAATAACACCCTGCGCCTCGCCGCCCAGGCGATCACCGGTGCCGACGACGAGGTGCCGATCTTCCACGAGGTCCTACTGCGTTGGAACGAACCCGACGGAAGCTGGGGGCCACCGACCGACCTGCTTGCGGCTGCAGAACGCCTCGGGCTCGAGCGCGTCATCGATCGCTGGGTGACCCGCAACGTCTTGGAGACGTTGAAGCACACCGAACCAGACGTGCACCTATCGATGAACTGGTCGGTGAGCAGCATCACCTCGCCCTTGATGGTGCGCATGATGATCGACGCGCTGCGTGAGTCCGATGTCAATCCAGGGCGATTGATCATCGAAGTCACCGAACGGGGTTGCATCGAGTCACCGACCGCGTTCCGCGAGGCAGTCGAGCACCTTCGCAACGCCGGAATCCGCATCGCACTCGATGACCTCGGCAGCGGGTGGAGCTCGCTACGCACACTGCAGGGCACACCCGTCGACTTCATCAAGCTCGACGGCCAGTGGGTCTGCGGTGCCCGCCGCGACGAACTCTCCCTCATCGCGATTCGCTCGATGATCGAGTGCGCTGGCGCACTCGACACCTTGGTTATCGCCGAGTGGGTCGAAGACGAAGCAACCCGAGAACTGGTCACCGAGCTCGGTGTCGACTTCGTACAAGGTTGGCTCGTGCATCGGCCACAGCCGCTGACGGACCTGCTCGAACCAACGGTCGCCTCGCTCCCCGACTTCGTTCGCTCACTGTAAACATCGACGCGACCTCAGCTCAGGAGCGTCGGCTCCCTCAGGGTTGTCCCCGATAGACGCGCACGCGCCGCGCGAGCACACTCAACCGTGGTCGGGAAATCGTCGAAAACGCGACGCATGATCTCCCGGTCCTCTGCCATGGTTGCGTACCGTGGATGAGAACAACACTCGACGCCACAGCGGCGGACCCCGAGAACAAAGGCGACGATGATGACAGAGGCCACCCAAGTGGGCGGAGCGGTAATTGCGGCAGCGCGCACGGTTACCAAGATCTACGGTTCGGGCGAGACCGAGGTGCGAGCGCTGAACGGACTCAATGCCGACTTCCGGCGGGGACAGTTCACGGCCGTGATGGGTCCGTCAGGTTCCGGCAAGTCCACGCTCATGCACGTGATGGCGGGCCTCGACCGGGCAACAAGTGGCGAGGTCATCATCGGCGAGACCCTGCTCAGCACGCTGAACGAGAAGCAACTCACCTTGTTGCGACGCGACCGGATCGGTTTCGTCTTTCAGGCCTACAACCTCGTGCCAACACTTTCGGCCGAAGAAAACATGGTGCTTCCGCTGCAACTCGCTGGTCGCAAACGTGACCAGGCCTGGTTCGACCAGGTCGTAGGTGCTGTGGGACTTGGCGACCGCCTCACCCACCGACCGAATGAGCTGTCGGGTGGTCAGCAGCAACGCGTGGCGGTCGCCCGAGCGCTCGTTGGCCAGCCAGACATCATCTTCGCCGACGAACCGACGGGCAATCTCGACAGCCGAACCGGGCACGAAATCCTCGACTTCCTGCAGACGGCGGTTCGCCAGCTCGACCAAACGATCGTCATGGTGACCCACGACCCGATCTCGGCGAGTTATACCGATCGAGCGATCTTCTTGACCGATGGCGAGATCACCTCGGAGATGGGCTCACCGAACGCCGATGAGATTTACAACCACATGCGCTCGCTCGGCGCCTGAGGCAGATCGATGATCCTCAAACTCGTTCGCCGCAACATTGCGGCTACCAAGGGCCGGCTGCTGCTGATGCTGCTGTCCATCGTGCTCGGCGTCTCGTTCGTCAGCGGTTCGTTCCTGCTCGCGGACAGCCTCCGCAGCATCTTCAGCCAAATCACGGAAACGGCTTTTGCCGGCGTCGACGCCCAGGTGCGCGGCGTCGAAGACGAGCTCGCAACGAGCTTCGAGCCACTTCGCTTCCCTGACGATGTCGTCGACCAGGTCGCAAGCCTGCCGGAGATTGAGCTTGCCGAGCCGAGTCTGACCGCCGTTTTCCAGGTGTTCACCGTCGCTGAGGACGGCTCGAACAATCGCCCGCAAGGTCCACCCGTCTTTGCCGGCAGCTGGGCCGGCGAATCCGAAGTATCGGCATTCAATCTGCGCGAAGGCACCGCCCCGCAAGGGGCAGAAGTCGCCATCGACAGCACCCAAGCCGAGACGCACGAGCTGGCCGTTGGCGATCAGATCCGTGTGTCGGGCCCCGGGCTCGAAGACTTCCTTCCCGTGACCGTGTCCGGCATCGTCACCTTTGGCGAGACCGAGGCGCTCGGCGGTGCGTACTTCAACCTCTTCGAGCTCGAAACGATGCAACAGCTCATGGGGGCCGAAGGCCTCATCGACGGCATCTTGCTCAACGGCGACGACGCGCTCAGCAATGCCCAGCTGCTCGCCGCCGTCGAGGCGGCGATCGGCGATCATCCCGACCTCGAGGTCGTATCCGGCACCACCCTTGCCGACGAGCAGAGCGGGGACTTCAACGAGATCATCGACATCTTGGGCTATGTGTTGCTCGGCTTCGCGCTCGTCGTGCTCTTTGTGTCGATCTTCATCATCTACAACACGTTCGCGATTCTCATCAGTCAGCGCATACGCCAGTTCGGTCTGTTGCGCAGTATCGGCATGACCGGCAGCCAGCTGTCTCGCATCGTGCTCATCGAGGCGCTCATCATCGGTGTCATCGCGTCGATTCTTGGCCTGGTGGGCGGCATCGGCATTTCGTGGCTGTTGAAGCAGCTCTTCGCCGCCGGCGGTGGAGAGTTCCCCGATGGCCCGCTGATCTTCAAGCCGCGAACCATCCTGATCGTGTTCGGCCTGGGCATCGGTGTCACGGTCGGGTCCGCCTTGCTCCCCGCGTTTGCTAGCCAGCGCATCCCGGCGCTCGCGGCGCTACGCGACGGTGCTGCTGCCCGGCAAAGCTCTCGTTCGCGTCGCATCCTTATCGGTGGTCTCGTGACCGCCGCGGGCGCGGCCCTGCTGCTGTTGGGCCTGTTTGGCAGCGTCGACACGACACCTCGTCTGGCTTCGCTGGGCTTTGGCGCCATTCTGTTGTTCATCGGCGTCGCCGCACTCAGCGTGCTGTTCGCTTCCGCGGTGACGCGGGCCATTGGTCGACCGATCGAGGCGGTCACCGGTCTCACCGGCCGTCTCGGCCGCGACAACGCGAGTCGCAATCCGCAGCGCACGGCCGCAACGGCAACCGCGCTCATGATCGGGCTTGCGCTCATCACGGGTGTGCTTGTGCTCACCGAATCGCTGCGGTCCAGCTTCGACAAGATCCTCGACGAAGCCGTTGCCGCCGACCTGTTCGTCTACGACGACAATCAGCAGTTCCCGTTCGCCTCGACGGCGCTCGACCGGCTCGGGGCACTCCCCGAGATCGCTGACGTCGCGGGCGTCTCGGATCTGCGAGTCGAAATCGACGGTGGAGTCGAAAGCGCGTCGGGCTTCGACGTGGTCACGGAGAACCGTGTGCTTGACCCCAAGCTCACCGAAGGCACCTATGCCGCTGGCAGCGACGGCGTCCTGGTGTTCCGCGACACCGCCGAGGAACGAGGACTGACGCTCGGCGATCAAGTCACCGTCCGCTTCGAAGACGACTTCACCGGCGAGTTCTCGATCGTCGGCATCTTCGACGACAACGCCTTGTTCGGCACCGATTGGATCTTTGACCGAGCGTTCACCGCCCAGCGTCAAAACCAAGATGCCGTCCTCTTTGCCGGCGCAACCATTGCCGATGGCATCGACATTGCCCAAGGGCAAGCTGCCGCTGAGACGGCCGTTGCCAGCTTCCCGCAACTTGCGATTGAGAACAACGCCGAGTTCAAAGAGACACAGGAAGGCCAGATCAATTCGATCCTGTACCTCGTGTTCGGCCTGCTCGCCCTGTGCATCATCGTGGCGTTCATCGGCATCGTGAACACGATGGCCCTGTCGATCTTGGAGCGGACCCGCGAGATCGGCCTGCTTCGAGCCGTCGGGACGAGCCGTCGTCAGCTGCGGTCGATGGTCCGGTGGGAAGCGATGATCGTTGGCGTCTTCGGCGCCTTGCTCGGCGTCGTGCTTGGACTCGTGATCGGGATTGCTGCGGTTACCGCGATTCCCGACAGCTTCATCAGCGAAGTCAGCATTCCGTGGGTGTGGGCGATCATCTTCATGATCATCGGCGGCCTACTCGGCATGTTGGCCGCATTCTTCCCCGCCAACCGGGCGGCGAACATGAACGTGCTCGACGCAATCAGCGCGACCTAGCTCAGACGTTGATGGCCTCGGCGAGCGTCGACACGATCGTGTCGATGTCGCCGGCGGCCACGTCGAGGTGGGTCACCATGCGTGTGTGGCCGCCGTTGTAGGTGCGCATCAGCAAGCCTCGGGCCGAGGTGGCTTCCATGAACGCAGCGTCGTCGGCGACCGGGAGCTTCGCAAAGATCATGTTCGTCGCGACGCTCTGGATCTCGACACCGGCGATCGACCCGAGTCCCTCGGCAAGCGCGGCTGCATTTGCGTGATCGTCGACCACTCGCTCGCGGTGATGATCAAGTGCATGGCGGCCCGCGGCAGCAAGCACACCGACCTGGCGCATGGCGCCGCCCAACATCTTGCGCCACTTGCGTGCCTCTTGGATCAGCTCGGTCGAGCCGACCAGGACCGATCCGATCGGCGCCCCCAAACCCTTGGACAGGCAAACCGACACCGAATCAAACGGCGCACACAGTTCGGCCGGTTCGACCTCGAGGGCCGCGGCGGCGTTCCACAGGCGCGCCCCATCGAGATGCATGGCCAACCCGCGGGACCGTCCGAATGCGGCGCTTTCGTGCATGCGGGCGACGGTCTGGACCTTGCCGTCGTGCGTGTTCTCGAGCGTGAGCAGCTTGGAGCGAGCAAAGTGCGGGTCGTCGGGCTTGACGACCTCGGCGACATGCTCGAGGTCGAGGGAGCCGTCGTCGAGCATGCGTACGGGTTGGGGCTGAATGCTGCCGAGCACGGCAGCGCCGCCAGCCTCGTACCAATAGGTGTGCGCATGATCGCCGACGATGTACTCGTCGCCGCGCCCGCAGTGCGCCAGCAGCCCACAGAGGTTGCTCTGGGTCCCGCTTGAAACGAAGACTGCGGCCGCCTTGCCCAGGAGCTCGCTCGTATGGGCCTCGAGGGCCAAGACGGTCGGATCGTCACCGAACACATCGTCGCCGACTTCGGCGCTGGCCATGGCCGCACGCATCGCATCGGTGGGTCGGGTCACGGTGTCGGAACGCAGATCGATCACGCCGCGACGCTATCCGGCGCGTCTACCGTGAGCGACGTGGCTCCCCCGCTCGCCGACCTCGCGCTCGACTGGTGTCACATCAAGTCCATCACTGCAGCTTCGACCAGCGGGAACTCTGACCGGGCACGAAGGAGCGACCTGGCCCGGTGGGCACGTGCGATCCGGGCCGCAGCGGGAGACGCTGTCGACGATGCGGGTCAGCTCGATATCGAGACTGACCTTGCCCCGCTGACGGTGGCCGATCTCACCTCGGAACAGCTGTTGCGTGCCCTGGACCTGCTCAAACGGTCCTACAGCCCGTCGACGATGCAACGCCAGCTCAGCACGATGCGCGGCTTCTGCCGTTGGCTGGCCACCCGGGGCGTGCTGGAGTCGAACCCGTTCGACGACGAGATGCTTCAGGTCCGCGGCCGAACCGAACAAGCGGTACGCGCCTTTACCCCCGGCGACGTCGAGTCGATGATCGAAGCCGCCGCCGACCCGCCATCCACGATTCGCTCAGCCTGGCCGACCCGGGACCAGGCAATCATCGACCTGTTGGCATCAACGGGTACCCGCAATGGCGAATGCGTTGCGTTGCGGATCGGCGACATCGGTGGCGCCGACCGGCCGGTCCTGCACATCCAGCGGGGCACCAAGTCCGGACGCGTGCGAGAAGTCCCACTGGCCGCGCACACTATGCGGCGCCTGCACGGATGGCTCGAAGAACGCCAACGTCGCGGCATCAGCGCGACCGGGCGTGACCCGCTGTTCGTGCGCAATGACGGGCGCCCATTCAGCACCGACGCGCTGTACCACTTAGTGAAACGCCTCGCTCATGCGGCGGCCGCGCACCTTCCCGACGATGCCCTCGTGCACGGGCTGCGGCATCACTTTGGGCTCCAGCTCGCCATGCGAGGCATACCTCCGGCGACACTCCAGCAGCTGATGGGCCACTCGGATCCACGAACGACCTCGATCTATACGCGCCATGCAAGCTTTGATCTGATCAATGCCCTCGACGATGCCGGTTGGCTTTCGTGAGCGCATCGGTACCGGACCATGTCATCGCTCGCTGCACCGACCCGACCTGCGGTTTGCGGTTTCCGGTGCCGGTCGGCGATCCACGCCACGGCACCTGTCCCCGGTGCGAGGCCGCGACGACCGACCTCGCGACCTGTCCCCCGCCGTACCCGCCGGCCCCGCTGCCGGAGCCGACCCACGGAGTGACCATCGGGGTGCTCGACAACATCCGATCCGCGCTCAACGTCGGCACGATGCTGCGGGCGGCCGACGGCGCACGATTCGGCCACCTCCACCTGTGCGGCCTGACCCCAGCTGGCGACCACCCAAAAGTCGCCAAGACCAGTCTCGGCGCCGAGCTGGCGGTCCCCTGGTCGTGGCATCCGGACACCCAGCAATGCGTGAGTGATTTACGGACGACGGGATGGACCGTCTGGGCGATCGAGTCCACGCCCGACGCCGTGCCGCTCGAAGCAATCGACCGAGCCCCTGAGCGCCTCGCGCTCGTGGTCGGCAACGAACGTGCCGGTGTCGACCCTGGCGTCATAGAACAAGCAGATCAGGTCGTCTACCTGCCGATGGCGGGCGCCAAGACGACGCTCAATGTGGGTGTGGCGTTTGGTATCGCTGGCTATGGCGTGCGCCGGCTACGACGGCTCGCGAGTTGACCCGGTCAGATCTCGCCGTCGTCCTTGAGTTCCCCACGAAGCTCTTCGAGTAGCGCGTCGGCCGCCTTGCGGGCTTCTTCGTACTTGCGTTGGGCGGGAGTCTTCTCAAAGGTCGGTTCTGGCTGCGGCGGAGGCGGAATCGGCTCGCGCAGAGGTTCTGGTTCCTCGTTTACCGCCTGCTCGAGTTCGGCCACGACGCGGGCGGCGATCTCGGCCGGCGTCTCGCGACGGGGCGGTTCCTGAGCGGCCGGTTGCGCCGGCGCAGCCGCTTCTGGCTCTCGGCGCGGCGGTGGCGGTGGGGGTGGCAGCGGAGGTGCGGCTTCGGCCTCGGCCGATTCGACCGGCTCCACGGCCGCAGGCGGTTCGGGGGCGGTCGCTGGCTTGGGAGCAGCTTGCGCCTGACTCGCTACCTCGGCCGGTGCCTCGGGTGATGGGCTGGGGGCAGCCTCGGCGACGACCTCCGGTCCCGGCGCTGGCGGGGACGCTTGAGACGGTTGGGCTGCTTGGGAGGGCTGGGCTACTTGAGACGGTTGGGCTGCTTGGGAGGGTTGGGCTTCTGCCTGCGGTTGATGGGCCGGCGGTGCCTCTTGCGCGGGTTTCGGGCTTGACGGTGGCGCAACGCCGACGGAGGCACTGAAGGCGGGCACGATGGCTTCTTCGCCGTCTCGAGGTGCCACCCAGGCAAGATCGCCTTGGGGAGGGCCAGCGTCGGCCTCGTCATCATCGGGCTCTGGCTCGCTCATGGACTCGTCACCGCGGCGCACCGAGCCGTCGGCCAACACGATCTGGGTCACCTGTGGCGGCTCACGGTCGGCCGGGTCCACGGCGGGCGCCTCGGGCTCGACCGGCGTTTCGGGCACACCCGCCTTTTCCATGATCTCGTCGACACGGTTCGCGTTCTCGCGAGCTTTGCGTTGGAGCGCGCGGAGCTTCTCCGACGGTGTCATCTCGAGCTCGGCTTCGCGTTCGGCGAGCTCTTTGTCCAATCGGTCACGAGCGCGGTCTGCAGCAGCTCCGATGTCTTCGCCTTCACGCTTGACGAAGCCGCTGACCTTGTCGAACAGACCCATGTCGCCAATTTACCTAACCAGCAACCAACGTGTGTGCGCGATGCGATTAACCCGAGACGCCCAGCGGATCGATCGTGGCAGCAACAATCAGATCGACCGCAGCCTCGCCGTCGGCGGCGGTCATGACACTCGCGTTCGCGCTCTCCGCATTGAGCCGTCGATCGCACAGGGTCATGCCCCGGGTATGGGTTCCTTGGGTCTCGACCACAACATGCATTGGCTCGCGAGCAAACAGGTCGGGTCGCACCACTTCGAGCACGGCACAAGGGTCATGCATCGCGGTCTTCTCGATGCCGTACTCGCGCCGGCTGTAGTCGGCATAGAAGTCGAGGGCGTCGGCGGCGAAGATCGCCGTCGGGCTACCCGCGTCGCGCAACCGGACCGTCTCAGGCGGGCCCATGCGGACCTGGTGGGTCAGGTTCAAGCCGGCCATCGTCAGGTCAAAGCCGGCCTGGAAGACCCGGGCCGCGGCCTCGGGGTCGGCCCAGATGTTGAACTCGGCCGCGGCCGTGACATTGCCAGCATCGAGCGAGCCGCCCATGATGACCAGGCGTGGCACACGGTGCACCCAGGTCGGATCCCGTTCGAGCGCCAACGCAAGATTCGTGAGCGGGCCGACGGCGACGACCACCGTGTCACCATCGGCGGTCGCGTCGAGCAGTGCCCCAACGGCGTCGTCGCTCGCTGGCGCGATCGTGAGTTCCGGCGGCGTCACGCCGCCCAGCCCCGCAGCGCCGTGCACATGCGACGCGTCTTCGATCACCTCGCCATTGAGCGGGCCGGCGGCGCCCTGATGCACCGGTACATGTTCGGCGCCGGCGAGCTGGAGGGCGACAAGAGCGTTCCGTGTCGTGTGGTTGAGGCCGACGTTGCCGGCCACGCTCGTGATAGCGACCAGGTCGCAGTAGCGCAGTGCCGTAAAGATCGCAAAGGTGTCGTCGACCCCAGGGTCACAATCGAGCACGATCCGCGGTCGGTCTGTCATGGCAACTCCAAGAGGTCGGCGACTTCGGCCGCGGTGGGCAACGAACTTTGTGCGCCGGGGCGAAGCGTGGTCGCCGCCCCGACCATGACGCCCCAAGCGATCGCATCGACCAGCGATCCGCCCTCGGCCAAGACATCGGCAAGTGCACCACAGAACGAGTCGCCTGCGGCCGTCGTGTCGACGGGCGTAACCGGTGGAGCGGCTTGGTGATGGACCGTGGTCTCGTCGACCAGCAGGGCGCCTTGTGCTCCCAAGGTCACCACGGTGCGGGCCGAAGGCAACAGACGCGCCTGGTCGACGACCTCGTCAAATGTTGTTGCCAGGTCGCTTCCGGACAGCAGAGCCAGCTCGGTCTCGTTGGGGATCAGCACGTCGACCGACTCCAGCAACCGCGAGGTCAGCGCCTGTGCCGGCGCAGGATTCAGCAGCACCAGGCCCCCGGCTGACTCGGCGGCTTCGGTCACCGTTTCGACGGGCACCTCGAGTTGCAGGAGCGTGACGAGCGCGGCCGCCAACATGGGCCCCGCCCGCTCGATATCTGCTTCGCTCACGTGGGCGTTCGCACCGGGGCTCACCACGATCGAGTTGTCGCCGTCAGGCCCCACACTGATGAGTGCAATGCCGGACGGCGCTTCTTCGACGATGCGCAGGTTCGTAACGTCGACACCATCACCGTCGAGCGCGTCGTGCAGCTCCACGCCAGCGGCGTCATTGCCAATGCAGCCGACAAAACCGACCCGGCGACCCAGCCTGGCCGCGGCCACGGCCTGATTCGCCCCCTTGCCGCCGGGGATGCGGGCATGATCACCGCCGAGCACGGTCTCGCCCGCGACCGGATGCCGGGGTACCTGCACCACGATGTCGAGATTGGCGCTCCCGACGACACACACTTCGACGCCTACCACCGCCGCAGGCTAGCGCCGCAGCCAATTCGGCCGCGTGCGCACGCAGGCGGTCTTGGCGGTCACCGACCACCAAGACCGCCTGGAACCGGTACGAATGTTCCCGCGCATCCATACCGGAGCGGGCCGAGAGGTTCCCCGTTCTCAACCCTTCCCCCTGTCCGCCGGAGAGGGCGGAGGACCGTCTGGCACGGGCGTTCCCGCACCCGTGCCAGACGGCGTTCACAGCAACTGAGCCAGTAGGCGGTGAAGCGCTCTGGCCTGAACGTTTCCCGTCGTCCTGGCCGCTTCGTGACTGCCTCAGCGGCTGTGAACCCAGCATGACGCGGGCGTGTTACACGGCCGTGACAGCAGGTGAAACGGGCTCTGCGCCAACTGAAACATCGCCGGCGGCGAATGAAACATCGGCGTTGCGGCTTCGCTGTGACCCCCGTAACGGGTCGTCTTTGACCGAGTGAAAGCGACGGGATTGGGGCACCATGAGAAGCGTGCAGACTGCCGACATCCTCGTTATCGGCGCCGGCCCAGCCGGCGCGGCCGTCGCCATGCGAGCAGCTCGCGGCGGAGCCAAGGTCGTTGTATTCGACAAGGCGCCTTACGGCCGGGACAAGGTGTGTGGCGACGGCCTCACGCCGCGGGCCATCGCTGCCCTTCACGATCTCGACATCGACCTCGATGGAGCCCATCGCATCGAAGGCCTCCGAATGATCGCGAACAAGACCGAGCGAGAATTGGACTGGCCGTCGGGCACCCGGTTCCCGGATCACGGTGCCGTCTGGCCTCGCAAGCGGCTCGACGCCGCCTTGATCGACGGAGCGATCGAAGCCGGTGCCGAGGTCCGGTGGGAATCCGAGGCACTGCCCGTTCTCGACGGGCACCGTGTCATCGGTGTCGAAGTGGGCGAAGAACAGTGGCGGGCGCCGTTGGTCGTGCTCGCTGCGGGCGCGCCGGGAGCGGCCGCTCGTCGCCTGGGCGCTGAACGAGTCCAAGACGAGCCGTTCGGCCTCGCGATCCGTACCTACGCAGAATCGCCCCGCCATGCCGATGACATGCTCGAAGCCTGCCTGACGCTCGAGGACGCCGAGGGGACCCCCGTGCCGGGCTACGGCTGGATGTTCCCCGCCGGTGATGGGACCGTCAACATCGGTGTCGGCGCGTTGAGCACCATGAAAGGCTTCAAGAAGCTCAACCTGAACACCCTGCTCGAGAGCTACCACTCGCTCGTCCGTGACAGCTGGTCGTTGGGTCCCTACCTCGAACGACCGCGTGCGTGGCGACTGCCGATGAGCGCGCAGCTTCGCCATGGACCGGGCTGGGTCGCGATCGGCGATGCCGCCGGCTTGGTCAACCCCATGAACGGCGAGGGCATCGACTATGGCCTCGAGAGTGGCATCATCGCCGCCGACTTCTTCCTCGAGGACCCGGCTACGGCCCCCGACCGCTACGACGTGGCGGTTGCGGAACGTTTCGACGGGTTCTTGGCCACCGGCCGCCGGTTCAGTTTCCTCATCGGCCATCCCTGGATCCTGCGCTCCGGGCTTCGTCTCGCGGTAGGTACCGATGCGCTCGCAAACATCACCCTCCAGGTGATGGGCAACTTGGTGGACGGTGCCACCCCCGGCGCTGCCGGACGCGTCTTCCGGGCCACCGAACGAGTGCTGGCCACCGCCGATCCGCTCTTGCGTCGAAGCCGCGCCGCTGCCTGAGGGACTTCGCGGGAAACAGCGCTCTGCGGCCCGCGCCGGTCGCTAGCGTGTGGAGCCACGAACTCGCTACCGGTCCGCGGAGGACACATGCGCTGGTCAAAACTGTTCGCCCCCACATTGCGCGACGCCCCGAGCGACGCCGAGGCGGTGAGCCACAAGCTGTTGCTTCGCGGCGGCTTCGCCCGACAGCTGTATTCCGGGCACTACTCGATGCTCCCGCTGGGTTGGAAGATCCACGAGAAGATCGCGGCCATCATCCGGTTGCACATGAACGCCATGGGCGCCCAAGAGTTCCACCTGCCAGCCCTGCACCCGGCGCGTATCTGGAAGCAGTCCGGTCGTTGGGAGGTCATGGGCGACGAGATGTTCCGCCTCCAAGATCGAAAGGGCGCCGATCTCGCGCTCGGCATGACCCACGAGGAAGTCTTCGCCGGTCTCGCCGCCGAGGTCAGCTCCTATCGGGATCTGCCCCAGCAGTGGTACCAGATCCAGAACAAGTTCCGCGATGAACCGCGGCCCAAGAGCGGGCTGTTGCGCGTCCGCGAGTTCTACATGAAAGACGCGTACAGCTTCGATATCGACGAGGACGGCCTCGACGCCAGCTTCGACGCGTATCGAGATGCCTACATCCAGATCTTCAAGCACCTGTCGCTGCCCGCCGTGCCCGTCGAGGCCTCGTCGGGAGCCATGGGCGGCTCGGGCTCGAACGAGTTCATGGTGCCGAGCGACGCCGGCGAGGACGACGTCGTGATGTGTGACGGTTGCGGTTACGCCGCCAACGTCGAGCGCGCCACGTCTGCCTTGGCCGCCATCACGGACGAGGCCGGCCCCGACGTCCCCGAGATGTTCGACACCCCTGGCGTACGCACGATCAAGGCCCTTGCCGAGTTCGACGGCGGTGCCGAGGCGACGCGCCAGATCAAGACGATGGTCATGGTCGCCGACGGCGAGCCGGTGCTGGCGCTTGTTCGTGGCGACCATGGTCTCAACGAACAGAAGTTGATCGACGGTCTACGCGCCGTGGCGATCCGTCCTGCATCGCCCGAAGAAGCCCAGAAGCTCCTGGGCGCCATGCCCGGAAGCCTGGGTGCCGTCGGGGTCGACAATGTTCGTATCGTTGCCGACCACGCCCTCGCTGGCCGGACAAACATGACTACGGGCGCCAACATCGATGACAAGCACTACCGCGGCGTTGCTGTCGAACGAGACGTGGCGGTGAGCGAATGGCTCGATCTCCGCGGGGTCGAGGCTGGCGAGCCGTGCGCGAACTGCGGCACCGAGCTGCGCATGGTCCGGTGCATCGAGTCGGGCCACATCTTCAAGCTGGGCCGCAGCTACGCCGAGGCCATGGGTCTGTCCGTGCTCGACGAGAACGGTGACAAGCGGGTTCCGATCATGGGGAGCTATGGCATCGGTGTTGGTCGAGCAATGGCGGCGATCATCGAGACCCATCACGACGACAATGGCGTCGTGTGGCCCGTCGCTGTGGCCCCGTTCGAAGTCGCGATCGTTGCGGTGAGCATGCGCGACGAGGCGACGGTCGAGGCGAGCGAGGCGCTGTACAACGATCTGCGTGGGCGCGGCATCGATGTCGTGTTCGACGACCGCGATGCCCGTGCCGGGGTCAAGTTCTCCGATGTTGAACTGATCGGTATCCCCTGGCGCATCACGCTTGGCCCTCGCGGCGTCGAAGCTGGCAACGCCGAACTCACCGACCGATCAACCGGCGAAACGGTCGAGATGGCCATCGCCGATGTGGCCGACCACGTGAGCGGCCTGATCCAAGCGGCACGCATTCCGGACGGCGCGGAACCCATCTATCGCTAACACGCTCCCGGCGCTGTACCTGCGCCTGGCTCTATGCTGCGGCCGTGCGTCCCGACCTGTATCGCCTTGAAACGCTGACCCTGCATGCGGGTCAGGAGCCGGACCCCACCACGGGTGCTCGGGCTGTCCCCATCTATCAGACGACCTCGTATTCGTTCGAGTCAGTGGATCAGGCTGCGGCGCTGTTCAACCTCGAACAGCCTGGTCATCTCTACAGCCGAATCTCGAATCCCACCGTCGCCGTGCTCGAAGAGCGACTCGCGGCGCTCGAGAACGGCAGCGGCACGGTTGCGACAGCGAGTGGTCAGGCCGCTTTGTTCTTGGCAATCGCAACCCTCACCGGTGCTGGTGGCCACATTGTCGCGAGTCGCAACATCTATGGCGGAAGCCACCAGATGCTCAATGTCACCTTGCCCCGCTTCGGCATCACGACGACGTTTGTCGACCCGCGTGACCCGGACTCGTTCGCCGCGGCGATCACTCCTGACACCAAACTGCTTCTGGCCGAAGTCACCGGCAATCCCGGGCTCGAGGTGCTGAACGTTCCGTTGGTGGCCGACGTCGCGCACTCCCACGGTTTGCCGCTAATGGTCGACTCGACCTTCACGACGCCGTACCTGATCAAGCCGATCGAGCACGGCGCTGACATTGTGATGCACTCGGTCACGAAATTCCTGGGCGGCCACGGCATCGCCGTCGGGGGCGCGATCGTCGATGGCGGCCGGTTGGACTGGAGCGCGACCGACCGCTTCCCCACCTTGACCGAGCCCTACGCCGGCTACCACGGGTTGTCGTTCGCCGACGAGTTCGGTCCGACGGCGTTCTCGGCGCGTGCTCGAGCCGAAGGGCTCCGCGATTTCGGTGCCACGATGAGTCCCGGTAACGCCTTTCACCTGTTGCAGGGCGTCGAGACACTGAGCGTGCGCATGCAACGCCATGTTGAGAACACCCACGCGGTGATCGACGCGCTTCTCGACAACGACGCGGTCGCGTGGGTTCGCCACCCCTATGTCGCCGACCATCCCGACCACGACCTGGCCAAGGAACTGCTGCCCCACGGCGCTGGCGCGATCTTGAGCTTCGGTGTCAAGGGAGGCCGCGAGGCAGGACGCGCATTCATCGAATCGGTCCAGCTCGCATCGCACCTCGCCAATGTCGGCGACGCCAAGACCCTCGTGATCCACCCGGCAAGCACCACGCATCAGCAGATGAGCGCCGAAGACCTCGAACAGGCCGGTATTGGCGAGGACCTGGTTCGGCTGTCGGTCGGCCTGGAGCATGCCGACGACATCATCGCTGACCTCTCCCAAGCATTGCGTAGAGCCCAGAAGATTGCAGGAGGAGGCGGCCGATGACCAGCTTCACCATCGGTTCCATTGCCGTCTCTGGAGCCTCCGGCGGTCGCAGCATCGACGGAGACGGACCGCTCGTGCTGCTAGTCCACGGCGCCGCTATGGACCGCTCGGTCTGGTCCTTGCAGACGCGCTGGCTCGCCCACCACGGCGTCGCCGCGCTCGCGATCGACCTGCCCGGCCACGGTGCATCGGACGAAGACGAATGCGCTTCGATCGAGGAATACGCGGATTGGCTTGCGGCCCTCGTGCGTGCTGCGGCGCGTCCTGTGCACCTGGTCGGTCACTCGATGGGCACGTTCATCGCGCTTGAGACGACGTCGCGAGCCGACGTTGCCTCGATCACGTTGGTCGGCACGGCTGCCTCGATGCCGGTGCATCCGGCCTTGCTCGAAGCCGCCGAAGCCAATGACCCGCTGGCTGCCCAGCTCATGAGCGGGTGGGCGTTCTCGGCATCGAGCCGAACCGGACCGCACCCATCACCTGGCGCCTCGATGGTCGGAGGCACCCAAGCCTTGATCGGCCAGGCGGCGCCCGGCGTACTCCATCGCGATTTGGCAATGTGCGCGGCCTACGACGGGGCGGTCACGGCTGCTGGCACCGTGGCGATCCCAACGACGTTGCTGCTCGGCCAAGCAGACAAAATGACGCCGGTTCCCAACGCCAAACCGGTGATCGAGGCAATCGAACAAGCAAACGTCGTGATTGTCCCGGGGGTTGGTCACATGGTCATGATCGAAGCCCCGATCGAGACACGCCAGACGATCGCAGACACCGTCACCGGCGCCTGAGCACATGTCTGAAACCTCGGCGGAAACTGAGCCGATCATCAAACCACCGAAACCGAGCCGGGTCGGTCTTCCCCGGCCGTCGAGCCGGCGATGGGGCATGAACCCCGAGGATCGCATGCGGGTCATGGAAGCCTGCCTCGTGCTCCCGGGTGCCGGGTGGTTGATGCACTTCGTGCTCATGATGGCGATGTCGGTGATCGTGGCGATCATGGGACTCAGCGCCAACTCGCCGGCCCTCGTC
This sequence comes from uncultured Acidimicrobiales bacterium, assembly GCA_938015575.1. Taxonomy (GTDB): domain Bacteria; phylum Actinomycetota; class Acidimicrobiia; order Acidimicrobiales; family UBA10347; genus UBA10347. The sequence goes on from CALLPT010000002.1 coordinate 22,434, forward strand.
ATCGGAGCGATGCTGATCGCCCCGCTCATGACCCCGGTGCTCGGTATCGCGGCATCGATTGCGATGGCCTTGGGCGATGCGATCGCTCGTTCCGCAATCACCGTCGTGTGTGCCACGTTTGGTGCGATCCTGGTCAGTTGGTTGATCGCGGGTGTTTTGCCGGGCGAGCTGCTGACTGACGAGGTCCTTGCTCGCACCGCGCCCGATGTGCGCGACCTCGTCGTTGCGCTGGCGGCAGGTGTCGCCGGTTCGTACGCGACCGCTCGCCCCGACGTGTCCAGTTCGCTGCCCGGTGTCGCAATTGCCGTGGCGCTGGTGCCGCCGCTCGCGGTGGTGGGCATCACCTTGCGCGCCGGCGAAACCGCGCTCGCCCAGGGTGCACTTCTGCTCTATGGCACGAACCTTGCTGCGATCGTGACCGTCAGCACCGTGATCTTCGTCGCCGCTGGGTTCGTACCCGGTCGGCGCTTGGCCAGCATGGCCCCACGGGTCGTCGCCGGTGGTCTGGTGGGGCTCGGGATCGTGATCGTGTTGGCCGTGCTGCTGGCGACGCGCAGCATCGAGAGTGGCAATCGCGCCCGCCAGGTCGCCCTGATCCGCGAAGCGACCACGACCTGGCTCGGCGGCACGTTCGACGAGGCCGAAGTCGTCGACGTCGACGGCAATCTCGTGCGGGTCAGGATTACGGGCCCCAACGAACCACCGCCGTCAAGCACGCTCGCACGCGAGATCGAAGAGATTCTCGGCACAACACCCGATCTGCGGGTGACCTGGTTCCAGGGCCAAACAAGCAAGTCCTTGCAGGCGGCCGAAGCAGCCGATGCCGCCGTTGCTCGCTGGCAGTCCCAAGAGCCCGCCATTCACCAGGCGATCGAGCAATGGTTTGACGGAGCTCCGGGCGACGCGAGTTACGAGATCACCGATCTGATCATCGACTCCTCGGGCATCGCCCTGTCCTTCGCTTCGCCTCAAGGACCGGCTCCCTACGACGATCTGGTGTCACTCGTTGCCGAAGCCTTGGGCGAGCCGGTCCCGATCACCTTCGACTGGCGAGACCTTTCGGCCGAGGCCGCCGAAGCAGCTCGAGCCACCATCGCCGAGACCGAGTCCGCATTGCGACTCGCCGTGCAGGCATGGGCGGCCGAACGAAATGTCGATGTCGAGTCGGTCCGCTTCGACGGGGACCAGGCCGTCATCGACTTGGTCGGCGAGGCCTACCCCGCTGGCGCCGATTTAGACGATCTACTGCAGGCCGTCCTCCCCGACGACAGCGACCTGAGGGTGTACTTCATCGAGCGCGAGCCGGTGATCCCCGCCCCGACGCCGACGCCAGTACCTACGCCAACGCCGACTCCCGAGCCGACGCCGACTCCCCTACCGACACCGGAGCCGACGCCGACGGTTGATCCCGAAGCCGAAGCGTCCGACGAAGCCGAGCCCGAGCCGACGCCCGACAACGGCTGAGCCCGCCTAGGCGAAGGCGTCGTCGAGTAGACGAAGAAACAGGCCCGAGCGAACCTTGGGCACGAAGTACGTGGACTTTGCCGGCATGGTCAGGCCGCCCTCGGCGACTTCGACCATGTCGGCGACGGTCACCGCCGGGACCAGGATCGGCACGCGACCCAAGGTGCGAGCATGCTCCGCGACGGCTTCGTTGCCGCCCTCGTCGGGCATGTATTCCACATCGGTGCCGTCGTGGTCACGACCGGCGATTGCCCGAATGACTTCGCGCTCGACCACCGATGGATCGAGCGAACCGAGGCGCACGAGCGCGCCGCCCGAGCTGGGACGCTCGTCGAATTGAACCGTGTGCCACGCGCCGGCCGCGAAGATCTCGACTGAGCCCGCAGCCGGTTCCCGAAGTTCCGCGTGGGGCTGAACGGCGAATCGTTGGGCGACGCGATCGATAAAGGCCTGCTCACACATCGAATCGGGCAGTTTCAGCAATCGATGGAACCCGCGAAGCTGAAGGGCCTCGGGGGCAAAGATCGCCACCAGCACCGGGACATCGGACCCGTTGGCGAGCAGCTGCGCGTTGGCTGCGGCGCGATGGTGCCCGTCGATGATGTAGAGATCATCGTTGGCGAGGCTGGCGTTTATCTCATCGATCATCTGGGGATCCAGAATGCGCCAGACTCGCTGCGTCAGACCGTCAGCGCCGGTGTGCTCTACCAGCGGAGCCATCCCGTCGACACCGGCAAGGGCAGCATCGAGGCGGGCGCCCCGTTCGAGCGTGCATGCCACCGGGCTCGACGCGGCGCGAACGAAGCTGAAGTGTTCGGCCAGCAAGGCTGCTCGTTCAGGGCGCGTTGCTTCGTGGGGCTTCGCCGTCCTTTGAAACTCGTGGCCGGCGACCTCGGCGACGAGGCCTCGCTGTCGGTGTCCGTCCGTCTCGAGTTCGTAGACCAACAGCGCCGGTTCGCTCTCGTGGTCGAAGACATCAGCCGCAAGCAGCCGTTCGAGTGCGGCCCGGCCCCGCCGCACCAGGGTCGCGTTGTCGACGGTGGCAGCATCGTCCTCGTCGGGAGCCGATCGCGTCACATGGAGATAACAAAGCGGATGGTCGTCGCGGTACTTGCGTCGTTGAGGCACGGTCAGTGCGTCGTAGGCCGGGGACACGACATCGTCGACATGGGCTTGACGTACGACCTGGCCCCGCAGGGGGCTTACAGCAACCACAGCGTCTCCAAAGGGGCAGTTGGACGGCCGTTCAGTATGCCGGGCGCTCGGTGCGCTGGCAGGCTTCCGACGCCGTGGAGCCATGTCGTACGGTCATGGCAGGAACCTCGATTTTGCAGCCTTGACCCGAACCCTCCGGTTTGGGAGCGGATCCGATCGAGCAGGGTCTCAGCTGGAGCGCGTGGCTTCGGGCAGGTTGACCTCGCCCGGCTCGAGTGGCCACCATCGCAACTCGAGCGCCACCCACAGCAAGCGGCTCCGCGCGTAGAAGCCGATCGGTACGAGTAGTGCCACGGCGGGCGCGGGCACGAGGATGCCCCAGAACGACGCGCGGCCCTCGGTGGCGATGAACCCGATGGTCAACACGGCAAGCAGGCCGACAAAAGCGATGATCGTGTTGAGTCCGACACCGCCGATGAAGGACCCAACTTGGCGTTCCAGATCCAGTCCACAGCGCGGGCAGTGTTGTTCGACGCTCGCCATGTGGCGGCTGATCCCTCGTTGACCACACGCCGGGCAGCGGCGACGAAGCCCACGCGCCACGCCCCGCAGTACCTGATAGTCAGGTTGGCTGCTCGCGGGATCGTTCGTGGCCACATCCGGACGCTACCCGTTGCCCGGATCGAACGTGTGTTCTATTATGTGGTCGATGTCTTCGACTTTGGCCACACAGCCTGCGCCCGTCGTGGCGAGCCAAGCGACCCTCTGGGGCCACCAGGCGCTTCAACCAGGCCCGGTAACCGCTCGCTGGCAAGCCCTCGACCGCGACTCCTCGGTACTGCATCAGCCACACTGGCTCGCCGGGGCCGATGCCGCGTTCGACGAGCTCTACGAATCGACGGACTGGCGCAGCATGCGACGTCCGATGTATGACCGGATCGTCGACGTCCCTCGGCTGATCGCCACCGAGCGACGAGGCGCGGTGCGCAAGGGCACCGCGCTCGACACGATTGTCGCCGGGGTCGAAGCACTTCTTGGCGTCACTGCGGACCACATCGGCTTGAACCTGTATCGCACGGGCGCTGACTCCGTGACCTGGCATCGAGACCGGATCGGGCGACAACGGGATTGGAGTGTGATCGCACTCGTGTCGCTCGGGGGTCCCAGAACCTTGAGCGTTCGGCCCTGGAGCGGCTCGCAACGCCGTGCCGCTTCCCGGCACTACGCGCTTGCAAGCGGCGATCTCCTTGTGATGGCGGGGGCCTGTCAGCGCGATTGGGAGCACGCGGTACTGAAAACCGCGGCCGCCGCACCTCGCATCAGTCTTGCCCTCAGAAGTCGACAATTTCCCCAGGGTCCACTCTTTCAACACGTGGGGGTGCCACCATTGATGGTTTGAGGTCCAGTACCGTGAAGTCGCGGGCGGTCCGGAGGTCGCAAGTGAAGAACATCAGGGTCCTATTTGTCGTTGCAGTCGCCATGCTCTTGAGCGGCTGCGGCTTGTTCGGAGGTGACGACGGCAGCACCGACGTCACGTCGACGGCTGAACAGTTCGAACCAGAGCCAACAGCCAACGTCGTGCAGGCGGTGCCCGTCGATGGTGCCGAGGACGAGTCGGCGGCGCCAACTGCGGTGGCCGCGGCCCCGCTCCCGACCGCCGTCACGATTCCAACGCCCGAGGGCGGCAGCGAAGAAGCGGCCGTCGACCGCAGCCAGCCATCGTCCTACGTGGTGCAGAGTGGCGATGTCCTTGGCTTGATCGCCGAACGTTTCGGCGTCGACATCGCGGAGCTTCGCCGTGTCAACGATCTGAGCGGCAACCTGATCCGCGTCGGACAGACGCTGACGATTCCCGCCGTCGGCGGTGCAACGGATACCAGCGCTGACGAGGCCGACGAGACCGACGAGACCGACGAGACTGCGTCGGCCCCCGTCGGTAGCACCACGCCTTCCACGCCTTCGCCGACTCCTACGCCGGTTTCGTGTGGCGCGAACGCCGTCGGCCACTGCGTCCAATCCGGCGACAGCCTGCTGGGCATTGCTTCGAAATACGGCACGACCGTCGACTCGCTGCGGGCATCAAATCCATCCATTGTCGGTGACACGATCCGCATCGGCGACTTGTTGACGATCCCGGGCCAGACCGCTTCTAGCGGCGGTACGACGGGCGGCACGACCGGTGGCTCCACCACCGGTGCTTCCACTGACCCGACCCCGATTCCGGCCCCACAGAGCGACGCTGACTGCGCCGCTCGCAACATCGAATTCCCGTACTTCCACGCTGCTGACGGGCTTTGCTACGCCAACCCGATCGGCGGTTCCACCGGCGACGGCAACACACTCGACACCGGCTCGAACGACGGAGCGAGCACCGAAGGATCACGGTTCGTCACCGTCGCCATTCCGTCAGGCCAGGTCTGCCCGGACACGGCGCCGTACTACGGCCAGTTCGAAAAGGACGGTTCGATCATCGACGGGCCGGCGTGCTATCCCGCCATCGCCGTGATTGAACCCACCGCGACGCCTGGTCCCACCGCGACGCCGAGCGTGATCAGTATCGACTACGGCGACGGACCCGATTGTGACGACTGGGAGGTCGTCATTCCGGCAACGAACAAGTGCTGGCCGGGCGAGAACGCCACCGACGCGCAGATCGAGGCCGGCCGCGTCAAGGACGACAGCTAAGCATCCGTTACCGTCGCCCTCGTGGACGGCATGCGTGACGAT
>CALLPT010000003.1 GCA_938015575.1 uncultured Acidimicrobiales bacterium
CAAGAACGCGAGGGCCAAGAGCTCGTCGACTACATCTTGGCCGAGCTCGACGAGATGTATGACGGCGCCGCGTCGCGCACCTACATCCAACACATCGCCCAGAACTGGGACGTCGAGCCGTACATCGAGCAGGCCTACATCGCCGACGATGCCGACTGGCGGCTACCTCCGAAGATGCGACAGCCTGTGCAGAGCCGGGTGTTCTTTGCCGGCGACGCCTACACCGACGGCGAGGACTGGAGCTCGGTCCACATGGCGGCGATTTCCGCCGCCGAAGCTGTCGAACGTCTGCTCGGCTAGTCGCGGCACCATGATGAGCCCATGACATCTCCGAACCGGGTCGCGGACTTCTATGCCGAGTACGACCGGCATCCCGGCGATCGGGTGCGTCTCTTCGCGGCGATCGCCAACCACCTCGACGCAGTCCAGGTGCTCTATCCCGGTAGCTATGTCGATATCGCCCCAAGCGTCTGGTTCGAGACGGTCGTGTATGCCGACCTCGATCGTCGGGCAGCCAAATTCTTCGCCAACGAAGACCAGGTCCAGGTCCTCGTCGATGCCAAGCGAGCCGCGGGCGGCCACGCCGATCCGATCGCAGACATATCGTTTCATCACCTCGATTACCGAGAGCAATTGCCGCTCGAAGACGAGTCGACGGATCTCTTGATCTCGTTGTATGCGGGCTTCATCTCCGAGCACTGCACCCGATATCTGCGCATCGGAGGCCACCTGCTGGTCAACCCCAGCCACGGCGATGCCGCAATGGCCTCGATCAATCCCAGCTACGAGCTGAGCGCCGTCGTCACGGCCCGTAGCGGCGACTACGCAGTTCGCACGGATGGGCTCGACGGTTACCTCGTGCCCAAGAAGCCGCAAGCGATCACGAGAGAACGACTGCTCGAGCTCGGTCGAGGCATCGCCTACACGAAGAGCCCGTTTGCGTATCTCTTTCAACGCGTCGCCTAGACGCCGCAGTCTGACGAAACGAACGGGCTGTAGCAGCCAGCGCACCTGTAACGGTTGACCGTGCCGCTCGTCATGGGTCGTGGCGACCCCGACATGCCGTTGATCGGTCGGCCTAGCCCGGGCGACCAGCCGCCGGTCGCTCGGGCTCAAATCGCTCCCGCGTCAGCTGGACTCGGGAAACCAGACCACCGGCTCAGACTGCCGCTCGTCGGACGGGCGCCACAGGATTAGCTCATCGTCGTGCAGCTCGTCGTCGACCGCGACCGGCGGAGGCGGGAGCTGTGACAGATCGACGACGATGACATCTTCAGGTGCCTCTTCGTCTTCGCCATCGGGCAGCGGCGCAACTGGCGGCGGCGGGAGGTGCGAATAGTCCGATTCCGCAGTTTCACCGGCGGGCGCCTTGACGGCATCGACCCACATCTCGTGTTGGATGTGGTCGGTCAATTGCGCGCAGCTCCGGGCGAACAGGCTGCGACGCAAATACCGGTCGTCGCCGCCGATGTTGACGGCCGTCGCCGCCCGCTGATCGATCGGCAAGACATGCACGACCGGCACGTCGAGCGCCTCGGACACTTGTTGGGCGTTGTAGGGCACCTCGCCAACGAGCACGACACCGACCTTGTCCGGTTGGGCGGTCTCGGCCAACCGGTGCTTGAGGACCAAGACTTCTTCGCGGGTCGGACGGACAAACCACAAGATGAGGTCGGCGCTCGTCATGACGGCGCTGAGCCGTGAGTCGGGCAGCAGTGATCCGGCATCGAGCAATACGGGATGACCGCACGTGCGTAGGTACGGACCCAGGAACCCGCTGGCAGAACGCAGCTGGGCGGCCGCGGCTGTCGCCGATGGCGACAGCGGCACGCACGCGACCCCGGAAGGCAGCCGTTGCGCGTGATCGAGCAATACGGGCGACTCGTATTTGCGCAGGCTCTCGACGAGCGTGACCATCCCGGGAGTCACGGTGACCTCGAAACGAGCGGCCAACACTCCCCCACCCGCATCAGCCTCGACGACAACCGGGACCGCGTCGGCGTTCGGCCATTGCGCGGCCATGACCTGCAATGCCGTCGACACGCCCGGAGAACCGTGCGCGGACGCACCAATGATGAAAGTCACGAACCGTCTTCCTCGTCGGGTTGCGTGGGAGTCCCGACGCTCCATGATGGCGGACCGGACACCTCGACTTCGATGACCACAACATCGTCTGCCACCAGTTGCGTGCGCTGCGCCTGTTCGAGGCCCATGCGCAACCGCAAGATCAGTTGCGACCCGTCGCGGTTCAGCGTTGCGGCCTCGACGATTGCGTCGGGCACCAAGACCTCGACGCTGCCAGCACCATCGCCGTCGTCGCCGTTGCCGATGAGCACCTGAACTTGGTCCCCAACGACGAGTCCCGACGGGCCCTCGTCGGCGTCGACTCGTATGCCGACCATGGCCTCGTTCGGGCCGAGCGCGCTTGATGAGCGAAACATGGTGCCGGTGATGACGGTGCCGGCCTCGAGATCAGCGACGGGTCGCACGCCGACAAAGAGGTCAGCGAACTCGGGCGACTCATGTGCGGTCGGAACATCGCTGTTGATGTAGATCTCGGTCAAATCGGAGCGGGCCAGCGGCACCCCGACTTCGACGTCGTTGGCCAACGCGAGGACCGGCACACGCGACGTCGTGCTCGCCTGCCACCACACCGCCAGGAGCGAGAAGACGGCCACGACGAGCAGCGACAAGAGCAATTGGGGAACACGGATACCGCGTTGGCGACGTGTCGGACCTGCCGGCGCGAACTCGGTGACAGAGGCGAGCGTGGCGTTCATAGAACCTCGAGACCGCGGCGCCAGGCCGCGAAAGGAAGACATTGCGAAAGCGAGAGGGTGAGAAGAAACAACGGGCGAGTCATGGAGCGACCAACCCTGCGGCGTCGATAACCCGTGCGATGTGGGAGCCGTGGCCGCGAACGTCGAAGCCCGGCAGGATCGACTCGCCGTTGACGATCACGTCGACTCTGACCGACCGCCGATCGTCGGCGACCTGAACCCGAAAGTCGACATCGTCGCCCGACGCCGCCAAGAGCTGTGCCGCCTGTGCCGTCGCGCCGTCGTCGACAGCCAGGTCGATTCTGGTTTCGCCAGCCGCAAGGTCTCCCACATCGAGGGTCGCGGCCGCAGCTCGCGCAGCTTCAGACGCGAGGTCTTCTGCTCGACTGATGTTCGACAGGCGCCGCGCTCCGTCGGCGAGCACGATGGATGTGACCACGAAGAAGATTGCGATGATTGCGACAAAGGCCGAGAGGGCGCCACGTTCCGCCGTGGCACCCGGGCGTCGTTCCGTTGCCCAGGCACTCATGGCGACCGCCAGTATTCGATGACCGATACCGAGCGGCTCCGCACGGTGCGTTCGTCGGACCCAACCAACGCGGCGATCCCGCCATAGCGCTCGGTGCACAGGAGCTCGACCGAGACGCTTCCGGGCCGCAACCGTCGTTCATCGGGCGCAACCCAGTCAATCTCGAACGCCGACACGCGGCCCAGGCACTCGCCTTGAGCGGCCAGGCGAGCGGCCTCGTCCATCTCGGCCGTCGGGGATCCGTACAGCGCGGCGGTCCGAGCGGCTGCGTCTGCTGCGCTGCGCGCCCGAGTGCTGTGGCGCTGTACCTGAACCGCGAACACCGCGATGAGACAGAACAGAACCAGGACGGGCATGAGAAGGGCAAGTTCGGTCGACAACAGTCCCGCCTCGCTGTGCCCACTCCGGCTGGGCTCACTCCGACTGGGCTCACTCCGACTGGGCTCACTCCGGCTGGGGCTGGAATTGCTCATGGCACGACCCGTTCGATTGGGACGTGGGCCGCGGCTGCGACCTGAAGGCGCCCGAACACGCTCGGATACGAACCCCGCACGATCACGGAAGCAGTCGCGGGCGTCCTGACTGCCTCGACCTGAGGGTCGTCGATCTGTCCTGCGAGGACCAGAAAGTCCTGGGCCGCGATCTTGCCGTCGTCAGCCGATGCACCGAACGCGGCCGCAGCTTCGGCCCCTCGATCCGCGGCCCGTTGTGCAACCGCGTTGGCGTGTGCCGACAGGGCCAGTTGCATCATGGCAAGCACGGCCAAGATGAGCACTGGGAACAACACCGCGAGTTCGGTGGTAACCAGCCCTCGTTCGCTCAATCGGAGAAGTCGGGGATCTCCGGGCTGGGCGCATTGCTGACCGTGTCGTTCGCATAGTTGTACAGGAGCGCGCCGATCGCGACGGCAATCGCGACCAGCACAAACGTGAGGACGGCGACCTCGGTCGTCGTGAGTCCTCGCTCGCTCGCCGGGCCGCGGGAGGACCGCAGTCGATTCGAGGCCGTGATCCACAAGACCAGTCCGATGCTTCGCATGGTGTGTTCCCCTTGGTAGGTGAGTGGTGACGCTCATGACACAGTCGCCATGAACGAGATCGTGAACGGCGTATCCGACTGACCGAACTGGTCGAAGACGGCAAAGCCGAGAAAGAGAAAGAGGGCAACGAGAACGAGACCGACCGGCAACAGCATCTGTTCTGTCAACGACTCAGAGGTCTGTTCGACTTCGGCCTGGAGCCGGCTGCGCAACACATCACTCTTGGTCGCGACGGACTCGCTGATGCGTGCACCCTCGGAACCGGCCAGCTCTGCGGCCGCAACCAGGTCCTGGAGTTCGGGGATGTCAAAGCGTTCACCCAGTACGCCCAGCTGGGACCATGGCGTCCGGTTCGACAGCCGCGCCCGGTCGAGCGCCGCCCGAATCTCGGCGAACGCCCAGCCGTCGCCGGCGTCGGCTGCCGTCTGTAGTGCCGTGAGCAGACCACCGCCCCCGCTCATGATGATCGTGACGAGGTCGAGGTAGGCCGAAAGAGCGTGCCGGAAGCCGACCCGTCTCGCCTTGGCCCGCGCCCGCAAACGAGCGTCGGGAATCACAAAGGCAATCCCTGCCGCAGCGAGCGCGCCGAGCGTTGCCCAGATCGGGCTCACCGCGAAACCCACCAACTGGGCGACGAGCCAGGTGCCGTAGCAGCCGAGCAGTGCGACCGCCGGAGCCCCAGCCTTGATGATGGCGTGATCCTCGAGACTCGCTCCGGTCACCGCCAGGTCACGACGCAGCGCAGTGTCATCGCCCATGCCAAGCGAGGCTTTGCCCACCCCGAGCAAGAGCCTGCGCACCGGTCGTGATGCTGCCGTAGTTGCGGTCTCGTTGAAACCCGTGCCGGGCTGCTCAACCGCGTCGAATACCTGCTGCATTGGCGTCGTTGCGGGTCGTAGCGACTGCACGACGAGAAGCACGCCAGCACCGACGCCGGCACCCAGAACGAGCATGACGAACGCGTTCATGTGAACCGCCGCCGAGCCACGAACCGTTCGGGTTGTGGTATCTCACTCAATTTGCGGCTGGCAAAGACCGCACCGACCACGAGGCCGCCGACCACGATGAGCCAGAGCTGGCCGGCAACGCTGTTGTAACCGTCGAGCAGATCACCGCCTGCGACCACAAGAAGCAAGATCGTGGCCGCGACGCACGTGGCCACGATGCGCATCGACGTCCGCACCCGAGCCCGCCCGACCTCGATCCGCACGCGCATACGAGCCTCGTCGCGGATAGAGGCCGCGAGCCGCGAGAGCAAGGGCACGAGCCGACCGGCATCGAGTTCGGTCGCGGCGAGCAGCCCGGCCACCACCATGTCGGCGGACGGGTGCTCAAGGTCGTCACCCAGCTGCACTAGGGCAGCAGCCAGATCACCCCGAGGAGCTCGTCGGGCGAACGCCTGCAGCTCGGGCGCGATCGGGACCGGACCATGGGCGGCGGTGGCGACAAGCGCCTGCTGCAGGCCTGCTGACGCGTTCATCGTGTCGCGGATCTGTTCGGTCCAGGTCGCGATGGCTTCGACCTTGTCGATGTCGCTCATGGGGTTCGTGGACGAGCCGCTCACCAGGGGAAACGCAAGCGCCGCGCAAAAGACCCAGGCCCCGGCGACGGGCCAGCCGGTCACGGCCCAGACCGCGAACGCGGCAACGATGGCGAGCAGCAGCCAGAGCGAGAACCGCTCGTTACGCTCCTGCATTTTCGCGAGGCGCTGATGCGCCGACGGAAACAGCTGCACGCCACGCAACGAGGCGACGACGGCCAAGACCGACAACCCCACGAGTGCGCCGAGCGCGGCGCTCACCAGAACGTTCACGACCGCACCCCGGCCGCCCATCGCGCGTCGAAGCCATGCGCTGCCAACGCGTCGATGTGGCCGCGCCCGGTGAGCCCAAACGCCGGGGCCGCCCGCCCATCGGGCCCGGGCGCAAACACCTCGGTCGACAACAGATGTTCTTCGCTGGTTGGATCGACTTCGCGGACCGAACGCACACATCGGCGACCGTCGACAAAACCCACATGAATGACGAAATGCACGGCATCTCGGATCAGGAGCGTTGCGTGACTCGGAGCGATCGCCGGTTCTGCCAGCGTTGCCGCGTACGTGATGATCCGGTTGAAGACGTTCTTCGATGAGTCGGCGTGCAACGAGGTCATCGAGCCATCGTTTCCCTGCGACATCGCAAGAAGCATCGGTACGGTCTCGGCGCCCCGGCACTCGCCCACGATGATGCGGTCCGGATCCATGCGCAGGCTCGCGACGACCAGGTCGGACATCGATACGGCGCCTCGGCCTTCGAGATTCGCCGGCCGCGCTTCGCACTCGACCAGATTGGGATGCGCCTCGCCGAAGCGGCTGATACCCAGCTCGAGATTGTCTTCGACCGTCACGATGCGCTCGTTCACATCGATTTCGTTGATCAGCGCCCGCAGCAGCGTGGTTTTGCCGCTCCCGGTACCGCCCGAAATGATCAGGTTCCGGCGACTGCGTACCGCCGCCCGCAAGAATCGCGCCACGACCCCGTCCATCGCGCCCAGCTCCACGAGCTGATCGACCGAACCAATGCTGAAATCGTGGCGGCGAATCGACATCGATGGACGGGAAGAAACGCTGTACATGGCGTTGAGCCGATCACCGTTTGGCAACTGCATGTCGATGATCGGGTTTGCATGGTCGAACCGTTGCTCGACCCGACCCATCCGACGGGCGTAATCGGCGATGAGGCGTCGCAGCTCGCCGTCGGAAGAGGCGACCTGGCTCACCTGACGGCGATGGCCGTCCCGGGTCTTGATGAAGACCCGGTCATGACCATTGATGTGGATGTCCTGCACATTCGGGTCGTTCAACCAACGCTCGAGCTCGCCGAAGCCGAAAACTCGGTTCAGCGTCTCGTCGATAACCTGATCTTCGCCATCGGTGCTCAGAGGTTCTCGCCCGACGGCCAATGCAGCCTCGTTGCGACGCCGCAGCTCCTTGCGAAGATGCGACCGAGCGAACCGCCGCTCGTCGTCGCGCTCCAACGAGGGAAGTCGTTCGCGTTCGCGGCGATCGATTTCGGCCGTGACGGCCTCGCCGACGAGATCGGCCAGGTCCCCGCCTTCGACGAAACTACTCATGGGGCACCCCCGACGAGCTCACGGTCGAGTTCCTCGAACAGCAGGAGCAGGTCTCGCGAGATGTTGTCGACACCTTCGGGCTCGCCGAGCTCGGCGGCCGCAGTGCGCTCCAGATCGGCCATCGCGCTACGTAACTCTTGGCGATTGTTGTCCGCTCCGGCGATGAGGAAGCGGCGTCGGAAACACTGCTCGCATCCGGCGATGACCTGGAGACCGGTGCGCACCGCCGCTCGAGCCGTCGCGTACTCGCCAAGTTCCAGTGCGAGATCGGCGCATCGGTGCACCGTCTCGTCAATCGTGAACTCGACGTGAGACCGGACATGATTGTCCGCCCACGCGAAGCTCGTCGCCGTACCGCCACTGAAGGGAATTCCTCGCACCAATGCCAGGGCCTGTTGTAGGAGCATGAGCTGCTGGCGTGGCTCATCGGTGTCGTCGGCAAGCTCGACCAGGCCACGCAAACGATCGAAGTCCGTCGTCACCATCGGGTCGAGCCGGTACAGCCGATCGCTCCCCGCCCGGGACAGGTAGGGGGCGCCATCGCCGTCGACACCGAGCCCGGTCCTGGCCCGGCTCATGACGTTGGCGAAAGCCTTGTCCGTCGGCGGCTTGAAGCTCGGCCACACCCAGGTCTTGAGCTGGTCGGCGTCGACCCCCTGGCGATGGAAGGCCAGATAGGCCACCACGTCGACCGCCTTGACCGACGAGAACGGCGCGGCACCAACGACGTCGACGGGGCCGAGCACCTGGACCTCGACCGGTCCGGGCGCGAGCGGGCAGGCCGAAGCGGCCGAGACGCCACTGGCATGCTCGGCGTTCCCGGCGGGCTCGTCGGATTCCAGCGCGGTGGCGTCGACGAGCTCGCCGATAAGGCCGAACTCGGCGTCGGGCAGCGCTGCCAGCATGGCCTCGATTCCCGCCGGCTCGATGATGGCCCGATCGCCTTGCACTCGGATGCGATCGAGTGCGTGCTCAATGGGCCCAACCACCGCGGCGCCAATCGAAGACAGCACGGCCAGGCAGTCTTCGTCGGGCGAAAGCACCCCGAGCACAACCACCGCACCGCCCGTCTCGGCCACCGCACCGAACCGGTGCGCGACCACGCACGCTTCGGGCCAAGAGGCGACGCATTCGATCCGTTCGAGATCGGCCAACTCGCTGGCCGTCCCGACCGCAATGATCCGGATGTCGTCGACGCGCTCCGACACCGCCAGGTCCAACGCGAGCTGGCGGATGACGGTCGCGACCTGGACTGCAGTGCCGTCGACTGCGGTCACCGTCGACGGGGAGACGTCGATGAGCAGCGGGCTGTCCGTGACCTCGTCGGTACCGAGAATTGCGGTGACCCGAGGAGGCGTTAAGCCCCCGTTCACCTCGCGCAGATCGATGTCGATGGGCTCGGTTGATGGCAGCACTCCTGGCTCGGCGGCCGCGAGAACTCGACCGACTGCATCACCCGGGATCGCGACCCAACCATTGCCTCGCTGGCTGACCTCGACCTGGCTCGCAGCTTCGGCCAGGATTGCCTCGAAGGCCGCTGCCTCGGTCGACGGACGTCGGGGAACTCGCCCCGGTGAGCGCTGGCGCCACTGCAGGGCGCGTCGGCGGCGCAGGGCGGCGACCAGGCCCGCAGCCACCATCGCTCCCCCAGCGGTCGCCAAGACGGCTTGCGCCGAAGTGCGCACCTCGTCATCGTCGCCCTCGATCGCCATCGAAGCGGACCCGTGCACCTGCTCGGGTTCGGCCGACACCGGCGGCGTGACACCCCGCCGACGGATTCCCGACGATTCCGGAGCGGTCGAGGGCGGTTCGGTCTCGATGGCCTCGGCGGGTGCCTGCGCAACGATGGACTCCGCGTGGACACGGGCTTCTTCGATCGGTGGGCCGTCGATGACACCTGCCACATCGACGACCGGCGATACGACAGCCCGGCCGGGCAGCACGACTCGATCGCCAGGGAAGATGAGGTCGACGTCGCCGCTTGGCGTGTCAGCGT
>CALLPT010000004.1 GCA_938015575.1 uncultured Acidimicrobiales bacterium
AGACCGTCGCCCAGCTCACACTACGCCGCCGGCTCTGAATCTCTTGCTCGGGCGCCCAACACGCCCTCGACGGATCTCCAGATGAAGCCTCAGCACAGCTTCCGGAGCGACACCCGACGGCTCAGGCTGTTCTTCTTGTCGGCAGCAAGCGAGCTTCGAGAAAACCAGGGGGCACCATTGCGTCGCTCGACGAGCCCTTCTAAAGAGGATCCGTGCGCGACCTCATCGGTCAAGTTCCAATCGCCCGATCACACCGTAGTTGGCGACGACAATCGCCGGCAGGCGACTGCCAGACTTCGGGCGGCGACGTTGTCGATTTAGCCGGGGCTGGGCTACCAGCGGACCTCGAAGGCGGCGGCGTTGATGCCGCTGCCCATGCCGACGAGCATGACTTGATCGCCTGAGCTGATCCGGCCGGCGTCGACTTCTTTGGAAAGCACCGTCGGCACCGAAGCCGGACCGGTGTTGCCGTACTCGGGATAAATCCGGGGCACTCGTTCGGGCTCGAACTTGAGCAGGTCGACGAGCATGTCGGTGTGGACCTTGCTGACCTGATGGATGGCGAAGGTATGCACGTCGGCGACGGTCCAGTCGAATGCGGCCGCAGCTTCGGCCCAGCCTTCTTCGGCACACTCCAGGCCGCCGATGAGCAAGGCCTGCGAGTCGGTGCGCCCACCCTCGTAGTTGCCGACGCTGAGGGCGTGATGCTGGGTAGCCGACACGCTCAGCCCGCCCATGAACCGGGGCAAGCCATCGCCAGGTTCGGCCCGCGACAACACCATGGCCACGCTGGCAGAACCGAGTGTGAGGCAGGCGAACTGCTCACGGAACGAGGCATCGTCGGTCGTCGGGTCCTGCAAGTTGCGGATCGTGTTCTCGACGATCGGTCGGCCGTCTTCGCCGGCGACGATCAGCGCGTGATCGATCTCACCACGATCGATCATCGACGCCGAGATCGACGCGCCCTGCAAGAACCCGAGACACGCGCTGCCGATGTCGAAGTTGATGCACTCGCGTCCGAGCCCGATCTTGCCCTGCACGATCGCGGCCGTCGACGGCTCGAGGTAGTCACGACTGACCGAAGTGTTGATCAGTACGCCGATCTTGTCAGCGGCAACGTCGGTCTGGGCCAGCACCTTTTGGGCAGCCAACGCAGCGGCATCGCTCGGTGCCATGCCGACATCCCAGAATCGACGATTGGCGATGCCGGTCAAACCCTCGAGCAGTCCGGGCGGCATCTGCAGGCGCTCCATGGTCTCGGTGATCTGATCTTCGATCTCCGACGAGGGCACCACGACACCTGCATCCACGTGCGCAAGTCCGGTGACTGCCACATTGGTAAAGCGAGACCTGGGGGCCGCCACGATGTACTCCTCGGCTGCAGACTCTCGTCAACTCACTGACCGTCGGCAAGGCAACGGACGGTCGGCGGATGGATGGGGTGCGGTTACTGTACGCCGTCTCGCATGAAGTCCCGAAGCACAACCGCAAGCCATTGCGCTGAAGCGAAACTGCCGCCGGTCGATTTGTCTCAGCTCGATCCCGATTGGTCTCGTCTGATCACCGCGCCTGACGGCACCGGGACGCTACGGACTTGGCATGTGCTCGACTCCGGCAGCGATCAGGACAACGGTTTCAAGGGGACCGTGCTGTGTGTGCACGGCAACCCCAACTGGTCCTACATGTGGCGAGGTCTCATCGGCGCCTTGACCGGCTGGCGGGTCGTGGCCGTCGACCTGTTGAACATGGGTTTCTCGGAGCGGACGGGCGACCAGCGGCGTTTCGCCGAACACGTCGACGACCTGGGCGCGTTGACCGAAGCCCTCGGCGTCACCGGACCTGTCGTCACCGTCGCGCACGACTGGGGCGGGCCGATCTCGATGGGCTGGGCCCAGCGTCATCTCGACCAGGTCGCCGGCGTCGTGCTGATGAACACCGGCGTCGCTCGCCCCGAGGGCGTGCGCGTGCCGCCGCTCATCTCGATCGCCCGTTCGACCTTGCGGGCGACCTGCGAACGCACCCCGACCTTTCTCCATGGCGCGCTCCGCATGGCCCGACCCCAGCTTCGCGGCGAGATCTACGCCGGCTACACCGCCCCCTACCGGTCGGCGGATCGCCGCTCCGGCATTCGCCATTTCGTCGAGGACATCCCCGTCCTCGACTCACACCCAACCCATGTGCCGCTTGGCGAAGTCGCCGCCGGGATGAGCCTGCTCGCTGATCGCCCAGCACTGCTGTTGTGGGGTGCAAACGACATCGTTTTCTCCGATGCGTTCCTTCACGACCTGATGGCTCGCCTGCCCCACGCCGACGTCCACCGGTACCCCGATGCCGGGCACCAGGTCATGGAAGACACGGCGGCGCTTGGCGAACGCGGTGCGATCGGAGCGATCCACGCATGGCTCGACTCGCTCGATACCACCACCGAGGCTGATCACGTGGCTCGAGCAGCGGCGCCAACAGACACGGCAGACACCACCGAACGCCAGCCGATGTGGTCGGCGATCGAAGCTCGACGCGGCGACAACTCCGCCGCCGTCATCGAAATGGATCCGGACGCTCCGGCACGCGTCGCCAACACGATCAGCTTCGATGAGTTGGACCGTCGCGTCAGCGCAACCGCTGCGGGCCTTGTCCATGCCGGCCTTGGGCCTGGTGACCGGCTTGCCAGCCTGGTGCCGCCAGGTATCGATCTCATGGTGCTTGTCTATGCCTGTCTTCGGGTCGGCATCGTGGTCGTCGCACCCGACGCCGCCCTGGGACTCGACGGCATGCGGCGCGCGCTGCGATCGTCGCGACCCGATGTCGTGGTGGGCGACTGGCGTGGCCTGACCCTGGCCAAGAGCCTGCGGCTGCCCGCCCGCCGACTCTCGGTCGATCCCTTGCCAGCGAGTCTGGCCCGGAGTCTCGGCGCGACCGACAGCGTGTCGGCGCTGGCCGAGCGCAACGCTTCGACGTCGACGATCGCTGCCGCACCCACCGGTGACGACCCCGCCGCAATCGTCTTCACCTCGGGATCGACAGGACCGTCGAAAGGCGTCGTCTACACCCACAGCCAACTCGAAGCGCAACGCGATGCCATCAGCGCCGCCTTCGATGTCCGTGCCGACGACCGGCTCGCGGTGGCCTTTGCCCCCTTCGCGGTGCTAGCGCCGGCGATCGGGATCCCGTCGGTGATCCCCGCCATGGACGTGACGAAACCGGCGGAGCTTTGCGCTGCGGACTTGGCCGACGCAGCCTCGTCGCTCGGCGCGACGGTCGTTTTTGCGTCGCCACGCGTGCTGGCCAACATCACCGAGACGACCGCCGACGCGACCGACGCGCAACAAACAGCGCTTCGCTCCATCCGTGCCGTCGCGACCGCCGGGGCTCCGGTCTCACCGGAGCTGTTGCAAGCCGCCGAGGCGGTCTTCCCTGACGCCGCCATCTACACGCCCTACGGCATGACCGAGCTATTGCCCGCGACGGTGGCGTCGGCCGACGAGATCCGCTCCTCGGCGACGGATCGGGGCGTCTGTGTCGGTCGACCCCTGCGCGGCGTCGAGGTCGAGATCCGACCAGCCGAGGCACCAACCGGCACGCTGCCGGCCGCCCTCGCTGTGGGCGAGGTTGGCGAAGTGTGGCTCCGCGGCCCGCACCGATGCGCGGGTTACGACGGGTTGTGGGCCCAGCAACGCCACGCGTTTGTCGGCGACTGGCATCGCAGCGGCGATGTCGGACACGTCGATGCGAGCGGACGGTTGTGGATCGAAGGGCGCGTCGACCACCTGATCCACACCGCAGATGGCGCGCACACGCCCGTACCGATCGAGCTGGCCGCCGAGTCGGTCGCCCAAGTCGATCAGGCGGCTGCGGTCGGCATCGGTCCTATCGGAACCCAGCAGATCGCCGTCGTCGTGACGGGCGCCTCGCTCGACAAGGCAGTCGTGGCTGACGCGGCCACCGCAGCGGCAGTTCGGGCCGCGATCGTCCCCGACGTCGCCGCAGTGCTCGTAGCGCCGAAGATCCCCGTCGACCGACGCCACAACTCCAAGATCGATCGCAGCCGAATCCAGACGTGGGCCAACGATGTCCTGCGTGGAGCCACGAGGCCGAGGCTCTAGCGAGATGAAGGTCCTGGTCACCGGAGCAAGTGGTCTGCTCGGCCGAACGGTCGCAACCACCCTGTTGGAAAGAGGGACCGACGTCACGGTCCTGCAACGGCGACCGAGCGGACTTGAGTGCCGAGAGATCCGCGGCGACATCCGGGACCGGGCCACCATCGATGCCGCGGTCGCCAACCAAGACGCCGTCGTTCACCTGGCCGCACGCGTGTCACCCACCGGCGCGTGGCAAGACTTCGTCGACGTCAATTTCGATGCGACCCGTTCGCTTCTGACGGCGAGTCGGGCCGCCGGCATCGACCGTCTCGTCTACGTCTCGTCCCCGGCCGTTGCCAGCTCAGGCGAAGCACACGTCGGCGCCGGCGGTCTTCGCGCTGACCCGGCGAACACCAAGTCGCACTATGCCCGCAGCAAGGCCCTCGCCGAACAACTCGCGCTCGCCGCGGATGCTGATGACTTCGCGGTCACCGCCATCCGCCCCCATCTCGTCTGGGGTCCCGGCGACGAGCAGCTTGTGGCTCGCATCGTGGACCGAGCCGCCAGTGGCGCACTGCGGGTGATCGGAACCGGAGCCGCACTCATCGATTCGACCTATGTCGACAACGCCGCCGACGCGATCGTCGCCGCCCTCGATCGCGTCGAGTTCGTGCGTGGCCGAGCGTTGGTCGTTTCGAATGGCGAACCTCGCCCCGTCGTCGAGCTGCTGCGGGGTCTGTGCACCGCGGCGGCCGTGCCGTTCCCGAGCAGCTCGGTGCCACCGAGTGCGGCGAAGTCGATGGGCGCCGTCATCGAAGCCGTATGGGCGATCGCCAAGGTCGACCGCGACCCGCCCATGACTCGGTTCCTGGCCGAGCAGCTCAGTACCGCGCATTGGTATGACCAACGCGAAACCCGCGCGTTGCTCGACTGGGAACCCGCCGTATCGCTCGATGACGGACTTGCCAGGCTCACGACCTGGTTCGGTGCGCAACCGATTCGTCCACGCAATCAGGACTTCTGACCCTGCTGTCGATCTCGGGCGCGGCGCACGATCGGTACACCACAACCGATCGCAAGGAAGCGACCCATGCAGCACCGAGACCACCATCCCGTCCGCTATCGAGTCACCGGCCGACGCAACAATGTCACGGTCGTCGTCAGAGAGCTCGGCTCGCTTGACGAAGCCGAAACCCTGGCCCGGCGCATCACGCAGGTGCCGGGCACCGATGCCGAGATCGCCGAGGTTCCCGACCCGACCGAGACCGACCTGTCGACGCTCACCCGTGAGCTCAGCGAGACCATCGGCTGGCGCGAGCGCACGCCGACGAGCTGACATGAGCACCAAGTCCATCGTGACCCCCGGCACGGTCGAGGTCGTACTCGTCGGCACCCACGAGACATTGGCGGGCGACGAACGGCTCCTCGCCTGCATCCACGACGGCGACGACGTGCTCGTGCTCATCGAGGCGCTTCGTTCGTCGAACGCGGCACTCCTCGACGCCGACGAGCTACACCTGCACGATCGCGCCGGTGTTTCCCGCCGCAAGGTCGTCGGACGCCGCGTCCTGACCCATGACGAACGTCGCCGATTCGAAGCTGCGACGCCGGCACGGCTCGGCACGAATCTCGAAGTGATTCGACTGGGTCCAACCGAACCACCCACCGCCCCCAGCCTGGAGCAACCATGACCACCGGCATGGAAGCCACAGCGACGAATCAGGGCACCGAACTAAAGACGCTGAGCGACTCACGGTGCTGGGAGCTGCTCGCGTCGGCAACGGTCGGTCGGCTCGCCGTGACCTTCAACGGCGCTCCGGACATCTTCCCGGTCAACCACGCGGTCATCGACGGAACCATCGTGATCCGGACCGCGCCGGGAACCAAGCTGGTTGCCGCAATCGATCACCATGTCGCCTTCGAAGTCGATCAGGTCACCGACGCTCGACAGACCGGTTGGAGCGTTGTCGTGCGGGGCGCGGCCGAGGAGCCGCGCAAGATCGAGGATTACCTGACGGCCCTCGACACAGGGCCCACGCCCTGGGCGGCCGGCGAGCGAGACCGGTTCATCGTCATCCAACCGACCTCGATCACGGGACGGGTGCTGCCACCGGCAACGACCGGCGTCGCCCTCAGCCCG
>CALLPT010000005.1 GCA_938015575.1 uncultured Acidimicrobiales bacterium
AGCGAGACGTCGCAATGGAGGCTCGGTCTTGGGCGCCACCTTGCGCGGCGGCAGCTCGGCCAAGGCCTCGGTCGTCGCCTTCGCGATGATGGCCACCGCTCGCTCGAACGGTTCTTCGGTCGCCGCCGACGTCTTCTGCACGCCCGTGACTTTGCGGACGTATTGACGGGCGGCGGCTTCGATCTCTTCGCTGGTTGCCACGGGCTCGAGGCCCCGCAGGGTGGTGATGTTCCGGCACATGCATCTCAGAGTAGATCCCATGCGCCGACGCCGCTTCCGAGCCAGCACCAGCCTGCTCACCAGAGCTAGCGTGCCGAGGTGTCCATGCAGAACATCTGGGCGGTGCAGACCCAGGCCCAGGCCGCGCCCGAGGCCTGGACCGTTCCCGTACATCCGGCCGCTGGCGCCATGGGCGCCTATGTCGATGAGGTCGACCTCGGAGCGCTCGACGCGGCGGGCCTCGACCAGGTTCGGCGATTACTCCACCGGTTCAAGGCGGTCATGTTCCGGGGCCAACGGCCTGACTTGTCGTGGGAAGACTATGTCGCTTTCGGACGCCACTTCGGCGAGCTGGCGATCGATCCGTATGTCGAGCCGGCGCTGCCTGAGCATCCCGAAGTCATGGGACTGATCCGCGAGGCAGACACGACGGGGTACAACTTCGGCGGCGATTGGCACAGCGACGGCAGCTACCTGGCTCAGCCCGGCGGCCTCACCATCCTGTGGGGCAGCGACGTGCCCCCGTTTGGAGGCGACACGTTGTTCAGCAACCTGGAGCTCGCCTGGCACCAGCTGTCGCCCGCCTACCGCTCGATGCTCGACGGACGCCGGTGCCTGCATGCGGCGACCGGGTTGGGCACCAAGGCCCCCATCACACGAAAGGGCGACTACGCCTCGGTCAACTTCGACCACGAGTTGACACGCATCGAACACTTCCATCCGATCAAGCGGACACATCCGGAGACCGGCGGCCATTCGCTGTTCGTGAACCAGGCCTACAGCGTGCAGATCGAGGGATGCACCGAAGACGAGAGCGCCGGGATTCTGAAGTTCCTCTTCGACTGGTCGGCCAGCCCGGCCATGACGGCACGGCTGCGATGGGAACCGAACGCGATCCTGGTGTGGGACAACCGCACCACAGCCCACTATGCGATCGGCGACTACGGCGGCTTCCGCCGAGAGATGTATCGCCTTGCGGTAACCGGCGAACGGCCGGAATGACATGACTGTGCTTGGCCAATGGACAGCGCCGACCACCGAACGCGCCGCCCGCATCGAACTCGCTGCCGCCTATCGCATGGTCCATGACTTTGGCTGGACCGATCTCGGAGCGACCCATCTGAGCGGCGCTGTGCCGGGCGAAGATGCGTATCTGATGCTCCAGTCGGGACTCATGTTCCACGAAGTCACCGCCTCGAACTTGATCAAGATCGGTGACGATGGCGAGATCCGATCCTCGGGCGATGCCGACGCAACGGGGGTCGAGGTCAATCCAGCGGGCGTGACCATTCACACTGCTCTACACGCCGCCCGACCCGACATCGGGTCGGTGATGCACACGCACACGATCGCCGGCATGGCGGTAGCCACTCATCGCGATGGGCTGCTTCCTCTTTCGCAGCACGCGCTGCGTTTTGCTGGCTGCCATGGCGTCCACGACTACGAGGGCATCGCCCTCGACGATGCCGAAGGGCCGCGCCTGGCCGCCGATCTCGGCGACGCCGAGCTGCTGCTGTTGCGCAACCACGGGCTCCTCACCGTCGGGCCCGACGTGCCCTCGGCCCTCAGCGCCCTGTACTACGCCGAGATCTCGTGCCAGGTGCAGGTTGCGGCGCTGTCCTCGACCGACAAGCCCGTGCTGGCGAGCGACGAGGCGTGTGCGGTCGCTCGGCGCCAGTACGCGGCGAGCGTCGGTTACATGTATCGGGACTGGATGGCACTGTTGCGCACGGTCGAACGGCGCCATCCAGATTTCGCCAACTAACGCTGCCTGAACAATCTCGTGCGCCCGGCACCGTCGGTTGCTCTCGCGCTGTGATGAGCCGTCGGACGTACCTACGGTTTTATGAACCGAACGGCCCGGTCCGTTGCCGCCACTTGCGGGTAGGAGTACTTAGTTCTCCGCCGGTTCGACCGACCGAAAGGGCTATGACGCAGCACACCTCCGCATCTGCACTCGCGCCTAGCTACCTCGACGAGGCTCGGCGCTACCGGGAGCAGGGCGGCTATCGGCCGGAGCTCGTCGACTATCTGCATCGCTGCGGTGTCGAATCGACCGAGGCAGAACACCTCGCCGACCGGTTTGATCTCGAACTCGGAATGGCCGGTCACGCTCGTCCGCACGACATCAACCCAGCCGTCGCCCGACAGCTCGACGCCCACTGGGCGTTGCTGGCGTCGTCGGCCGAGGTGCCTCCTCCGGCGCCAGCCGAAGTAGCGCCAGCTATGTCCGCGGCCGAGTTGGCCATGGGAAGTGCCGATGCTCGTCCCGAAACGCTCGAGGAGGCCCTTAGCGGCCACGTCCCGACCACGGTTGATGCGCTGCTTGCCATGGGGACAACGGCGCCACGAGCCGAGGCAGACGTGCCTCCGATCGACGCCGTCCAACCAGTGATCGCGGCACCCTCGCCTGTCCATGAACCCGTCGCGGAGCCTTTTGCTGCACCGGTCGCCGAAGCACCCGCACCAGCACCTGCACCAGCGCCAGCACCGGTCGCCGAAGCACCCCTCGCCGCACCA
>CALLPT010000006.1 GCA_938015575.1 uncultured Acidimicrobiales bacterium
GCCCTCGATCGCCACGTTGTGCACGTTGGACGAATCGACGGTGGTCATCTGGCGGCGCTGCACATCGCTCACGCGACCGTGCGGATGCAGGATGAAGATGTCGACCGCGTCGCGGTCACGACAGGCCTCGATTGCGGCCGACCCGGTGTCGCCCGAGGTCGCTCCAACAATCGTGGTGCGACTGTTGCGCTTGGCCAGCTCGTGATCGAACAGGCGGCCGACGAGCTGCAAGGCGACGTCTTTGAACGCGAGCGTCGGGCCGTGGAACAGCTCCATGAGCCACTCGTTCGGGGCGAGCTCGATGAGTTCAACCACGTTGTCCGTTGCAAAGGTTCCGTACGTGTCGCCGACCATGGCTTCGAACACGTCGCGCGCAATCGATCCCTCGACGAAGGGCCACATGACGTCGACGGCGGCGTCGACATAGCTGGTTGATCGAGCGTCGGCGACGACCTGAGGCCACGACTCGGGCAGATACAGCCCGCCGTCGGTCGCCAGCCCGGTCAAGAGCACATCGCCGAAGCCCAGCTCGGGCGCGGCACCACGGGTGCTTACATAGCGCATCGCCACCGAGCTATCCGCCGATGACCCGGTACTGCGCGCCGACCCGGTTCACGCTCGGCAGTGCGTTGAGCTTCTCGAGGGTGGCGGCCATGTCGCGCTCGGTGGCCTCGTGGGTGATGAAGGCGATGCTGGCTTCGGCACCGAGCCCTTGCTGTTCCATCGACCGGATGCTGACACCGTTGGCGCCGAACACGCCCGCGACTTCGGCGAGTACGCCCGGGCGATCTTCGACCGACAGGTCTAGATAGAACGCCGACATCGCCGCTTCGGGCGCACGCAGGCGAGCATCGGCCATCGGGGGAAGCCGACGCACGGTGCCATGGCTGACCGACGTCGCGGCTTCGATGACATCGCCGAGCACGGCCGAGGCGGTCGGTCGACCGCCGGCACCGCGGCCATAGAGCATGAGGTCCCCCACGGCGCCACCTTCGATGAACACGGCGTTGAAACTGCCGCGCACCGTCGCCAACGGGTGCGAGGTCGGAACCATCGTCGGGTGGACGCGTGCGGCGACCTCGTCACCGGACCGTTCCACGACGGCCAAGAGCTTGATGACGTAACCGAGTCGGGCTGCGTTGGCGATGTCCTCGGCGGTGACGCCACTGATGCCCTGGACCGGCACGTCGGCATCGGTGACCGAAGCGCCGAAGGCGACGCTGGCAATAATCGCCGCCTTTGCTTGGGCATCGTGACCCTCGACGTCGGCGGTGGGATCGGCTTCGGCGTACCCAAGCGCTTGGGCCTCGGCCAGGACCTCGGCGTAGTCAGCGCCGTCCTCGGTCATCTTCGACAACATGTAGTTGGTAGTGCCGTTGACGATGCCCATCACCCGCTCGATGGGTTCCCCGCGAAGCGACTTCTGCAGTGCCCGCATGAGCGGGATGCCACCGGCGACCGACGCTTCGAACAGCAGCTCGACGTTGTGCTCGCCGGCCAGGTCCATGAGTTCGCGACCGTGCGCGGCCAAGAGCGCCTTGTTGCCGGTGACCACGGACTTGCCGGCTTGGAGCGAGCGGGCGACCCAGTCGCGGGCCAGGTCGACGCCACCGACGAGCTCGACCACAAGGTCGACGTCGTCGGCGTCGATCACCGCGGCGACGTTGTCGGTGAGTTCGGCGCCGTAGAGCTCGCCACGAGGCTTCGACGCGTCGCGCACGGCGATGCGGGTGATGGCGAGATCGAGTCCAGTCAATGCAGCGATGTCGCTGTGCTGTTCCTGAAGCAGTTCGACGAGTGCCCCGCCGACATTGCCCATCCCCAAAAGGCCGATACGTACCGATGCGGTCATCCCGACAAGTTATCGCCGCTGACTGCGCTCGCTTGCCGGATTCCCCTGCCGTTGCACTTCTCTGACACCCGCAACTGCTGCGGTTGGTCAGATGACGTCGAGGCGGACGAGATCGTCGAGGGTCTCGCGGCGGACGACAACACGAGCCTCGCCGTTGCGTACGAAGACCACGGCGGGGCGAGCGACCTTGTTGTAGTTCGAGGCAAGCGAGTGGCCGTAGGCCCCCGTCACGGGGGTGACCAGCAGATCGCCGACGGCGAGATCGCCCGGCAAGTGCCCCTCGCGCACCACGATGTCGCCTGACTCGCAGTGCTTGCCGACGACCCGCACGGCAAGGTCGCGGTCAGCGCCGGCTCGGGTCGGGACCATGCACTCGTAACCCGAGTCGTACAGCACCGGCCGCGGGTTGTCGCTCATGCCCCCGTCGACGGCGACATAGGTACGGATGCCCTCGAGGTGCTTGATCGTGCCGACGGTGTAGACGGTCATGCCAGCGGTGGCCACGATGGCGCGCCCTGGCTCGGCGGTGATGCGCACCTCGGCGCCACTCGCCCGGGCGCCTTCGAGCACGGCCTTGCCCCATTGCGAGATTGTCAGGCCTTCTTCGCCGGTGACGTACGCGACGCCCAATCCGCCGCCGACCGACAGTTCGGGAAGCCCATAGTTGTTGGCGATCTCGCCGAGAATACGAGCCGACTCCCGAAGCGATTCGATCGCAAAAACCTGCGAGCCGATGTGGGCGTGGATGCCGTGCAGGTCGATCGCCGGCGACGCGGTCGCTCGCTCGATCGCACGCTCGGCCACGCCGGTCGAGACGGTGAAGCCGAACTTCGAGTCGTCTTGGCCGGTCGAGATGAACTCGTGTGTGTGAGCCTCGACGCCCGGCGTGATGCGAAGGAGCGCCTGGGCAACGTGACCGGTCTCCGCGTGCACCATGTCGATGCGATCGAGCTCATCGAAACTGTCAACAACGATCCGGCCCACGCCACGCGCCATGGCAACGCGCAGCTCGTCGATCGACTTGTTGTTTCCGTGGAGCACACAGGCGCTCGCCGGAACTCCGGCCACGTCGGCGACATGCAACTCCCCCATCGTCGCGACGTCGAGATGCATGCCTTCTTCGTGCGCGAGTCTCGCCATCGCAACGCACAGAAA
>CALLPT010000007.1 GCA_938015575.1 uncultured Acidimicrobiales bacterium
GCGTTTCGCCCGGCGGCCGTCGACTGGATCGGCTTCGACGCCCATCAGCCGCTCGTGAGCTTGCCGGCTTGGATCGAATTCGTCGAAGGTTCGACACCCGAAGAGCTGGCCTTGTTCGGGATTCCTCGACCGGGCCACGACTTCTACACCGCCGAGGTGATCGACGCGTTGGCCCGTCACTATCCGGGCCTCGACGTCACGCCGTGGCGAAACGCCTTGGGCTGAGCGGGTTCAGGACTCCGTTGCTTCGAGCCACGCCCTGAGCTGGGGCACCGCGTCTTCGTAGCCCCGCTCAATCGCAGGCTGTAGCGCGTCGAAGTCGAGCAGCTTCACGCCGGACAAGTTGAGTGAGACGTACAGGTCGATGTCGTCGTTGTGCAACGCGTTGATGCGGGCTTGGGACGACCCGACCAGCATCGACGCGATCACGGTGGTCGCGATCGGGGGATGGGGGAATCGCTGGCGCCGTGCCCGTTGCTTGAGAATCTCAAAGCCCGACAACGAATGGCCGAACTCGGCTTTGGCCCGCGGCCCATCGGGCGGCGCGACATCGATCGCGATCACCGTCGAGATGCCAGGGTCCTCGCGCAGGGGCCGTGCCGGAAGGTTCTCGAGGACGCCGCCATCGACGAGCAGATCGCCGTCGTGCGGCACCGGTGGGAACACGCCGGGCAGGGACACGCTGGCTCGCAGCGCATGCACCAAGTCGCCGCGCCGATGCTCGACCAGGGTGGCCTTGGTCAGGTTCGTGGACAGGCACAGAAACGGGATCATGGTGTCTTCGACTTCGAGACCACCGAACACGTTCTCCATGCGCTCGGTCATGCGCTTCGCCTCGAAGATCGAGGTCAGCGGAAGCGTGTAGTCGAGCAGCTTGATGCCGGTGAACTCGCGATCCGCATGGGCAACCGCCCGGTCGATGTCGTCGACGAGGGCGGTGAACGCAGCGATCACCGAGCCCATCGAGGTACCGGCAACGGCGTCGGGGTCGATGCCCACCTCGCGGAGCGCCTTGAGCGCGCCGATCTGACCGTAGGAGCGAGCGCCACCACCGCTGAACGCGATGCCGGTTCCGTTGCCGCTGACGAGCCGTGCGACCCGTCGTGTGCTGCGCTCTTGGCGCTCCTTGAGGTGCAGGATCCGTTGGCCCCCGGCGAGTGTGCGCAGGGCCGACGATCCGCTCGGGTTTGCGTCGGTGTCGGGGTTCACCTGGGCGACCCACAGCTCATAGTCGCCGGTGGCTTCCACGGTCGAACGAACCGTCGCGATCGCGGCGCGCTCAGCCGCATCGGGCGAGGCGGAGGCGACAACGAGCACACGATCGGCTGACCGCAGCGCCCGCCGTGTCCAGTCTGAGTCGGGAGCGTCGCACTCGAGCAAAACCCAACGATGGGCGACATCGACTTCGTGCAGAAATTCGATCAGGCGAGCGTCGGCGGCGGTGCCCCGAGCCGCATAGGCGATGTCGCGTCGGTTGAGGAAGCGGGCGACTCGCTCGGTGTCGAGATGCAGGCTTGGACCAAAGCGAGCGATCTCGTCAGCCATGATGTCGACGATGTCGTCGCCCGCCCGTGGCGAGGTCACGATCACGGCGATGTTGCCGGCGTGGGCCTTGCGACGACCCCGGTCACCGACACGGGCAATGACCTTGCGCACCAGCGGAAGCATGAGCGCCGGATGCGCGGCGGTCAGTTGCTCAAAGCTGGTCTTGGGGATGCGTGCAAGTGTGCAATCGCGGATCGCCTGCGCCGTGGCCATCCGAGGGGCCTGTTCGATGACCCCCATCTCGCCGATCAGATCCCCGCGCCCGATACGGGTGTCGAGCGTGACCTGGTCCTCGTCGTCTCGAGCGATGACCCGCATCTGGCCGCCGACCAGGATGTAGGCGGCATCGGCGACATCGCCCTGTTCGAACAACGCCCGGCCCGCTTCGATCGTCACCCAATCGACCGCCTCGGTCATCTGCGCGACGAGCTCGGGGTTACCGGGGCCGACCAGTTCAGCGACCACGCTTGCCACACGCGTGCGATCCATACGACGTCGGGCATCGGCGGCGATCTGGTCCGCTCGCACCGGATGCTGCTCGAGCCAGCCTTCGAACCCGGCGCTGTCGAATTCGAGCACACGAGCGGGCGATGTCGCTCGTACGGTCGCCGAACGCTGCCCGCCGATGACTGCGGTGATCTCGCCGACGACATCGTCTTGGCCGAGCTGGCCGATGATGAGCTCGTTCCCGCTCGCTGTTGGCGTGATGACGTCGAAGGTTCCTTCGACGACGATGCACACCGTCTCGCCCTCGTCGCCGATCTCGAAGAGTATGTCTCCCGCGTTCAATACACGTTCGGCCATCCCCAGCATCCTCACGTTTCCGTAACGGCCTCGTCGTCGAGCGTTGCGGCCGAGACCGCTCGTTCGACAAATGGCCATGTGTCGCCGCAGCGACGCATGGTAGTGCTCACAGCGGGCTGGGCACGATCCAGACGAGCGTGAACTGCTGCGTGCTGGTTTGGTCTAGCCGCGAAGCCCTCGGCCCGCCCGGTCGGGACCCCACCGAGCCATGTCGCCTTCGAGGTCAAGGGGACGTCCAGTTGGAGCATCCGGGTCGACGAGTTCGAGCGGTACTTCCCACATCACCTCGAACTCGATGCCGTCGAGATCCTTGCAATAGAGCGACTTGGAAGTTCCGTGGTCGTTCTCGCCCACGTAGGCGCCCAGGGCGACGAGGCGCTCCTTTGCCTCGGCGAGCTCGGCGAGTGTGCCGACCTCCCAGGCGATGTGGTACAAGCCGACGCCACGCTCGGCGGCCGGAGCGCTCGTGGCGCGGAACAGGCCGAGGTCGTGGTCGGTGTCCGAAGCGGGCGACGACAGGAAGACGGCGGAGTCCCCTTCGACCTTGCTTTCGAGTCCGAGCGCCTGTTCGTAGAAACGGGCCGACGCAACCGGATCCCGGACCCAGAGCACGGCGTGCCGCATACCAAGAGTTGCCATGGACTCATCTTCGCATGAACCACGATCGCCCGTTGGGCGAGCCACTCGGCCCGCAGGGCTAGCGGGAAAAACCTCCCGTCTACCTCATGTCCGGGTGCCAGATGCCGAATCTCACCACGTGATTGTCCGCGAACGACAGCCCGCTATGAGCGGGCCCGTGGCCGGCCGCTGATGGCCGCCATCGCCACGGTCGTGCCGAGCGCCGGACAGATCCTGCATGGACCGCCACTGCCGACGTTGAGCGAGCCAGCTCCTGTTGCTCCGCGGTCGGTTGGGGAACGCATCGGTCATCTCCGCGGCTGGCTCGCGGCCTCGGGCGGGCATGGCGTTTGGATTCTGATCTGGAGCCTGGTCGGGTGGGGTGGCACTGCGCTGGCTCCCTTTCTCACCGATCACCCGTTTGTTCTGATGCTGTTGGCGCCCCGCGCGCTCTTTGTCGCGCTCGCCGTCGACTCGGTCGCGCTCGTGCCCTTCGTGCTCGCCGGGACGCTCCGCTTGGCGATGACCGACGCGTCGTATTTCATCCTCGGACGTCGCTTCCCACGCGATCGTTCATCGTCGGGTCGCCGACCGCGCTCGCTGGTGCGAATGCGGGTCGCGAGGGCGTTCGTTCGCTGGACCGACGCGCTATGCCGCTGGCTCTGCAACCACGGGGTCAAGGCGGGGACGGTCCTGTTCTTTCGACCCAACGGGAAGTACCTGGCCGTGGCCGGGTCCTACGGAGTGTCTGCCCGAGTCGCCGGCTGGTCGTCGGTGTCAGGGACGATGTTGTATCTCGCGTCCTTCCACCTCGGCATCGGTCTGATCTTCTGATGATGGAAGCCGGATCGAGAGGTCACCCCTGCGGCAACGCTGTTCGCAGGTTCGGCGGCGATACTGCTCGGTGTGGACACGTCGCACACCCCGGAGACCGGGTCGGCTGAGATGGCGTTGGTGACGAGCGTCCGTCCATCGCCTCTTGGGGCGCAAGCCGACGACGCCTTGCTGCGCAAACACCAACCGATCTTGGCCTTTGATCAACGAGAGCGCTTCTATCCGATCTCGGTCGAGAGCTATCTCGAGGGATGCGAGCTCTGGCACGGCGACGACAAGATCTTGAGCCGACCGTTGGCTGATGACCTCGACCACCGCTGGGGACCCGAAACCCATCTTCGGTTCGTGACCCCCGAAGAACGACGGGACATGTTCACCGAAGAAGTCGGCCGCACCGCCCGGCGCCTCGTTTCCCCACGCCTCGGTCTTGTGGGCCTCTTCGGCCGCATCGTGGATGCCCTGTTCCTGGTTCTCGTGATCCTCCGACCGACCACGCCCAAAGCTTCTGCTGTCGCAGCCGAGCGCAAGATTCGCCGCAAACAGCTCGACACCGACCCGACCTGCTACAGCCGGGCCGTGTTGGCGGGGGAGTGGCTCGTGCTCCATTACGCCTGGTTCTACGCGATGAACGACTGGCGCTCTGGCTATCGGGGCATGAACGATCACGAAGGCGACTGGGAACAAGCCTGGGTCTTCTGCGATCCGAACGATCACACCCCGCAGTGGGTGGCGACCTCGAACCACGAGTATGCGGGTGCCGACCTGCGGCGACATTGGACGGACCCGGAGTTGCTCCGAGAGGGCGATCGACCGGTCCTGCACGCCGGGGCCGGATCGCACGCGCTGTTCTTCAGTGCCGGTGACTATGTGAGTCGATTCGATCTTCCCGGGCTGCGTTGGCTGGCCTGGATGCAGCATTTCGGCCGCCGCCTCGCCGGTACCGCCGGTGATGCACGCCGAGGGATCGGGCCAGCGGTCGGTATCCCGTTCGTCGACTACGCCCGCGGTGACGGCCGCCGTCTCGAAGACGCGACGGTTGCGTCAATGACCGGGCTTGCCTGGTGCGAGGACTTTCGAGGCCTTTGGGGCGTCGATGTCGGCGATCCACTCCATGTCGAACGCGGACCAGCGGGCCCCAAGTTTGATCGCCGCGGCGAAGTCCGGCTGTCCTGGGCCGACCCACTTGGCTATGCCGGTCTGCATGGCACGCTGCCTCCGTCGGCGATGCGTAGCCGCGTCAACCTCGAGAAGATCGATCGCACGATCTTCGACCTCGACGAACAGATTCGCGAAAAGGGACGTCTGCTTCCGCTGGTCGCTCAGGCGAACCCGGACCGTCGCAATGAGCGCGAGAGCAAGGCCCTGTCCGAGCTCCTGCGGCAGAAGTCGGAACTGCGGGGTCTACGCAACCGGGTCGCGGCAGGACAACTGCCGACGATTGGTATCCGCGACCACCTGGAACGCCCACTCGAACGGCTCGCCGAGGGCGTCGCCGCCAATGGGCTGCTCACGCTTTGGGCGATGCTGAGCATTCCGCTGATCATGGGTGCACTTGGCGCGTCGCTACTTATCGAGCGCCTGCCCGTGATTCTCACGACGCTCATCGCGATTGTCGCCGTCGGCGTGATCGAGCAGCTGCTGCGCCGCCGCTTCCAGGCCGCGATCCGCGTCGTTTCGCTGGCGATCGGGGTCGTGCTTGTCGTCGCGGTCGCGCTGCAGCCGGTCTTGTCGATCACCCACTACGTGCTCGGGGGCCTCCTGTTGGCTGCCGCCGGGGCACTGGTGGTGGTCAATGTCGCCGAGTGGTTACGCGCCCGGTCGCGACGGTCCGAATCCACGCATCGCTAGCTCCGCCATCTGGCTGGCTTAGAGGGCGCCGTCGACGACGACGACGATGCCATTGTCGACCCAGAAGTTCAGTCGACCTGGTTCGTCTCGGTCATAGGCCAGTCCGTCACGGCGCGTTACCGCCGTTGCGAGACCGCAATTCGTCGCCGTGGTGATGGCCTGCCCTTCGGGCATGCCGATGTACATCTGCTTGTCGCTGCAGTCAGGTCCGGTTCCCGGATTCGGGATGCAGCCATCGATGCCGGTCGAGACCGTTGGGTCATCGGCACACGGATCACAGGCGTCGCCGACGCCGTCTTCGTCGCGGTCGATTTGGTCGTAGTTCACGACCTCGGGGCAATTGTCGACATCGCCACACGCCAGGTCGCCGTCGATGTCGATGCAGGTGTCGCACGCGTCGCCGCCAACATCGTGCAGGAACTGCCCGTCGACGTTCTCTTGGCCCGGGTTGGGATCGTTCGGGCAATTGTCGTCGCTATTGCAAACGCCATCACCGTCATTGTCCGGGCAGCTCGGCGTTGGGCTCGGCTCCGGCGTCGCACTCGGTGCCGGGGTCGGGGTCGTCGCGGGCGCCGGGGTTGCGGTCGCCGCCGGCGTTGGCGTCGCGGTCGGCTCAACCTGGGGCGTAGCGGTTGGTTCCGGGGCTGTTGTCGGCGCAGTCGTGGGCTCAGGTGTCACGGTCGGCTCGACGGCTGGCGCCACGGGACCGGACCCGAGACACGAAATTTGTGTTGCCGGTCCGCTTCCGGCGACCGGCCGCGTCATACAGATGGAGGCAGGCGAACAGCGGTCGGGGGACAAGACACTGGCGCGGTCAACGTGGGCATACGGCTCGACCGCGGGATGCAGCACCGCCATCGTGGTACTCGTGAACGGCTGGTCGTACTCGTAGCCGAGCGGAAGGATCGTCGCCGTGTCGAACTCGTCGATGGTTGCGCCAGTGGCGGCATCGAAGATTCGCCCGGTGACACAACAGTCGACGGTCGCCGGAGCGGTGCGGCTCGGCGTGTTCACTGCCGCTTGGTCGGCGCACGCGGAGGGCCGGTCGCAGCCAAGGCGGGGAACGCTACGCATGCTGAGGCCAGGGCGAACCCAGCCGGGCTCGCCGTTGATGACGACCGGCGCGGTGAGATCGTCGGGCGGCCCCGGCGTGTAAAGCGCAATGTGGAACAGTTCGACAAAGGCGGCTCGTGTCCCGTCGCCGCGGTAGATCGTGTCATCACCGTCTTGCCAGGTGGCGTGCACATCGCCCTCGAGATTCATGCACGCGCCACCGATCGGGCCGCAGCGGCTGAAGGGAGGAGCGAGCATGGTCTCATCGATCCATCCCTCGGGGCCGTTGCCGCCGATGCGGACGCGCACGAGTCCGCCGGTGGCCGTCGCGTCGAGCACCTCGACAGGTGCGGCGCCGATGATGCCGAGCACGTTGGACTCGTCGGCGCTGTCGGCGGCAGCCGTTCGGTAGATCGGTTGCTCGCCGCTCGGTGCCGCGCAGCGACGGCCGGTGCCGTCGTCGGGAACCTCGCCACAGTCCGTTTCGGGAACTGGCGTGTAGAAGTTGGCGATCCAACCGGCACCGCCGTCGTCGACGAGAAGGACTTCGGTACTCGTCACCGGATCGCCGCCAAAGTGTCCGGTGAAGGCGACGCGATAGGTGCCCGGAGCCGTGATCGGCAGTCCGCCGGCTCGGTCGGTGACCGGACCGTCGGTGCGGATGCAAGCCGTGGTCGTGGTGCAGCCGGAGTCGGTCAGCGCACCGAGATCGACCCAGCCCGATTCGGCCGTCGAAGGGTACGGACGGCTGAAGGCGACGAGCACGCGGCCGTTCTCGACGATGCCGTCTGCCGAGCCGCCGACCAGCTCGATGGTCGCTGAGGCATCGACGGTTGTCTCGGCCGTGCGTACCTCGCCGCCGAGGCGGCCGATGACGCCGGCGCCCTCAGCCGCTGCGAACACGTCGGCGCCACCCGGGGCCGTGCACCGTTCGACGTTGGTCGTGGCCGGTGCGCAATAGCCCTCGACCAGGTTGCCGGCTGGCGTCCATCCCGGCACCCCTGCGCCATCGGCCGAGTTGATCTCGACCCAGGTGGTGCCGTCGACATCGGCAATGCGGCCCGTTGCGCGGGCGTCGCGGAGCATCGTGCGTTGACGACCCGACCCTGGTTCGGTCGCGACCAGCGACGGAATGACAACACAGCGCGGCGGTTCGTTGACCGGCGGCGCCGGCCTGATCGGGTTGCCGCAATAGCAGCGGGTCCGGATGTCACCGTTCGAGTCGATCAGCACTGCGGTGCCGGCTTCGAGCGTCGAGAGCACTTCGTACGCTGCCCCGCTTGCTGGGTCGAACCCGTGATTCAGGACGATCGCGTCAGCAGCGAGCACGCGAACCTCGAGGCTGCGGATGTAGTCGGGAAGTTCCGCGAACGTGATCCCTTGGACCGCGGCCCACGCCCGGCCCTGATCGGGATGTTCGACAAGGTGTCGGATCAGTCGCTCAGGGTCACAGGTTTCTTCGGCTGTGCCGCCGAAAAGGCCTTGCGCGACATCGGTTGCGTCGACCGTTTCACCGGTTTCGAGTTCGAAGCCTGCGAGCTGGACATCGAGGGGAAAGAAGGGATTGGCGCCTTCGTCGCTCACCGGTTCGAACACCGGCTTGACCGGTTCGCCCATGACCGGGAGATAGGTCGCGACCTCGGCGGATGTTTCGTCAGCGGCTCTGTCCAGGAAGAGGAAGGTGCCGGTGGCGATCCCGGCGCCCAGGACAAGCGCCGCCAGCACTGCCAACACGGTCGTGCGCGACGGGCCGCGCGACGGCGGCTCCTCTGGCGGCAGATGCCACTCGAACGGTTGACTCACGCTGATTCCTCTCCGCCGGGCAGTCCCACCTGCCCGCAGCACTAATCATGGCTGACTCGTGGTCGGTCGCCGCGCACGCCCGACCGGCGATATCAGGTCGTGACCGCGAGTTCGTCCTCGGGTCGCTGGTACTGCGGTGTGTCATGGCGCTCAGTGCGATTGTCGCTCAGCGAGCGGGCCTTGGCCCGCCACGGCTCCGGCCACGTGTGCGGAAGCGGCACGATCTCGCCTGGCCCCGCGGCGGTGTGTAAGAGACCGAGTGCGGAACGAACGATGTCGGTCTGCTCGTCGAGCTGATTCGGTCGACCCGCAGTGTGGCCGAGCGGATAGTTGACGAAGGCGGCCCGCGGCGGGTTCGCGCTCGCCGTGATCGACCAAGCCGATGACAGCGAGGTTGTCGGGTAGCCGAGACCTTCGAGGTGGCGCGCGATCAGTCCCACGGACTGATGGCAGACCGGTCAAACGGGCACGAGGAGGACAACGTCGGGTTCCATCTCCTCGAGGTCGGCAACCAGCGCGGGGATCAGCTCTTCGCGCAGGCGACGTTGCGAATAGATGCCGCCCATAAAAGCGAGCGCATTGGGTGCGAGCTCACCGATTTCGCCTTGGTCGACGAGCCTGCGCAATGGGCCGATCGGGAACACCACGTTGGGGTCTACCCGTGCACTCGTCATGTCATAGGCGAAGTGGCTTGTCCGCAGATCGGCGACGTCGGCGTCGACGGGAATGCGGCGATGCGAGGTGTCATCTTTGTGATGAAAGGCCACCTGCCCGACGTGATAGACGCCGCCGGAGCCAACCAACGCCACGCGTGAATCAGCGAGCGGTTTCGTCGGCGCCACGAACGGCGCAGGCTCGGTTTCGAGCGCCCACCGGTACGGCTCGTAGCCCAACTGGCTGTAGCTGTCCCGAGTCTGTTGAATGTGGTCAACGACGTCGAGATCGTCAGGCGGCAGGTGCGGCATGTCGCCAGTCTAGGTAGTGCGATTGCGTTGGCTCGAACGACAGGACGATGTGCCCACCCGTGCGAGACTGTGCGGGTGAGCGAGGGGACCGACGCGACTCGGTTTGTTGATCTTCCCGACCGGGGCGTCACGCTTTGCATGGCGCGAGGTGGGGCCACCACTTCGGTGACCGGGCGTCCGCTCGTTGTGCTCAACGGCACCGGAAGCGATCTCCGCCACCGGCCGAACGCACTCGAGTGGCCTCTCGCCAGCCAGGTCGAGGTTCTCACCCTCGACCACCGATGCCTGGGGCGCTCAACCCAACAGGATCCGGACTACCAGCCCACGATGGCGGACTTCGCTCTCGATGTCCTCGCACTGTGCGACGCCGAAGGCATCGGTGAGTTCGACCTGCTCGGCGTCTCGTTCGGTGGCATGGTCGCCCAAGAGGTTGCCATCGAAGCAGGTCGGCGGATCGTGAGCCTGGTGCTGTGCTGTACGTCGAGCGGTGGCGCGGGAGGTGCCTCGTACCCGCTCCACGACTTCTACGAGCGCGGCGACGACATGGAAGACATGATCTACCGCTGGGACAACCGGGCGACCACCGACGTGGTGATCGAAGCCCAGCTGCTGCGTTCGTTTCGAGAACGACCTCGTCCGGCTACGCCGCCCAAGGGACTTCTGCAACAGATCGAAGCGCGCCGCCACCACGACACGTGGGATCGGCTCGACAAGATCCAGGCGGACACATTCATTGCCTGCGGCGAGTACGACGATGTTGCCCCGGTCGCGAATTCGCGTGCGCTCGCCCAGCGTATTCACGGCGCCGAAGTCGCTTCGTTCGAAGGTGGCCACTTCTTCCTGCGCCAAGACCGCACCGCATGGTCACACATCATCGACTTCCTCGTGACCTGAGATGACCGAAGACGCACGCCATCGATGGCTCGCCAAGCACCTCGGTACGACGCACGCTGGCGTCGCCGCTATCGCACCCATGTCGGCCGATGACGTCGCCGCGCTTGCGTCGATCATGACGGTGCGCAAGGCCGTCAACGGCGACGTGCTGTTTACGCGTCACGAGGATCTGCAGGACATCTTCGTGCTCGAATGTGGGACGGTCGCGCTTGCCCGGCCGAACGCCGATCGGACCGCGTTCTTGAATCTGCTCGAACCCGGCGATGTCTTCGGTGACGTCGGTCAGCTGATCGGCGAGACCGCGCCCGTTGATGCCGTCGTCTTGAGCGACGCGAACGTGCTGGTCATGTCGGGCCAGGACCTCATCGCTCTCATGATGCAACGACCTCGGGTGGCGATGCGCTGGATGGCGGCACTCGCCGCCCGCCTCGCCACCGCGCAGGATCGCCTCGAAGAGCTGCTCGCCGGTCCGCTCGACTATCAGCTGGCCTCGATGTTGCTGCACCTCGTCGACGACGAGCAACAAGTCCATGTCAGCCAGCAGGTCATCTCGCAGCTGCTTGGCTCACGACGCCAGAGCGTCGCCCGCAGTCTCGCGAACCTCGAGCGCCGAGGCCTGATTGAGAAGCAATACCGACGCATTCGCATCCTCGATGCTGCCGGCCTTCGAGCCCTCGTCGGCACCATCTAGCGAGCTTCGACGGCGGACACTGTCCCACTTGTGACAATCCGCGAAGTCCGGGTGGTGCGGCGGTGGTTTCGATTGCATGACTGCACCATCTGCATCCACGCCCGCATCCAAGGCCGCTGATCTGGCTAACCACGAGGCCGACGTCATCGTCGTCGGCATGGGGCCCGGCGGAGAATCCGTCGGCGGCCAACTCGCCGAGGCCGGTCTCGTCGTCGTCGGCATCGAAGCGGGCCTCGTTGGCGGCGAGTGCCCCTACTGGGGGTGCATCCCGTCGAAGATGATGATCCGGGCCGCCAACCTGCTCGAAGAGAGCCGGCGCGTGAACACACTCGCTGGTGCCTCGACGACGTCGCCGGCCTGGGCGCCGGTCGCGGCCCGGATCCGAGAGCAAGCCACCGACAACTGGGACGACACGGTCGCCGTCGATCGTTTCGTGGGCAAGGGCGGCCA
Organism: uncultured Acidimicrobiales bacterium; assembly: GCA_938015575.1. GTDB lineage: Bacteria > Actinomycetota > Acidimicrobiia > Acidimicrobiales > UBA10347 > UBA10347. The sequence continues at coordinate 11,506 of CALLPT010000007.1, forward strand.
TTTCATTCGCGGCCGGGCAACCATCGTTGGCCCCGGTCAGGTCGAAGTACATGGCGAAACCTGGACCGCTCGGACGGGAATCGTGGTCGCCACCGGCACCCTCGCGGCCGTTCCGCCGATTCCCGGATTGGCTGACACCCCGTTCTGGACCAATCACGAGGTCATGGAGATCAAGGATCTCCCCGAGTCGCTGATTGTGCTCGGCGGTGGGCCTATTGGTTCTGAGCTGGCCCAAGTCATGTCACGCTTCGGCGTCCGGGTCACCTTGATCGAAGGAGCTGACCGGCTGCTTCCCCGAAATGAGCCCGAAGCGAGCGAAATCGTCGCCGAAGCGTTCGCTGCGGAAGGCATCGACGTCTTCGTCGGCCAGTTCGCCTCGTCGGTGGCCTACGACGACGAACGCTTCTCGGTTGAGCTCGCCGACGCAACGGTGATCGAGGCCGACGCGCTTCTGGTGGCCGTCGGTCGACAAACCGCGCTCGCCTCGCTCGGCGTCGCGAACGTCGGCATCGACCCCGACACGCGGTTCTTGGAGACAACCGAGCACCAGCGGGTACAGCCGGGGATCTGGGCGGTGGGCGACATCGCAGGTGACGGGCAGTTCACCCATCTGGCCCTGCGTCAGGCAGACGTGGTGGTTGCCGACATCCTGGGGCGCCCGCCGGTCGAGCTGAATCTCGACGCGCTCTCGGCGGTGACGTTTGCCGACCCCGAGGTCGGTTCCGTCGGGCTCACCGAGGCCGAGGCCAGGGATCGAGGCATCGCCGTTGACGTCGCCGTTCAGCGGGTTGCACACACCGCCCGCGGTTGGCTCCACGGCGTCGGCAACCACGGCGTGATCAAGCTGGTCGCCGATCGGGCCCGAGGCGTGCTGGTCGGGGCGACCTCGGCAGGTCCCCACGGCGGCGAGGTGCTCGGCTTGCTGTCACTCGCCGTCCATGCCGAGATTCCGATCGAGACGCTGCGATCGATGATGTATGCGTACCCGACCTTTCACAAGGGCATCGAAGACGCACTTCGCCAGCTCGATTGAACCATCCCGGTGTAGTGACCTATTCCACCGCGACGGAATAGGTCGCTGCGTCGTCTGGTTCACACAGCGGGCCGTTAGCTGAACGGTCCACAACGAAAGGCCACGTACATGGATGCCATCAAGCTGCTCGGATCCCTCATGGGCAACAACGCAACCGGGGGCAATGTCCTCGGAAGCCTGCTCGGTGGAGGTGGCGGGGGCGGAGGTGGCGGCCTGGGCGCACTCGCCGGCATGCTCGGCGGCGGTGGCTCTTCGGGCGGCGGGGCTGGAGGCCTGGGCGCGCTCGCCGGAATGCTGGGTGGCGCAGGCGGTGGCGGTGCCTCGTCGGGTGGCGGCGGTTTGGGCGCGTTGCTCGGCGGCTTGGCCGGCGGCGGGGCACCCGCTCGTCGTCCCGAGCCCAAGGAAGAGAATGATGCCGTCCTGCTGATCAAGGCCATGTGCAACGCCGCCAAGGCCGATGGCAAGATCGATCAGTCGGAGATCAAGAACATCGTTGGCCGGCTGGGCGAAGTCGACCGGGCCGAGGCACAGTTCCTCGAGCAGGAGCTGCAGGCGCCGCTCGACATCAAGGCGTTCGTGGCGTCGGTGCCTGATGACATGGTCGAGCAGGTGTACGCGTTCTCGGTGATGGGCATGAAGCTCGACACTCAGCAAGAGGCCCAGTACCTGGGCACGATCGCTGAGGGTCTTCGCATGAACCCGCAGGTCGCCAACCAGATCCACGCCAAGCTCGGCGCCCCCCAGATCTTCAAGTAGGCGTTTTCGAGCGGAGCGATGAAAGGCGGACTGCTCGATGACGGTTGTCCTGGGAGGACCGTAGTTTTGGAGGGTTGAAGCCAGCGTTTCGAGCGGAGCGATGAAAGGCGGACTACTCGACGACGTAGGCGCCAGCAGCTTCGAGTTTGGAGCGGAAGCGTTGCATACCGGCGATCCAGCGATCTGGGTCGCCGGCTTTGCGTTCCATGTAGGTCGCAACTTGTTCGTGGGGGAGGAGCAGGAAGTTCTCGTTGCGTATGGTTTCAACGACCATGTCGGCGACGTCTTCGGGCTCGAGTACCCCGTCTTGGCTGGCCTGGCCACTGCGTGAGCGTCGTTCCCATACGGTGATGTCGTCGCCGATGATGTTCGTGCGTACTGCTTGGGGGCACAGCACCGAGACCTTGACGCCCCGTTCTCCGTAGTTGATGGAGATCCATTCGGCGAACGCGATCGCCGCAGATTTCGATACGGCATAGGGGCCCGAGTCCATTTGGGTGAGCAGGCCTGCGGCCGACGCGGTGCTGAACAGGTAACCCTCGCCTCGAGCCACCATGCCGGGCACGAGTGCTCGAGCGACAGTCAGGTGTGACGTCATATGCACGTCCATCATGCGCTGCCATGAGTCGTTGCTTAGGTCGAGACCGCCAGGGGCGCCGTAGCCAGCGTTCGAGAAGAACAGGTCGATCGGTCCGAATGCAGCTCGAGCCGACTCGACGAGCGAAGCGTTTCCCGCCTCGGTCGATCCATGCCGCGATCTCCGCGGCCAAGAACGAGCTCGTCAACCCCTACGCCTATCGCGAGCGGGCGCAGACCATCTTCGAGCGCAAGATCGCCGATGTGTACGACGAATACCAGCGTCGACTCCTGCAAGCGGGCGCCATGGACTTCGACGACCTCCTCGGGGTCACGGTCGAATTGCTCCAGAAGCACCCCGACGTGCTCGAGCACTACCGCAGGCGGTTCCGCCACGTCTTGGTCGACGAATACCAAGACACCAACCCGGTGCAGAACGAATTGGTCATGCTGCTCAGCGGCGAGCACCGCAACGTGTGTGTGGTCGGCGACCAAGACCAGTCGATCTACGCATTCCGCAGCGCCGACATCCGCAACATCATCGAGTTCGAGCACCGCTTCCCCGACACCACCGTCATCTTGCTCGAGCAGAACTACCGCAGTTCCCAGACCATCCTCGATGCGGCGAACGCGGTCATCGCGAACAACGTCGGCCGCAAACCGAAAGAGCTCTGGACCGAGGCCGGTCACGGC
>CALLPT010000008.1 GCA_938015575.1 uncultured Acidimicrobiales bacterium
GATCAGGTCGTCCTTCTTCGACAGTGGCAGCACAGCGACCTGGTATGGCGCCAGACGCGGATCGAGGCGAAGCACGGTTCGTGTCTCGTCGTTGACGACCTCTTCGTCGTAGGCCGCGATCAAGAACGCCATCATGGCGCGTGTCGCACCAGCGGCTGGTTCGATCACGTGGGGGATGTAGCGCTCGTTGTTGGCCTGATCGAAGTACTCGATGCGCGCACCGGAGTGCTCGGCGTGCTGCGACAGGTCGAAGTTGCCACGGTTGGCGATGCCTTCGAGCTCGCCCCAACCCCACGGGAACAAGAACTCGACGTCGGCGGTACCCGACGAGTAGTGCGACAGTTCGTCTTCGTCGTGGTCGCGCATGCGCAGCATCGACTCGGGGATGCCCAAGTCGACGTACCAGTCGTAGCGTTCTTGGCGCCAGTACTCGTACCACTTCTGCGCCTCGTCGGGCGGCACGAAGTACTCCATCTCCATCTGCTCGAACTCGCGGGTGCGGAACACCCAGTTCCGCGGCGTGATTTCGTTGCGGAAGCTCTTGCCGATTTGGGCGATACCGAACGGCGGTTTCTTGCGGGTCGTGTTCTGCACGTTCATGAAATTCGTGAACATGCCTTGGGCGGTTTCGGGTCGCAGGTAGACGTCGCTGCCCGCGCCCTCGACGGGACCGGCAGTCGTCTTGAACATCAGGTTGAACTCGCGGGCCTCGGTGAAGGTGCCGGTGTTGCCGCACGTTGGGCATACGTCGGGGTCTTCGAGCTGGTCCTCGCGATGGCGCGTATTGCACTCGCGGCATTCGACCAGCGGGTCGGAGAAGTTCGCCAGGTGACCAGACGCCTCGAAGACGGCGGGCGGGCCCATGATCGCGGCGTCGAGACCAACGACGTCGTGACGCAGCTGGACCATGGTGCGCCACCAGGCCTCTTTGACATTGCGCAGCAACAGCACGCCGATCGGGCCGTAGTCATAGGTGGACCGGGTTCCGCCGTAGATCTCGGCCGACTGGAAAACGAACCCGCGACGTTTCGACAGGTTGACGATCTTGTCCATTACTTCGTCGGGCGACACCGACTTCTCGTTCTCAGTCACCCGGCAAGGATACGAGGGCCCAGCTCCACCCGTCCGGTCATTTGCAACACCCGCGGGTCGCAGCCAAAACGTTGCGCCGCCGCACTGCAACGTTTTGGCTACGACCCCAGAAGGTTGCGGCTACACCACGCCCAAGGACTTGAGTGGGCGCTCGATTTGGTGTTCCAGCATCGAGGCCGCCAGGCGGTTGACGTCGTCGAGGACCGGATCGTCGGGAAGCTTGAGGGCCGCGGCCAGCCCCCCGGTCAGGATGAGGCGGCAAATCCGGATGCCCTCATCGCTGATCGGGATCCCTGATCGACAGTCTTGGCAACGAGTGCCGAAGTTCACGGTGTCGAACGACACCAGCGGTTCTTCTGCCCCGCAGGAAACGCAACGATCGAGCACCGGTTCGAGGCCCTCGAGCGCCAGCAGTTTGAGGAAGAAGCCTGCTGAGGTCAGCGTGGGGTTCTCCCCCGCCACGGTCCGCAACGCGCCCACGAGCATGCGGTAGAGCCGCTCGTGCGGTTCCCGGTCAGGGGTGACATGGTCGGTCGCCTCGATGAACGACGCCGCCCGGGTGAACCGGTCGAGGTCGGCGCGGATCGACGGGAACGGATCGACGGCCTGCACTTGGGTGATGGTGTCGAGATCGCCCTTGCCGCGATACAGCTGGGCGTCGAGATGCACCGTTGGTTCGAGCAGCGCGGCCTGGCGCTTCGACTTGCGTGCCCCTTTGGCCACGGCGCGTACCTTGCCGTGATCCTCGGTCATGAGCACGACGATCCGGTCGGCCTCGCCCGACTTGTAGGTGCGTAGCACCACCGCCTTGGTTCGGTAGTTCTTGGACGGGCGCGACTCACTCATGGGCCAACCTTCGGCACTCAGACGCCACCGAAACGACGCTCGCGGCGCTGATATTCCGCGATGGCGCCGTAGATGTGCTCCCGGGTGAAGTCGGGCCAGAGCACATCGGCGAAGATCATTTCGCTATAGGCGAGCTGCCACATGAGATAGTTCGAGGTCCGAGACTCGCCCGAGGTTCGGATCATGAGCTCCGGGTCGGGCATCTCGGGGTCATAAAGATGGCGGGCAATCGCCTTTTCGGTGATCTGTTTGCCCTTGAGCCCCTCGTCGACCATCGCCCGCACCGCGTCGACGATCTCGGCTCTTCCGCCGTAGTTGAAGGCGATCACCAGGGTCATCTTGTCGTTGTGGCGAGTCAGCGATTCGGCCTTGTCCATCTCGTTGAGGACACCGTTCGGCACCCGCCAATCTCGACGGCCGACGAAGCGGATGCGCACGCCGCGGTCGTTCAATTCATCTCGACGCCGCCGCAGAAGCCCCCGGCTGTAGTTGAGGAGAAATTTGACCTCGTCTTTGGGGCGTCGCCAGTTCTCGGTCGAAAAGGCGTAGACGGTCATCCAGCTCACACCAGCGGCAAGGCAACCTTCGACCGCCTCGAACAAGGCGTCTTCGCCGCGCTTGTGACCTTCGGTGCGAGGCAGGCCTTGGGCCGTCGCCCAGCGACCGTTGCCATCCATGATGATCGCGATGTGGTTGGGCACGTTGGCCGGGTCGAAGCTGTCCAATGCTGCCGGGTCGGCCATGGCCAGAGTCTTGCAGGTGCTGCCCCCAGTTCCGCACACCACATGCAGCTTCCGCGAACCGCGGTGTCGGGAGAAGTAGCGTCGCCTCGATGCCACTCGTCGATGATGCGGCCGAGGCGCTCGCCCATGTGACCGCAGCCCTATCCGGCGGTGGCGAGGAGCGTCCCGGACAAGTCGAAATGCTGCGCGCGGTCGCCGAAGCGATCGACCTCGAGAAGCACCTGATCGTCCAAGCCGGAACGGGTACGGGCAAGTCGCTCGCCTATCTGCTGCCCGTCGTGCTGTCACGCAAGCGCACCATCGTGGCTACCGCGACCAAGGCACTCCAGGACCAGATCGCCGCCTTCGAACTCCCCCACCTTGCGAATAATTTGGAACGGCGATTCGACTTTGCGGTGCTCAAGGGCCGCAGCAATTACATCTGTCGACAGCGCGTGAACGAGTACGCCAACGATGCCCAACTCTCGCTCGAGGGCACGTCGGCCCACGACGAGGACGAACTGGACAAGCTCCTCGAGTTCAGCGACACGTCGATGACCGGCGACCGAGCGGAACTCGACTTCGAGCCGTCCGAATCCAGCTGGAGCGCGATGAGCGTCACCAGCCGCGAATGTCCCGGTCGCCGGCGCTGTCCCTCGGGAGAGAACTGTTTCGCCGAAATGGCCCGCGACCGGGCCGCCGAATCCGACGTGATCATCGTGAACACGCATCTGCTCGGGCTCGACCTGATGAGCGAAGGCGTCGTGCTTCCCGAACACGATGTCGTCGTGATTGACGAGGCCCATCAGCTCGAAGACATCGCGAGCTCCAGCTTCGGGTTCTCGATCAACGGCGCTCGCATGCGATGGTTTGCCCGGACCGCTGATCGCATCCTCGAAGACCGTGACACCATCGATCGCTTGCGCGATGTCGGCGACGACATCACCGACGTGCTCGAGCCCCTGCTCGGCGAGCGCCTTGACCAAGACTCGGCGGCCGAACTCACCAGCGTGCTCGAAGTCGCCCTTGATCGGGTGAGCAACGCGGTCGAGAAGATCCGCGACCTGCCCAAGGGCAAGAACGCCGATGCCGACGCTCGGGCCGAACGGGCCATCAAGGCCGGGTCCTCGCTGATGGAAGAGCTCGTTGGCGCCCGCACCGTCACCGACCAGAACGTGTTCTGGGTCGAGCGCTCCGGTAACGAACCAACGCTGCAGGTCGCACCGATCGACGTTTCGGCGCTGCTCGCGCCGACCTTGTTCGAGGACGCCCACGAGAAGACGGTCATCATGACCAGCGCAACCCTGCCGCCGACCGTGGCGACAACGGTTGGCTTGTCCGAGGACGAACACACGCGCCTCGATGTCGAAAGCCCCTTCGACTACCCAGCCAAAGGCCTGCTGTACTGCGCGACGCAGCTGCCTGAGCCTCGGGCCGATGCCTACGAAGACGCGATGCTCGCCCATCTCGCCGAACTGATCACCGCAGCGGGCGGACGAACCCTGGGGTTGTTCACCAGCTGGCGGATGATGGATGTCGCCGCCGAGTATCTCGACGACGAGTTGGACACCCCGATCCTCACCCAGCGAGACCTTCCGAAACCCGCCCTGATCGAGGCGTTCAAGGCGGCGCCCGAGGTTTCGCTCCTGGCGACGCTCGGGTTCTGGCAGGGCATCGATGTCCCTGGCCCGGCGCTCACGTTGGTCACGATCGATCGGCTGCCATTCCCCCGGCCCGACGACCCGCTGCTATCGGCCCGACGAGAGCTCGCCGGCCGCCACGCCTTCCGCATGATCGATCTGCCGCGGGCAGCGACCCTGCTCGCCCAGGGCGCCGGCCGACTCATCCGCTCGACCAACGACGAAGGCGTCGTGGCCATCTTGGACTCGCGGCTTGCGTCGAAGAAGTCCTATCGGTGGGACCTGATTACCGCCATGCCGAACTTCACCCGCACGAGCGACCC
>CALLPT010000009.1 GCA_938015575.1 uncultured Acidimicrobiales bacterium
AGAGCACTCGCTCGCCGTCGGTCGGCGTGTGGCCGACGAGCATGCCACCTTCGCCGTGGTCTTTGGCTTCTTTGCGGTTGAACATGAAAGCGATGTCCCGGCCCCGGCGGGCGAGGGCAACGGCAGTCGTGACCACGAGCGGAATGCCCTTGTAGGCCGGACCGAAGAGCGCGTCGGGCGCTTGGCCAGATGCGTCGACTTGGGCTTCGATCGCATCGGCGTAGAACTCGCCGAGACGCTCCATCTGGGCGCCGGTGCGGTAACGGCCGGTGTTCACGAAGTACGGCGTGTTGCGCCCGCTCTTGGTGACGAAGTCGCCAAAGGTCAAAACCCCCGACGCGACCATGAACTCGATGAAGTCCTGCTTGTATCGCTCCACGGGCCGAGTCTTCCAGACGCGACTGCAGGTCAGGCGATCTTGGTGAGCTGGGTTGCGTTCTCGACGATCCAGGCAACGGTTTCGCGGTTCGTCGCCTCGTAGCCGTTGGCGATCATCTGCTGGAAGCCGACGTTGCCGCCGTCGGCAAGGGCTCGGACATTGGTGCGAGCGCGCTCCAAGAACGCGACGCCAAGCTCGACGACCAGAAGGCGATCGGCGGAATCGAGGTCGTGGACGTCGCAGATTGTGGCGAATCTGGCGACCCGGTCCAGGTCCAGGGCTTCGGCCGCGTTTGCATCACCAAAGGGCACCCAGTGGCGGGCGAGCACGGCAATGTCGAAGCGGCGGTCGACGGGGGCGACGTAGTCGAAGTCGACGAACCCGGTCACGCGTCGACGCTCGACGTCGACGATGACGTTCGACAGGCACAGGTCGTTATGGCAAAAGGCCACGCCCGCGGCAGCTTCGGGGAAGTAGTCGCCGCCCGAAACCGCCCACGTGGCGTCTTCGAGCGGCACGTAGCCTTGGGCCGCGAGCTGCAGCTCCCGTTGGCGCTCAGCGACATCGATAAGCAGGGACTCATCGAACGCCCACGATGGATACGGCGAGGTCGGCGCTTGCCCCGGGATGAAGCCCAGACGCTGGCGGCCCTGGTCATCGAAGCCGATGGGAACGGGGCCAAGCGTGCACGACGTTGACCGCAGGTACTCCAGGAAGTGCGCGACGAAGCGGCTTTGGGGGTGAGCGGGTCGGGCGACCTCGTCGCCGATCCGCACCACGCTGCCGACATTGGCGCGACCGCCAATGAGCGGGATCTCGGGGTGCTCGGTCACCGCAACAGTGTGGCCGCCGGACGCCGCGAAGCGAGCAATGAACCGCGCCGAATCGGGCGATTCGCCAACGGTTCGCTTGCTCGGCGGTTCAGGCTGGCGTCAGCCCAAAGAGCTGGTCACGCAGCGGCGCCAGGGGTCCCTGTGCGACCCGCACGAGGAAGCGGCGTGCGGTGGTGAATTCGCGGGCCATGTCGCTCAGCGTCTCGCGCATTGTCCGATGCAGCAGGTTCTGGCTGGCCATGCGGTACCAGATAGGTCCGAATTCGAGATAGGCATCGAGCTGGGTGTTCATCGATGGGCGCAGTTCGCTCAGAACGCCACGCACGGCTCGGGGCAGGACGAGCTCGAGCGCCTCGATGCTCTGCGAGGTCAGGGGGGCGCTGGCGGCACGAGCTGGGTCCAGCCCGGCGACGAACAGGGCTTCGTCGCCGAGAAGCCGCAAAGCCCCCGCCCGCTCCGTTTCGGCGACCTCGGCACAGAGCTCGAGCATCGCATGCAGCCGCTCGGGCGTGCCCGGAGCATGCTGCTCAGCGTCGAAGCCATCGAGTCCGGCAAAGCTGACGTCGGCCGGTAGGTGCGTGGCGAGAAGGTCGACCATGAAGGTCTGAAACGGTCCTTGGCCCGCGAAACGCAGCAGCGGCAAATCGACAGGCGACTTGTCGCCAGCCGTCCAGCCGGCCAGGCAGATCTGTTCGGCCACGCGATGTACGGCGATGGCGATCATCAGGCGACGATGCGACTGGTCCATGCCGACCGCACCGTTGGAAAGCAGCCCGGCGGCTTCGGCAGAGCCGAGCGCGATGCGAATACCGTTGGGTCGTTCGGCAAAGAAGCGGCTGGCATCGGCGCGAGACGCCATGCCGGTGGTTTCCGCCAAAATGCCGAGCGCGTCGGGATCGAGAAGCTCAAGATAGTCCGAGGACACCCCGCAAGCCTACGAGCCGGATCTGGGCGGTCGTAAGGGCCATCCAGCTCATGTTGGGGACACCAAACCCTTGGCCTTGGGCAGTATCGTCGGGCTCCGTGAGGTCTCGGAGTGTGCTGTGTTCGCGCCGGTCTCGCCGGTCGGGGTCTGGCCGCAAAAGCCCCGTGATTTCAAGGTTTTGGGTCGCTCTCATCGTGGCCGTCGTGTTGGCCGCGGCGTGTAGTAGTGCTCCGGAGCGCGTGCCGGTTCCGCTGGCTGATCCGACCCCGTCTCCACCAAGCACTGCCGAGACTGTGGTTACGCCGCCACCCACTGTGACATCTCGCCCGGAATTGACGCTTGCGGACGACGCGGTCGACTCGGTGACCACGGTCGCTGCCGGCTCGAGCGTTACCGATGCCGCAGGCAATCAGGTTGCCGTGCACGCTGTCCGCTTACTCCCACAGGAGCTGCTCGTGCGTCCGGAGGATCAGGTGCGCATCGGTCAGGTCGCGGCGATCGACATCAGCATGTGTCGGGCTGGCGCATTCGCAACCGGCGATGCGGTCTCTGTCGAGTTCGCCGTTGTCGACCGCGAGGATCGGCCTCTGACGGCGCTCGACCCGCTTGCCGGTGCCCTTCCGCTGATCGCGCCAGGTTTCGCCGTTCCCGAAGCCGGAACTTGTGCTCGCGGGTGGCTTGGCGTGCGTATCGAGGCTGCCACTGGTCAGGTCGGACGTTACGTACTGGCGGTCGCTGGCGATGATGGGGTCGAACGCCACGTCTACCAATGGTCGGGGATTCCGGCTGACGGTGACATCGACCCCGCCGGGCAACTCTTCGAACGAGGTGAGACGGTGACCTTTAACGATGGGCCACTCGTCGGCACCACGATCCGTTTCCAGGGATGGGCGGAGCTGCTCGATGCCCAGTCGCCGGCCGGCACCCGCCAGGTTGGTGTGCTCACCGAGGTGTGCGCGGCCACCGAAGACTGGCCTGAGTTCGGACTCGGGGTCGAGGGGTGGAACCTGGTCCCGGTGGGGGATCCGGCTGATCGATTGGGTGCCGATCCTCTCGCCCCTCTCAGCGGCAGCTGTTTCGAGGGCTGGCTCGAGTTCGCGGTTCCCTTCGGCCAACAACCGACCGGGTTCACGGCCAGCGACGGCATCGACCGTGTCGATGGCGTCGCGGCGTGGACCCTCGACGGGGCCGCCATCGAAGGGCCCAGCTCGGTTGGTGCCAGCGCCGAGGGAGCCGGCGCCGAGGGAGCCAGCGCTGAGGGAGATGGATGACCCGGTCGCCATGATCGTTCGGCAGTGGGTCCCGGCACTCGTGGTGATCACCCTCGTGCTCGCAGCCTGCTCCTCGGACACCGACCACGGCGCGGCACTCGACCCCGAAGCACCGGTGGTGATCGCGACGACCGCGCCGCTCGATCCAGTTCCACCGACGCCGACGACCGTTGCGACCCCGGAGCCGACACCAACACCGGCCTTCCAAGGTTGGGTTGACCCGTCGACGGTTGGCCAGAACGTCGGCGAGTTCGAAGGACTACTGACCTTCCGTGGCAACCCCACTCGTACGTTCTATGGCCGAGGGCCGGTGCCGCGTGATCCGTCGGTGCAGTGGCGTTTCGGGGCCCCTGACGAGCTGTGCTCGTTCAGCACGGTGGGCGGCGAATCCAGCAAGTGGTGTGGCACGGGTTGGACCGGGCAGCCGGCGATCTTCGACTACGACGACCGCCGTTGGGTGGTGTTCGGTTCGTATGCGCCGGCGCTGCACTTTTTGGATGCGTCGACGGGGGAGCGGCTGCTGGCGGATCTTGCTGTCGGCGATCTCATCAAGGGTTCGGTGACGATTGATCCCGAGGGCTTCCCGCTCGTGTACTTCGGGTCTCGCGACGGGTTCTTCCGGGTGGTGTCGTTCGACGGTCCCTCGCCGGTCGAACTCTGGCGTCTGGGTGCCGATGAGGTTTCTCCGACCTTGTGGAACGACGACTGGGATGGTGTCGCCGCGGTGGTCGATGACCACCTGTTTGTGGGTGGCGAAAACTCGAACCTGCACATCGTGCGACTCAATCGGCGATACGACGCGGATGGCCGGGTCGCGGTGGCACCGGAGCTGATCTTCAACGCCCCGGGCTGGGACGACGAACTGCTGAATGATCTTGGTGACAGCAACGTCTCGATCGAGACGGCGGTAACGATCGTCGGTGACTACGTCTGGTTCGCGAACAGTGGCGGGCTGGTTCAGGCGTGGGATATCGCTGGCCTGCGCGACGGCGTCACCCCGACGCGGGCCTTCCGATTCTGGACCGGCGATGACACCGATGCGTCGATCGTCATCGACGACGAGGGTTTTGCCTATGTCGGCGTCGAGATCGAGCGAGCGTTCTGGCACGGCGTGCAGCTTGGTCAGCTCATCAAGCTCGATCCTCGGCGCCCTGATCACCCGGTCGTGTGGAGTCGTGACCTCAAGGTGCGGGTTCCCGATGGCATCTGGGCGACCCCGGCCTTGCATCGTGATGTTCTGTATGTGCCCACCAACGAAGGCAACTTGCACGCCATTGACCGGGCGACGGGCGAGACACGCTGGCAGACCAAGCTCCAAGGCCCGGTGTGGTCGTCGCCGGTCGTGGTTGACGATGTGCTGATCCAGGCCGATTGCGCCGGCATGATCCACGCGTGGGACGTCGCCGACACGTCGGTCGAACCGGTCAAGTTGTGGTCGGTCACGTTGCCGTGGTGTATCGAGTCGACGCCAGCGGTGTGGGACGGCCAGGTGATCGTCGGCCATCGCCGTGGCGAAGTCATCGCGCTGAGCGACTGATCGACTTCGGCCAAAAATGGAATTTGGCCAAAAATGGAATTTGGCCAAAAATGGAATTTGGTTGGAGTGCCGGTAGCACTCCAACCAAACTTCCGCCATTCCGCCTAGCTCAGTCCCTTCAGCCCCCTGAAGGTTGGATGGGATTCGCCGCTGTGTGTTCACTATTCCACTCGATCGAGGGACCGTCTGTGAACTGATTCACACACATAGGTAAATTACGGACGCTTGACCGCGAAGAGTGGGATTTTGTGCACTCAGCGTCGCACGTCGACGACAACTCGCCCTCGGACCTGGCCTTCGAGGATCTTGGCCGCCGTTTCCGGTACGTCGTCGAGGCCGACTGTTGTGGTCATCTCATCAAGCAGCGAGGCATCGAGGTCGTGGGCGAGTCGGGTCCACGCTTCGGTTCGGTCGTCTTGGGACCGGTACACGCAGTTGATGCCAACCAGCGTGACGCCACGCAGGATGAACGGCAGCACAGTCGTGGGCAGATCCGGACCTTGGGCCAATCCGCATGCCGTGACGACACCTTCGTCGTTCATACGAGCCAGGACGTTGGCGAGTGTGGTGGACCCCACCGGATCGACTGCTCCGGCGAACTCCGATTTCTGCAACGGTCGGCCAGCTTCGCTCAGTTCGGCGCGGTCCATGACGGTGGTCGCCCCCAGGCGGCGCAGATAGTCGCTTTCGGCCTCGGCGCGCCCGGTCGAAGCAGTGACCTCGTAGCCGAGCTTTGCCAGCAACGCGACAGCCACACTGCCCACGCCGCCCGCAGCTCCCGTGACCAGCACCGGTCCATCGGCAGGGGTGAGCCCTTGCTGCTCGAGGCCGATGACGCACAGCATCGCGGTGTACCCGGCGGTCCCGATCGCGGCTGCTTGGGCTGGCGAGATGCCATCAGGAAGGGCCGTCAACCACTCGGACTTCATGCGGGCCCGCTGGGCAAGCCCGCCCCAATGCGACTCGCCCACGCCGAAGCCGTTGATCGTCACCGGTGTCCCCGGAGCCCATGCGGGGTTGTCGCTCGCGGCAACGGTGCCGACCACGTCGACGCCGGGCACCATCGGGTAGCCGTCTTTGGGCACGATGCCGGGGCGGCCCATCACCGCCATGCCGTCCTTGTAGTTGACCGTCGAATGGCTGACGTCGATCGTGACGTCGCCGTCGGGAAGCTGGTCGTCGGTCAGGTCGGTGATCGCAGCATCGACTGCGCCGTCGTCGTCTTTGGTGAGCAGGAGTCCACGGAAGGTCATCTCCTGAACCTAGTGTCTGACCCATGGCTCGCTTGACTGGGATCACGGTGCTCGCCACCGGTGCCGATGCTGACCTTGGCCGCACAACCATTCGCCGCCTGGTTGGCGAGGGTGCGGTCGTGGTGGCCGGCGCGTCCCCCGATCTCGATGAGGGTGAACTCGAACAGCTCCAGGGTGATCTCGGCGCACGGGTGACCGTGTTACGGCTCGACGTCACCGATGCAGCGAGTTGGGAGGCGGCCACGTCGCTGGTGCACCGTGACCACGGCGCGCTGCACGGCCTGGTGAACTCGGCCTCGACCTTGCAGATGGGTTCGATCACCGACATGGAGCCGAGCGACCTCCAGACAATGATCGACGTGAACCTGCTCGGTCCTGCTCTCGGAATTCGCACGGTGGCACCCTTGCTCCGTGCTGCCGGTGGTGGCGCGATCGTGAACATCGCTTCGACCGAAGCGCTCCGCGGCGCGCGCAACGCCGCGATCTTCGCGGCCACCAACTGGGGCTTGCGAGGGTTGACCCGGTCGGCCGCGCTCGAGCTCGGCGTCCACGGAATCCGCGTCAATACGGTGTGCCCATCGATTGGTCTCATGAGCCCCGTCGACACCGAGGCTGCACCGGGTGAACTTCTCGACGGGGCGAGGCCTCGCCAGGTCACGATGGGCGACGTGGCCGCCATGGTCGCCTTCTTGCTCAGTGACGACAGCGCGACGTGCTCTGGTGGGGACTTTCTCGTCGATGCTGGCGCTACCGCATAGCGGCCCTGCGGTCGACGCCAGGCCGCGGCGTGTGCCCCACGGCTGACCGCAATCGCGAGCGGTAGAGTTGCCGTTATGGCGAAACGGAAACGCAAGGGTGGTACTGCGGTGCTTGCGCCGCCCTCAGATCCGCCGGTGATGGCTGGCCTGGTTGGCCCGCCTCGCACCGTGCCCGCGGGCATCGCTCGCCCGCCCTATGCCCTGAGTGGTGAGCCCGGCCCCTCGGTCTCCGACGTGGTTCGTACCCCCGACGAGATCGATGCGATGCGCCGGGCCGGCGCCGCCGCAGCCGAAGTGCTGCTCATCGCCGGTTCTCTTGTGGCCCCTGGCGTCACCACCGACTCGATCGATGCTCGTGTTCACGAAGAAGCACTCGCACGCAACGCCTACCCGAGCCCGCTCAACTACCGAGGCTTCCCGAAATCGGTGTGCACCTCGATCAACGAAGTCATCTGTCACGGAATCCCCGATAGCCGTCAACTGCGAGATGGCGACATCATCAACATCGATGTCACCCTGTTTCTTGACGGTGTCCACGGCGACACGAGCTGCACGTTCCTGGTGGGCGACGTCGACGATGTCTCCACGATGCTGGTCCGCGAGACGCGCACCTCGCTCTACGACGCCATCGACACCGTGCGTCCTGGTGCCCCGTTCAATGCGATCGGTAAGGCGATCGAGACGCACGCCAAGAAATTCGGCCTGGGCGTCGTGCGGGACTTCATCGGCCATGGCGTCGGCACCGAGTTCCACTCCAACCTACAGATCCCGCACTACTACCACCCGCGTCTGACCCGCAAGATGGAACAGGGCATGAGCTTCACCATCGAGCCGATGCTCACGCTCGGTGCGATCGAGTGCAACATCTGGGACGACGACTGGACCGCGGTGACCGTCGACGGGCGACGCACGGCCCAGTTCGAACACACCATGGTCGTGATCGACGATGGTGTGGAGCTGACCACGCTGACCGGCAGTGGCGAGTGCGCCGCCGACATCTACGGCTCTTGATCGGCTGCTGCGCGTGACCCGCAGGTTCAAACAAGTCGACGTCTTCACTGACACGCTCGGCTTGGGCAATCCGGTCGCCGTGGTCCTGGATGGCGACGGATTGAGCGACGACGAGATGGCCCAGTTCGCTCGCTGGACCAACCTGTCGGAAACGACCTTTGTCTGCACACCCTCGGACCGCGCCGCCGACTATCACGTGCGGATCTTCACGCCGACCGAGGAGCTGCCGTTCGCCGGCCATCCGACGATCGGCACGTGCCATGCTTGGCTCGAGGCTGGAGGCGTACCCAAGCAACCGGGGCTCATCACGCAGCAGTGCGGTGTTGGTCTCGTCGCGCTGCGCCGAGACGGCGATCGCCTCGCGTTTGCAACACCACCGCTCATTCGTTCCGGACCGGTCGACGCGGCCGACTTGCGTCGGGCGATCGATGCCCTCGGGCTCGACGACGACGAAGTGCTCGACAGTGCGTGGATCGACAACGGGCCTGGTTGGCTCGGCCTACGAATCGCTGACCCGGACCGTCTGGCCGGTCTTTCTGCTGACCTGGACAGCCGATTCAAGATCGGTGTTGTCGCCGTCTATCCCGGCGGCGAGACCGGCGCGGTCGATCCGGCGATCAAGGTGCGAGCGTTCTTCTGGGCCGGCGGCTCTCGCGAGGATCCGGTGACCGGAAGCCTCAACGGCAGTATCGCCCAATGGTTGCTGGGGAACGGAACGCTGCAAGCGCCCTACGTGTCCTCGCAAGGGCGCGAGATGCAGCGCGATGGTCGGGTGTCGGTGATCGAGGCCGACGGCGAAATCTGGATCGGCGGCGCCGCGGTCACCGGCGTGGACGGTCACGTACAGCTGTGAGCGACCCCACCCGTTTGATCGTTGTTCGCCACGGTGAGTCGAACGTAACGGTTGAGCGCCGGCTCGGTGGTATGGCCGCATGCACCGGGTTGAGCGCACTCGGTCGTCAACAGGCGCAACGGCTGCGCGACCGAATTGCTGCCGGCCATCAGCCGAGCATCGACCAGGTGTGGGCGAGCCCGCTTCCACGTGCCTATGAGACGGCCGAGATCGTCAACGAAGCGATTGGTTGCGAGATCCAGGTCGATCCGGACTTCGAAGAGTTCCGCCCGGGTGCCGTCGACGGCTGGCTCTTCGAGGACTATGTCGCCGAATACGGGCGTCCCGACGAGCTTGCGGACCCGTATCGCTACATCGCCGAAGGTGGCGACAGTCGAGCATCGTTCTTTCTGCGGGTCGGCGAGGCTGTCGATCGGCTTGTGGCCACGAACCAGGGCGCCTCGTTGGCGTTGTTCTGCCACGGTGGTGTGGTCGATGTGATCTTCCGTCGCTTGCTCGCCATTCAGAGCGAAACACCGTTTCAGCTCCATACGGTCAACACGTCGATCAACGAGTTCGTGACGACGTCGCACGGCCCGCCACGGCGTTGGCGCCTCGCCCGCTACAACGACGCGGCTCATCTCGACGGCTTGCCCGCGGCGACCAACCAGCCCTAGAGCGCAGAAGCGGCGCCGCCTGCTTGGGGCGTGCGGGTAAACGACGCGACGACGCCATCGGCGATGCGAGTGATGTTCCCCGTGT
Organism: uncultured Acidimicrobiales bacterium; assembly: GCA_938015575.1. Taxonomy (GTDB): domain Bacteria; phylum Actinomycetota; class Acidimicrobiia; order Acidimicrobiales; family UBA10347; genus UBA10347. The sequence goes on from CALLPT010000009.1 coordinate 9,562, forward strand.
CGCGGTCAAAGGTCCAGATGCCGTCGGCACTCTCGCCGAGTTGGCGACCGGCGAAGACGAAGAGACGGCTGCTTGGTGACCAGAAGTCGTGGCTTTGCTCGTATTGGTCGAAGAAGGGCCAGTAGGCGTTGACCGACTCCTCGCTCGGCACAAAGGCGGGCGTGGTGTAGGTCTGGCCGCCGGTGTCGACACGAAGCACCATGGCGCCGCGACCACCCGGGGCGGTCTCGAACCAGGCGACGGACTGCCCATCCGGGCTTGGGAACAATGCGTGGGCGGGCAAGTTCGATAGGGGGAACGGCTCGCCGCCGAACGTGCCCATGACGTACGGGATCCCGAGCTGGATCGGATCGATTGCGTCGAGCGAGTCATCGAATTCGGGCGTCGGGGTCGGGTCAACCTGTAGGGCGAACTCGACATCGCCTCGTTCGGCCGGATCGGCCGAAGCGGTAACGACCGGGTCGTCATCGGGGGCGAGCGTCGCCTGCATCACGACACGGTTGCCTTCGTTGCTGACCGAGAACCGCAGTCGGCCGGGGAACGTCACCAGCGGCCGACGGCCTTCGCCCGATGAGCCGGTGGTGATCAGGAACTGTTCGTCGTCCTCGATGTCGGCGAACACGAGCGAGTCGTCGGGAAGCCACGCCGGTGCGCCGAACGCGGCGGGGAACTCGTCGATGATGATGGTGGCACTGCCCAAGTCGATCTGGTCGAGGCGGAAGCCGCTGGCATGTACGAGCAGTTCGTCTCCGTCGGGGCCCCACGCCATGAAGAACGGTTCGCCTCGGTCGATACGCCGGTTCGTGGGGCCGTCTTCGGCGAATGGTTCGGCGATGGAAAGGTCGATCCCGCCGGGCGAATTCGACAGATGCGCGATCCGGGCGGCCGACGGGTCCCAGTACAGATAGAAGGGCGTTTGGTCGACCTCGACGCTGCGCAAGTCGCTGCGGTCAAACCGGTCGAGCGAGATCGTTGTTCGACCGGTCGTTTCATCGACGGCGACCCAGGCGATGCGCGAGCCGTCCGGCGCCCATGCGGCCTGGAAGTTGCGGGTGCCCGGATCGGTCAACGGGGCGACTTCGGTTCCGTCGGGGAGCATGGTTGACAGCTGCCAGGCGGCATCTTGAACTACCAGGCGGCCGTCATCAGTGTTCTCGGGCTGCTCAAAGGCGTCGTCTTGGCCACCGTCGCCGTCGAGCGCATCGGGATCCGCCGGTGGCAGGATCGAGATGTCCGGCGCATCGCGCTCCGGGGTCGGTTCCAGGATCTCGGTCGTCGAGCCGCTGCAGGCCGAGGCGACGAGGCCCACGATCAAAAGCAGGGTGAGGAGTCGCCGGAACACTACGAGCAATCTAACGGTGGAGTCTCAGCGTGTGCGGTCGCCCGAAAACGATCATCGGGCGCAGGATGCACCTGCGCCCGACACGTTCCACGAGGACCTACTCCGCCCGCTGTGGTTGAGGCATCTTGCCACCTCGAAGCGGCAAGCACAACCGGTTCTTGGTTAGCTGCCAATCGGGGCGGGTGACCTTCGACATCAAACAAGGTGACGAGATCGTTGGCCAGGCCACGGTCGACGGAACGGATATCGCCCGGCAGTTCGATGAGTTGTCCGCCGTCGACGAGTTCGGACTCGACCCGTCGGGTCTCCGCCACAATCAGGATCTGTTTCAAGCTCACAACACACCGTTCTGCACCAACAGCTTCCCAAGCGGCGTGGATGTACTTCTGGCCGATGGCCGATATGTCCCGATTGAGCAGATCTCGACGGGCACCGAGGTGGCAGCGCTCAACCCGGCTACTCGCCGCATCGGGAGCGGCACCGTTACCGACCATTGGGGTCACGCCTATTCAGGCTCGCTGATCACTATTCACCTGGTGGACGGCGGTTCCGTGACCAGCACTGCTGATCACCTCCTGCGAACACCGTGGACCGGAGGCTGGACCGAGGCCGACGAGGTCCAGCCCGGGGACATGGTTAGAACGTCCAACGGGTTGAAACGCGTGGCATCGATCACGGGCAGCGACGTCGACCAGAAGATCGTTTGGGACATCACAGTCGAGCCGTCTCACAATTTTGTGGCGAGGGACTCAGGCAACGGAGTGGTGGTCCACAACGCAGATTGCTACCCGAAGGGTTCACCAGAACACCGTAAGCAAAGATGGGAGGAGTACCAAGACCGGCCGAACTCTGACCTCACTCAGGAACAGTGGAATAACGTCTACGACGCCAACCTCAATAGAGCGACGGCGGCGAACATGCGAATGGATGCGGTGGCCGATCAGCTCGGTCTGCCACCTCAAAACGGAGTGGCCCGAGAGGTCGTACCGCCGCAAGACCCCTCGCGACGATTCGACATCGCTGACCAGATGACCAATCGGGCATGGGAGCACAAGTCGGGCGACAATACTTACTTGACCCAGGCCGTCCAGGAGCAGATCGTCAAAAACCAAGTGCTTACCGATCAGTGGACGATCGTTTGGCTCTTCGATGGGAAGGCAAGCCAACCTCTGAAAGATGCCCTCGATGCGGCTGGCATCGCTTACTGGGAGGATGTAGCGACTTTCGGCCCGTTGCCCTACTAAGGCTGACCGGCACGCCGGGTAAGCTGCGGTCTTCGACCGAGGAGTGAAAGCATGAGCGCGGGCCGGGCCCGAAGGTCGGATGACACCGCCTCTAGCGATCCACGAGCGGCGAACCCGCTTGCCGGGCTGGCCCTCACAACCGTTGACCAGGCTGACAGGTGGCTCGATGGGGTCGCTGCTCGGCTTGATGAGTTCGAACAGTTGTATGGCACGGAGATACGAGCCGACTACACGCTAGATTCCCTGCGCCGCCTGGGGCATTGGTTGCTGGAACGGATCGATGGACGGGAGGCGATCGCTGCCGACCCCGGCCTAGACGCCGTCATAGACCGCTCTGCCACCTACGTTGCTGAGACCGTCGTGCGCCGCAACTCGAATTTTGTCCACGCTGTGGACCATAAGCTGATTGACGCCAACGGATGGACGCTACCCCAGGTACGGGACCAGGATGACACGGTTCTGGTCCCAACGACGATCATCACCAAAGCAGTGATCGTTCGAGACCCCGACTTCCTCTACGAACATGTAGGGAAGCTCGTTCCTGCCGGCACAAACTCGGCGCCGGTGTTGGCCGAGCCTGCAGTCCAGATCGGTTATCGAGCGCTAGTCCTCGTCGGCGGTGAGGCAGCGGAGGAACAGTCAACCGCCGAGGAGTTGGAGAAGCGGATCGGTGTTCGTCCGACTACGACCAACGGAGTTCACGAGGTTGTGCTGACCGACGGTTGGCGGTTGATGGTCCGAAACCTGGATCCAGCGGCTACCGAAATGTCGGAACCGATCGCCGCCGCAACTCGCTCGGAGGCGCTGATCGGAGCCGCGCCGAACCCCGTCACCGGAGCCTATGAAGTTCTTGGAGCGATCGACCCGGAAATGGACCACTTCAACGACTACTTGGCCGGAGTCGAGGCGGTTGCAGCTGCTCACGCCGAGTCGGCGTTCGTCGACACCGGCCCGCTTTAGCGGATCGGACTGACGCTCCATATTCCGGTCGACGGCATCTGACCGGCTGAGCCCGGCGCGGCTACAAAGGGACCCATGACCTCCTCCGTCCTGGACGCGGTGTCAGCGATCGGACCCGGCGTCACGGCGTGGGAGAGCCTGCGGGTCATCGAGGAGTTGGCGTATCACGACGGCGCGACCGGCTGGTGCGCCATGATCGGCTCGACCACCTCGCTGCTGTCGTCGTATCTGCCGGACGACTACGCCAAGGAGATCTTCGGCAACCCCGACACCGTCGCCGGCGGGTTCGCGGCGCTGAACGGCCTGGCCACCCCGACCGACGACGGGTTGCTGGTGTCCGGCACCTGGCAGTGGGGGTCGGGCGGGCGGCACCGCACCTGGATGGGCGGCGGCTGTCGCATCGTCGACGGGGATGGCAGGACGGCACCTCGGACCGACGGCTCGCCATGCCGTTCGTGTTCATGCCGGCCGACCAGATCGAGTTCATCGACAACTGGGAGGTGTCGGGCCTGAGCGGTACCGGGTCGAGCGACTACCGGGTCACCGACGTGGCGATCCCCGAGGGCCGCTGGGTCCAGATGGGGTTCGACCCACCGGTGCGGGACAACGCCTGGTCCCGCTTCTCCTTCTTCGGTCTGCTGGCGGCCTGGGTCGCGTCGACCGCGGTCGGGATCGCCCGCCGGTCGATCGACGAGCTGGTTGCGCTGGCCGAGGACAAGCGGCCCCAGGGCAGTTCGCGATCGTTGCGGGAGCGCCCGGTGGTACAGGCCGACACCGGTCAGGCCGAGGCCCGGCTGCGCTCGGCCTGGGCCTTCCTCCGGGACGGCATCGAGGAGGTCTCGGCCATCGCCGATGCCGGTTGTTCCGCGACGGTGGAACAGCGTCGCACGATCCGGTTGGCCGCGACCCACGCCACGCAGAGCGCAGCCGAGGTCGCGGAGCTGATGTACAGGGCGGCCGGTGGCGCGGCCGTGTACCGGACGAGTCCGATCCAGCGCTGTTTCCGCGACGCCTTCGTCGCGACCCAGCACGCCATGGTCGCGCCCCGGATGTTCGAGACCGCTGGCCGGATCCGGCTCGGCCTGGAGATCGAGACCGGCTTTCTGTAGCACCGAGCGGGCGATGCCGTCTCCCTCCAGAGGAGGCTCGCCCCCGGCTACCGTCGCTTCGGGTCCCGCCTACGCCTTGAGGTCCGACTCCAGGTACTCGTTGTCGTTCAGTCGCCCCTCGTCTGGTCGGCCGACCTCGTGGCCCCGGAGCTCGACCCGGCGGATCTTGCCCGAGATCGTCTTCGGCAGGTCGCCGAACTCGATCCGGCGGACGAGCTTGTGGCCCGAGACCTTCTCCCGCATGAACGAGAAGATGTCGGCCGCCGTGGCCTCGCCCAGCTCATGGCCCAGGGCGGTGATGACGTAGGCCTTCGGCACATAGCCCCGCAGCGGGTCCGGTGATGGCACGACCGCGGCCTCGGCCACCGCCGGGTGCTCGATGAGCACGCTCTCCAACTCGAAGGGGCTGATCCGGTAGCCCGACGCCTTGAACACGTCGTCGGCCCGACCCACGTAGGTGATGTAGCCGTCGGCGTCCCGGATACCGACGTCACCGGTGTGGTAGTACCCGCCTCGGGTGACCTCGGCCGTCTTCTCGTCGTCGTCGGCGTAGCCGACCATCAGGCCGATCGGGCGAGCCTCGCCCATCTTGGTGTTCAGCGCGGCTGACACGACGGACACCAGGTGGTCGTGCGCGCGTCCCACACCCGCGACCGGAGCGGTTCGCCGCATCGCTCGCACGGCTCGCCGCTGCGCCCATAGCACTGCAGGTAGAACTGGTTGCTGCCCTGGCCGCCCTCGGCGTTTCGGTAGTCGCGCAACGTCGTTCCACCATTGTCAATGCCGGCTCGAAGCACATCGACGATCGCACCGTGGAGTCGCTCGGCGGCGGGGCGGCTGATCGTCCGTGCGGCCGGGTAGACGCGACTACGCCAGAGTGCCTCGTCGGCATAGATGTTGCCCAGACCGGCAACCGGAATCTGGCTCAGCAATTGGGTCTTGATCCGTCGAGAGCTTGCCTTGAGTCGTCGGTGGAGATGTGCCGGTGTGAATTCGGCATCGAATGGCTCCGGCCCGAGCTGGTGCAAGGTCGCAATCGACGCATAGTCACCGGCGTCGACCACCCGAATACGCCCGAAGCGCCGAACGTCTCGGAACACAAGCGTGGAACCGTCGTCCAGTTCCCACCAGGCGCGGACGTAGTCATCGTGATCAGGTGCCGTTTGCACCGACAGCTGGCCGGTCATACCGAGGTGCACGATCAACTCACGATCGTCATCGAGGTCGACGATCAGGTACTTTCCTCGGCGGCGAACGCTGTCGATGCCGGCCCCTGCGGCGTGGGTGGCTTCGACGAACTTGGCTGATGGGTGCGACTGCGACGTCGTCACCGAGCGCCCGACGAGCAGGGGTTCGAGTTGACGACGGATGGTTTCGACTTCGGGAAGCTCTGGCATTGGACTGCACCTACGGGTAGCGGCACGCGCTCGGTGACGGTAGACCAATCGGGTGAGCGACCACGACCCCGGTAGCCAAGACGAGTTGTACGCCGAGTTGCTGGAGCGGGCCCAGATCTTGGTGGAGCTCGACGCGCCACAGATCGAAGCCTGGACGAGTGGCGTTTTTGTCGCACTCGACGATGACGAGGCAGCGCTCGGTTTCGTCGCCCACACCGCAAGAACGGTGTCGCCCGTGTCGGCTGCGGTTCTTGCGGCGCTCGCCTATCTCGCTGACGGCGAGGTCGCGCACGCGGCACGAACGGCGACGGACCGAATGGCCTCGGTGGCGCCCGAGCCGGTTGCGGCGCTCGG
>CALLPT010000010.1 GCA_938015575.1 uncultured Acidimicrobiales bacterium
GCGAGCATGGCGCGAGCCATCTCGGCCCCGCGCTTGCCCGCAGACCCTCCACCGGCGGCCGGCGCCGATTGTGATGGAGCAGGTTGCGATGCCGCGGGTTGGGTGGGCGCTGGCTGGGCGGGCGCAGGTTCGGCGGTGGCCGGAGGCATCGGGTCGTGCGGCGGTTCGCCGTGGTCGATGGCCGGCGCCGCCGGGGCGGGCTGCGCCGCGGGCGAGCTGGCAGAGTGGGACGCCGACCCGGGCGGCGGACCAGCCGTCGGCGCGGCCGAAGGTGGACGAGGAGCACCTGCTTCGAGCGCTTCGATGCGTTCCAGGAGGGCCTCGGGCGTGATGTCGAGATCGGTTCGCGTCAGCCGCATGACGGCAACCTCGAGATCGACGCGAGGGTCGGGCGCCTGACGCATCTCGATCGTTGCACTGCCGAGCACTTCGATCGCACGCGTGACCCGAGCGGGCGACATATTCGCCGCCACCGCTTCGGCGCGTTCGCGTTCGGCGTCGGGCAAGTGCGCGAGATCGGCGCGCATCGTTGCGAGGAAGACACCCCGTAGCTCCGACAGCAGCGAGGTTGCGATCATCCCCGGGTCGCGTCCGGCTTGCATCGCACCGTCGATCGCATCGAGCGCCGCTCCGCCGTCGCGCGCCACGAGCGCATCGAAGAGAGCATCGAGGTGCTCACCGCCGCTGGGCGCACCACCGGCCGCGACGACCTGATCGAGCGCCGACAGAGTGTCGCGCGCCGAACCGCCGCCGGCACGAATGACGTAGGCGCGATCGTCGGGGGCGATCTCGATGCCCGCGTCGGCAACGATGTGATCGACGAGACCGGCGACCTCGGTTTGGTTGAGCAGTGAGAACTCGAGATGTTGCGTGCGCGAACGGATGGTCGGTACGACCTTGTTCGGTTCGGTCGTGCACAGAACGAACACCACGTGCGGCGGTGGCTCTTCGAGCGTCTTCAGCAGCGCGTTCTCGGCACCCGACGAGAGCATGTGGACCTCGTCGAGGATGTACACCTTGGTGCGCCCGGGTGAGCCGAGGGCGACCTTGCCGATGAGGTCGCGCATTGCATCGACGCCATTGTTCGATGCGGCGTCGAGTTCATGCAGGTCGTAGCTGCTGTTGGTGTTGAACGACTCGCACGAATCGCACTCATTGCACGGTTCGCCACCTTGGAGATTGGTGCAGTTCAGCGCCTTGGCGAGGATCCGCGCCGAAGTCGTCTTGCCAGTACCTCGGGGGCCGCTGAAGAGGTAGGCGTGGCCGACACGGTCGCCTTCGATCGCATTGATCAGGGCAGCCTTTACGTGGTCCTGCCCGAAGAACGCGTCTTCGAAGGTCGACGGTCGATATCGCCGGTACAGGGCTTCGTATGCCATCGCGTCAGAGCCTAACGGCCACCTGCGACAGGCGCCGGGGTGCGAAGGACCACGGACTCAAACCGAGGAGGACTGAAGCACGAATCGGGCGCCGAACAGGCGGGCTTCGAGACCGAATGGACCGTCGATGACCTCGATGCCGTCGCGGCGCAGCGCGTCGCTGGCCGTGGCCACGTCGGCAGTTTCGAGCACAAGCGCGACGAGCCCTTCTCCTTGCGACCCGAGGTGGCGTTCGATCTCCGACGCGACCGGGCGGGTCGTGTCGTGCGGGGCGACCAGTTCGACCGTGGCACCCCACGGGGGATGTACGGCCACGAACTGCACGCCGCGGTCGGCGTCAACTTCCGCGGCGTCCGCGGCGAAGCCGAGCCCGTGGGACCAGGCGCGGGCCGCAGCGTCGAGGTCGGCCACTGCGAGCAGCGCTCGCACGATGCCCGTCAGGTGCGGCGGGCCGCTCACTGGCTCGCTTGGTTGGGCGACGGAGCCGGTCGGATAGACCCGGATCAGCACACCATGGGTCGACTTCGGGTGCACGTCTCGGCCCCCAGCTCCCTCCATCAGGGGGAGGACGTACAGGCCGCGTTCGGCCATGGCGCTGGCTTCGTCGTCGGGCACATCGGCCTCGAGCATCAGGGCGTAGAGACCGGTACCGCGCCGGTCGAGGAATCGCTGCATGGCGATCCCCAGCGGTGCGCCCGGATCGGCCGGAGCCATCAGCTCGATGTTGCTTCCGACCGCTGGCTGGCACATGCCGACGTGCGCGCCGAGGTCGGGCACGGTCCGGTCGGACATATCGATCACCGCCATGCCGAACGTGTCGCGAAAGGTGACGATCGCCTCGGCGTATTCGGTGGCGGTCATCGCGATTGCGATGCGCGGTAGTCCGGTGATCCCGGTGGTCATCGCACCAGCCTCGCGGCTCGGCGTCGGTCGGGGAAATCTGTCGACCGCGAACCCCCATCGCAGCTTCGGTGGAAGCCGGATGCTTCGCCACGACTACGGTCAGCTGCGTGGACATGGAACGACTGAAAACGACCGGCGTGTGGATGTTTTGCGACGCCCTCACCGCCAATGAGACCCGCGAGCTGGCCCAACGCATCGAGGCGCTTGGCTACTCGGCGCTGTGGATTCCCGACACCGTGGGCCGTGACCCGTTCGTCAGCTCGTCGACGATGCTGCAGGCGACCGAGAACCTCATCCTCGCTACCGGCATTGCGAACATGTTCATGCGTCACCCGGGTGCGATGAAGCAGGCGTCGATGAGCCTGGCCGAAGCCTCGGGCGACCGCTTTTTGCTCGGCATCGGCGTGAGTCATCAGCCGATGGTCGAAGGCGTGCGTGGCCTCGACTACTCCAAGCCGCTCACGGCGATGAAGCAGTATCTCGCCGGGATGGAAGCATCGCCGTACACCGGCGCCGCCGCCACGATGCCGCCCGTCGTCGTTGCCGCCCTCGGGCCGAAGATGCTCGAGCTCTCACGAGACGCGGCCCAGGGCGCACACCCCTACTGGACGACGCCGGAACACACCGCGCAGGCCGCCGCGATCCTCGGCCCGGACTCGCTGCTGTGCGTCGAACAAAAGGTTTGCCTGACCACGAATCCCGACGAGGGCCGCGCCAAGGGCGCTGAGCAACTTGGCCGGTACAAGGTGCTTCCGAACTACCGCAACAACTGGAAGCGGCTCGGCTTCAGCGAGGACCAGATCGAGAACAACGACCCGGACTTCGTCGACGCGGTGTTCGCCTGGGGCGACGCCGACACGCTCAAGGCACGGGTGCAAGCCCATTACGACGCAGGGGCGACCCATGTGTGCGTGCAGCCAATCCACCCCACCGAGGCACCCACGGTCGTCGACTGGGACTGCCTGGAGGCCCTCGCCCCCGGAGCCTGACCCACAGCGTTTGCGAGCCTGCGCGCAAAGGCTGGACTACTCGCCGACACTCAACCTTGCCAGGACCACCGAGTCCGAGACCCCAAAACAGCGTTTGCGAGCCTGCGAGCAAAGGCGAACTACTCGCCGACACGCAACCTCGCCAGGACCACCGGGTCCCAGACCCCAAAACAGCGTTTGCGAGCCCGCGAGCAAAGGCGGACTACTCGCCGATACAGGCTTCCATGGCGACCGCGGTCGACGCGCCGCCATTGATCGCGTCCATCACGCACTGTGCATCGCCGTCGGGCAGGTTCACTTGACCGTCGTCGATGCGGAGCATGAACTCACCGAACGTTGCGACCTGGACGCAACGGGCCATCGCTGCTTCGAAGCCAAGTTGTTCTCGGAATCGGTCGCCGATGCAGGTGCCTTCGTCGGCCGTGATTAGATCGTCGCCGGGGAACGCCGTGTTGATCGTGGTTGCGATCGTGGTGCCCGAGATACACGACGGTTCCGGGAAGTAGACCTGGCGCGACAGATCGACTTCGAGCAGCGTGCGGTCCTCGATGCCAGCAACGACGCAGGCGACTTCTTCATCGGTCAGCAACATCTGTCGGCCGCTGAAGTACGCGGCCACCAGCTGTGGGTCGACCTCGCCGTCGTCGCCACGAACCTCGGCGATATCAGCCCTCACGGGTGCCGGTTCCGCGGTCGGCAGCGGCGTGACGGTCGGCGCGATTTCCGTGGTCGCAAACGGAACGGGCGACTCCTCGGTGCCGTCCGCGGCAGCATCGTCGCTACCGGCGCAGGCAGCAGCGGTCAGCAGCAGTATCGACAGCAGGAGGTCGAACGTGCGAGGCATGAAGTCTCGCACTCTAGAGCCCTTCAGCTTCGTGACACGCTCGCCTATTGGCTACCGCCGCCCGCGGGACCGGCCCATGGTTCGTTCGGCGAAGCCTCGAGTACGAGCTTGCGGCCGGCATCGTTGAAGAAGATCGGGTTCGACTTCTGCGTCAGGTCGTGGGTGAAGAGCTGCATGGCCGAGTTCGTGCGGATCGCGTTGATGCTCCAGGCAGCACAGCCGCCTTCCCACAGCAGGGTCACTTCGCTGTTGGCGCCGATCCCGGTGTGGCCGGCGAAGTCCTGGGCGAAGTCGAAATCATCTTGACAGCCCGCACCGATGACTTGGACGGTTTCTTTGTTGTCTCGAGCGAACTGCTCGACGTCAGCGCCGTGGCGCCGACAGGTCGGTCAATGGGGCGCCCAATACCAGACGAGAACCGCTCGGTCGCCGGTGACGACTTCGGACAGCGATGTGATCTCTCCGGAGCTGACGTCGAGCATCTGTGTCTGGGAGATGTCGGTGCTGGTGACCAGCTCCGCCTGATTCGATTCTGCAGCCGCAATGGCTGCAGGGTCGGCAACGGTACCGCCGCCACACGAGGTGGCGATCAGGGCCAGGGTGGCAACGATGAGCAGAAGACGGTTCGCCGTCTTGCGTTCATGGCGTGTCACTACATCAGTCTCCGAGGTCGAGGATCACACGGAAACCCGCCAGAGAACCGAAGCTATTCCGCTTCCCCGGAGAATTTTCTCGGGTCGTCGACGGCTCGCTCAACCGTCGCAGCGAAAACGAAAAGACCCGGGCTCGAAAGTGACGACCAGGCGATCTGCGGCACACACCAGGCTTTGCTGAGAGCTGCTCCGTTCCCGGCCTGACTCGGTTCACAAACTGCTGTTGCACAGGACCCGGCCGTCACATTCCAACCCGGGTGAGGACACGATAGCGTGAGGACTTCCATCCTGCGTATCGCATGATTCGCAGGGTCTGGAGGAGTGCGAGAGCGGCCGAATCGGCACGCTTGGAAAGCGTGTGTGGGGAAACTCACCGTGGGTTCGAATCCCACCTCCTCCGCCAATGTCCTGCTCCAGGACATATGCAACGGCTGAACCTACGGTGTGCGGTCAGCCGTTGTTGTTGTTTTGGGGTTGGTAGTCGCGTTCTGGCGCCCCGTTCCAGGGCAGCCAGAGCCGCTTGGGGATCTTCGTTCGGAGTTGTATCGCTGCGCGGCTCGCGTGGGTTC
>CALLPT010000011.1 GCA_938015575.1 uncultured Acidimicrobiales bacterium
TACAAGTGGACGCAGTGGATCTTCCGCACGATCTTCGAGTCCTGGTACGACACCGACGCCGACAAGGCCCGCCACATCGATGAACTCGTCGCCGAGTTCGACGCTGGAAGCCGCGCCCTGCCTGCCGGCGAAGCGTGGGACGGCCGCACCTGGGCCGACCTCGACGAGACCGAAAAGGAGCATGTGCTGGCGGAGTACCGGCTGGCCTATGTGTCGCATGCGCCGGTGAACTGGTGCCCGGGTTTGGGCACCGTCGTGGCCAACGAAGAGGTCACCGCCGACGGTCGCAGCGACCGAGGCAACTTCCCGGTCTTCAAGCGGAACATGCGCCAGTGGATGATGCGCATCACCGCCTACTGCGACCGACTGATCGACGACCTTGACCTGCTCGACTGGACCGACGCAATCAAGGCGATGCAGCGCAACTGGATCGGCCGCAGCGAAGGCGCGACCGTTCACTTCCCCAGCGCGGCCGGCCCGATCACCGTGTTCACGACGCGCCCGGACACGCTTTTCGGCGCGACCTTCATGGTGTTGGCCCCTGAGCATCCTCTCGTCGATGAGCTGACCACATCCGAGCAGGCGGCAGCGGTCGCCGAGTACCGCGCGGTGGCGGCAGCCAAGAACGAGATCGATCGCACCGACGACACCAAGGCCAAGACCGGCGTGGCCACCGGCGGCACGGCCACCAACCCGGTCACCGGCGAGCAGATCCCGGTGTGGATCGCCGACTACGTCCTGATGGGCTACGGCACCGGCGCCATCATGGCCGTGCCCTGTGGCGATCAGCGCGACTTCGAATTCGCCCGTGCCTATGACCTGGACATCCCCGCGATCCAGCAGCCGCCCGCCGACTGGTTCGACGAGCAGGGCATCGAGCCAACGACCGGCGCCGACACCAGCAGCTGGCCGATCGCCTACGTCGGCGATGCGCCCTACATCAACTCCTCCAACGACGAAGGCCTCGACCTGAATGGCACGGCCGACGTCGCCTCGGGTGTCGCCACGACCAATGCCTGGCTCGAAGGGAACGGGCACGGCCACGCGACGATCAACTTCAAACTGCGCGACTGGCTGTTCAGCCGTCAGCGCTACTGGGGCGAGCCGTTCCCCGTCGTCTACGACGAGAACGATGTCGCCCATGTCGTGCCCGAATCGATGCTGCCCGTCGTGTTGCCCGAGACCGATTCGTTCTCGCCGCGCACCTTTGACCCCGAAGACGCCAACTCCGATCCCGAAAGCCCCCTCGACCGCCTCGAGGACTGGGTCAACGTGACCCTGGACCTGGGTGACGGTCCGAAGCAGTACCGCCGCGACACCAATGTCATGCCCCAGTGGGCGGGCTCCTGCTGGTACGAGATGCGCTACCTGGACCCGACCAACGAGAACCGGTTCGTCGACAAAGACGTCGAGGAGTACTGGATGGGCCCGCAGACCGACGAGCGGGCCGATCATCCCGGCGGCGTCGACCTGTATGTCGGCGGCGTTGAGCACGCCGTTCTCCACCTGCTCTATGCCCGCTTCTGGCACAAGGTTCTGTACGACCTGGGTCACGTCAGCTCCAAGGAGCCGTACGCACGCCTGTTCAACCAGGGCTACATCATGGCGTATGCGTATCGCGATGCTCGTGGAATCCCGGTCGATCCGGCCGAGGTCGAAGAGCGCGATGGCGAGTACTTCCATGACGGCGAACCGGTCACCCGTGAGTGGGGCAAGATGGGCAAGAGCCTGAAGAACTCGGTCAGCCCCGACGAGATGTACGAGAACTACGGCGCCGACACGCTGCGCCTGTACGAGATGTCGATGGGGCCGCTTGACCAGTCACGCCCGTGGGAAACCCGCGACGTGGTTGGCATGTACCGGTTCCTGCAGCGGGTGTGGCGCAATGTCGTCGACGAGGACACCGGTGAACTCGTCATCACCGAAGACGCTGCCGACGATGAAACCACCCGCTTGCTGCACAAGACCATCGACGCCGTTTCCACCGAGATGGACAACCTGCGGTTCAACACGTCGATCGCGAAGCTGATCGAGTTGAACAACCACGTGACCAAGCTCGACGCCGTGCCGCGCTCCATCGCGGAACCGATGGTGCTGATGCTGGCGCCGCTCGCACCCCATGTGGCCGAGGAACTGTGGTCGAAGCTCGGCCACGACGGATCACTGACCTATCACCCGTTCCCAATCGCCGACCCGGCGATGCTGGTCGAGGACACGGTTGAGTATCCGGTCCAAGTGAACGGCAAGGTCCGAGGCAGGATCACGGTCGCCGCAGACGCCGACAACGACATCGTCGAAGCCGCGGCGCTCGCCGAAGAGAATGTTGCTCGCACCCTCGACGGTGCCGCGCCCAAAAAGGTCATCGTCGTTCCCGGACGCATGGTCAACATCGTCGCCTAAGCGCCTTCGGCGCAATCTGATAGGTCACGTCCACTGGAAGCCGCGCGCCCCGACTGGTACCGTCGAACTGCGGACAACAACGGAGGATCCAATGGCGGACCTGGTGGACTTGACCGGACAGCAACTCGACACCGAGCAGATCTTCGAGCGGATCGATGTGCTCCCGCCCTACTACGCGCTCACCGACGTGTCGGTCGACGAGGCAAACGCGATCACGGCGACGGCGCCAATCGAGCAACCGCTTGGCTACGAGGCCGGACCGATCTCCGGGGCGGAAGCAGGGCGGCACTTGGCGATCTGCGGTTCGATCGCCGCCGCCTGGGCGAACCCCAAATCTGGGCGCTTCCACTATCTGGCGACCGATGCCGAGCTCCGTCGCGCTCGGGGCACGATCCCGACCGACTTGACCGAGCTGCGGCTACGGGCAACCGGTTCGATGATCGACAAGCGCACGGCCCACGCGATCGTGTTTGCCACCACCGCCGATGGCAAGGCCGTCTGCTCACTGTCCTGCTACTACTCGGTCGTCGGTTACGACATGATGCGCAAGATGTTCGCCGATCACTGCGTCGACGCACCCGTCGATGCGCCGAACCCCTATGTCGAACTCATCGACCCCCAACAGGTCGACATCGCCGGTGGCCATATCGAGATTGCGCTCGGCGCAGTACAACCCGAACGCTGC
>CALLPT010000012.1 GCA_938015575.1 uncultured Acidimicrobiales bacterium
GTGTGCTTGTGGATGTAGCGCCCGCAGTTCACAAACGCTCGATCGATCGACGCTCGGACCACCATCTCGGCACCCGGAAAGTGGGCGAGATCCTCGGACTCGGTCGACAACGCCGCGGTGGCCTGGACCCTCACACGATGCGGTGTCTCGAAGTCGATGAACAGCAACCCGATCTTGCCGGTGTCTGCGATGTTTCCCATCGACAAGTACATGCCGTTGCCGTCGTAGCTAGGAAACAGCAGCGTCGTCGGGTCCGCGACATGCACGACGCCCCGGCCGCCGCCCTTGTACGAAACCGTCGGTTCGCCGTCGCCGGTCACGGTGGACAGGAAGAAGAAGTCGCGCGACCCCACGAACTCGGCCGCCCGCTCATCGAGTTCGTCGACGATGATCGTGGCATCGAGCGCGTCGGCGAGCGGTACCGAATCCTGCTGCTCCTGGAGGGCTCGTTGGGCGGCCGTGTAGCTCAACTCAAATGTCCAAGCCCTTGGCGACGATTGGGGTCATGACACTGACCTCGGGCGGCCCGGCCATGAATGCGCCGATGGCCTTCATCGCCGGCTTCATGGCGTCGCCCTTGCCGTGCACGGCCAGTGCTTCGCCGTCCGCGTAGAGCTCGAAGAAGAAGTAGTCGTCAGAGTCGTTGACCCGGTGTGCGGAATAGATCTCGAGGCCGGCTTCTTCGTTGCTGGCGGCGATCATGTCGCCGAGGGCCGCTTCGAACTCGTCGTTCTTGCCTTCGGCGCACGTGAGCTTGGCGATAAGAGAAATCTTTGACATCGCGCCAACGTAGTTGAGTAGCCCGTGACGGCTCACTTCGCCTGCGCCAAGATCAGCGAGATCGAAAGGGCTTCGCGAGGCGAAGTGGCGCCCGCTACGGTGCGATCGAGATGACGCTCGGACTGCTCTTCACCGCCTTTGGTCTCGGCCTGCGTCACGGCGTCGACTTCGACCACATCGCGGCGATCGCCGACCTGACGAGCACGACCGAGAGCCGCAAGCGGGGTTTCATGCTTTCGCTTTGGTACGCCCTGGGCCACGCGGTCGTCGTGTTGGCGCTGGGCGCTCTCGTCATCTTGTTTGAAGCGACGATCCCCGAGTCGCTCGATGTCTGGATGGGGCGCGTGGTCGGCGCGACGCTGCTGTTCCTGGGCGTTTGGGTGCTGATTGATCTGCGTCGCCAAGGCGATGAGTTCCGTCTACGCA
Organism: uncultured Acidimicrobiales bacterium; assembly: GCA_938015575.1. Classification (GTDB taxonomy): domain Bacteria; phylum Actinomycetota; class Acidimicrobiia; order Acidimicrobiales; family UBA10347; genus UBA10347. The sequence goes on from CALLPT010000012.1 coordinate 1,207, forward strand.
GCCGGTGGATGCTCGTCTTCGACGGCACCTTCGCCGGCCTGCGCAAGGTCCGCAATCTCGGCGGGCGACGCGCCATCGAAGTCGAGCATGACCACACCCACGAGCACGACGATGAGCTGAGCCACGACAGCGCGCCGGCCCACGATCATGCACACGACGCAGCGGTGGCCGTCGATGTTCGAGAGCCTGCCCCGGTCGGCGGGTCGCGCTTCGGACGTCTCCGTCACGGCCACTCGCATAGCCATCGACACACGCACCGCGCCGAGTTGCCGACCGACGCCAACGGCTCGTCGAGCGCCGGGGTCGCGGGTGGCATCGGCATGCTCCACGGTGTGGGCATTGAGAGCCCGACACAGATCGCGATCTTCGTCGCCTCGACGTCGGCCGCCGGCCGAGGCGCCGGCCTGAGCATGCTCATCGCCTGGTGCGCAGGTCTCGTGGTCGCCAACGCAGGCCTCGCAGTCGCGGCCGGACGAGGCCTGCTTCGTCCTGGCCACAACGTCACGCTCTACAAAGCACTCGCCGTCGTCGTGGCCGTCGCAAGTATCGCACTCGGCATCTACTACATCGGCTGGGCCTGACCGCCCACAGATCGGCCACCCATAGGCTGCTAGGCGATGAGCGAGTACGCGATCACTGACGCCGCGATCGACGCTGTCACCGCGAACACCGCCCGCGCGTTGCTGCGGCTGCAAGCCGAGACGGCCAGCCGGGCGCTCGCGGAGTTGCTGGTCATGCGCTACCAGTCGCTCAACGCGGAACAAAAGGTCACGTTCTTCCGCGTGCTGCTCGACGAGTTCGGCGCGGATCGGACCGCCGTCGACGAGGCAATCAAGGCCTACCAAGACGACCCGACCGAGTCGAACACGGTTGCGCTCGCCGAAGCCGCCGACTCGAATCGGCTGACACTGTTTCGTGCGCTCAACACCGCGGCCGGCGGGATCAAAGTCCTGCTCGATATGCGAACCGAGCTTCTCGCTCGCCGACGCACGCACCCGGAACTCGCGCCCGTCGAACGCGACCTCATGTACCTGCTCAACTCGTGGTTCAACCGCGGGTTCCTTCGCCTCGAGCAGCTGGACTGGCAGACGCCGGCGCACATTCTCGAGAGCCTCATCCGCTACGAGGCCGTGCACGAGATTCGCGGCTGGGACGACCTGCGCCGTCGACTCGCGCCCGATCGGCGCAGCTTCGGCTTCTTCCATCCGGCCCTGCCGGACGAGCCGATCATCTTTGTCGAGGTCGCGCTCGTCAAAGGCTTGGCCGAGTCGATCCAGGACGTCATCGACGCGCCGACTCCCGAGACGATGCCGAGTGACGTCGACACGGCGATCTTCTACTCGATCACCAACTGCCAAACCGGACTACGCGGGATCTCGTTCGGCAGCTTCCTCATCAAACAGGTCACCGAGCGACTCTCCGCAGAACTCCCGCAGCTCACGACGTTTTCGACGCTGTCGCCGATTCCGGGGTTCTCGGCCTGGTTGCTCGAACACCACGGAGGGATCGACACGACCGACCGTCACAAGATGGAGTCGATCTGTGCCGAGTACCTGGTCGGCGAGCGCCGACGTGGGCTTCCGCTCGACCCGGTTGCGCGGTTCCATCTTCGCAACGGCGCATGCGTGGAGCGCATCAACTGGATGGGCGACACCAGCGACAAGGGCATGGGCGAATCGCATGGCCTGCTCGTGAACTATCTGTATTCGGGCCAGGACCTGGCCGACAACCACGACGCGCTCACCCTCGACGGCGTGGTCACCGCGTCGCCGAATGTGTTGGGTCTGGTCGGGACCTCGGTGCCGTCGAGTCAGTATCGAGTGCGAGGCCCCGCCCGGCACTAGTCGGATCGAACACGGGCTGGGTTTCTCATCTGTTCAGATTCGTTGGGAAGCTGATGACCGGCGGGCGGGTTTCGTTTCCATCGCTCCTCCTACCTCTGCCATGAACCCTCTGCCGGGGGAGCGAGAAGGACAACATCATGACTCGAAACATGAAGCTTGCCATCGGCGCCATCGTCGGCCTGGCCATCGCCGCCTTCTTGGCTTTTGGCGTGTTTGGTATCCATACGGCATTCATCGACGACGAGGTGAGCGAGGCCAACCCCTTCGCCGATATCGACACCGAGATGGCTGTCGCCTTTGACGACATGGAAGAACAGATGGCGTCGGGCGCCATCGTCGTCGAGGAGCGGGTCGAGACGACCGACGCGGTCGCGGCCATGCCCGACATGCCCGAGTCGGACATGGCTGATGACGAGGCGGACCCGGCTGACACAGAAGCGAGTGGCGAAGAAACGAGCGCCGAAGAGCCAGCCGCACCTGCAGTTCCCGAGATCCGCACGATTGCGACGAACAACGGCGAACTCGTGGATCACGCGCACCGTGGTAACGGCACCGCCAACGTCATCACTGACGGCAATCGCACGTTTCTGCGGTTCGAGGACGACTTCGCCATCGACAACGGACCGGACCTGAACGTCTACCTGGTGCGAGGCGTCGACGCCGACGGACCAGCCGGTGACTTTGATGATGACTTCATCGATCTTGGCGACCTCAAAGGCAACATCGGCGCTCAGAACTATGAGATCCCTGAGGGCATCGACATCAGCGAGTACGACACCGTTGTGATCTGGTGTGTGCGCTTCGGCGTGGCGTTCAATGCCGCCAACCTGGCCTAGGTCAGCAGACGCCAGCTACGGAAGTACGTCGGGGTGGCGTGACTCGATGTCGACGAGCGTGCTGAGTCCGATGCGACCGTGCGCCAGCAGATGATTGACGAGGCCTTCGAGTGTCTCGGTGTTGCGAACCCCGGCTGATTTCAGCCGGGATCGCACGCGTTGCAGCGTGTTGTCGATCGTCTTCTCGGAAACGTCCCAAAGCTTGGCAACGTCGGCGTAGGTGAGCAGCATGTTCGATCGGCCGCGGAGCCGATCGAGCGCAAACGTTGTCAGGTAGATGGTCTCGCGGTCGGTGAGGGCGGTGCCGAACTCGACGGTCGCCTCGCCTGTGCCCGATGGGTCGCGCTGGGAAACGACCGGCGCGTCCGCGCGGTACAGCAACTGATAGGGGGTTGGCCCGGCGACGAACGAAACTGAACCTTCGGGCATTGGCAGGGCGCATTCGGTTCCGGGTGGCAACTCGATGCGTGCGCCGTTGGATCCGAAGACGAGCAAGCGAGAAGAGCGCCCTCGGTTGTAGAGCCACCAAGCCGAGTCGACGTAGCGAAACTCGCCCGTGGTGCGATGCATGAACCGGTTGTCTTCGTCGAGCGCGAGTTCGGCGTTGCGGCCGAAGCTCAGCGTGTCACTGACAAGTTGTGCAATGCCGGCGAAGTCGACCCACAGTGTCCCCACGGCGTTTGAGCGTAGATCGCCCGCCGCCGCAAGCGGGAACACGGGAGTGAAGCATCCCCCATGAGCCGTAGAGGCACGCCTTGGGGAGGCGTCCCCAGAGACGTCACGCGAAGATGCCGTCACA
>CALLPT010000013.1 GCA_938015575.1 uncultured Acidimicrobiales bacterium
GCGGCGATGACCGAGCAGGTCGACATGATGATCACCTGCCTGCCCAGCCCGACCATCAGCGATGCCGTCGTGACCGGTCCGGAAGGCATCCTCGAGGCGATGGAGCCGGGCAAGATCTGGGCGGAGATGAGCACCACCGACGAGGCCGAGGTTCGCCGGCTCGGCGCGCTCGTCGCCGCCGCGGGAGGCGAACCGATCGACTGTCCGGTGTCCGGCGGGTGTCACCGCGCCGCGACCGGCAACATCGCGATTTTCGCCGGCTGTGAACGCGAGACGTTTGAACGGGCGCTACCGATCCTGACGACGATGGGTCGCCGGATCTTGCACACCGGCGGGCTCGGCTCGGCCTCGATGCTCAAGGTCATGACGAACTACTTGGCCACCGCAAACCTGGTGACGCTCGCTGAGGCGCTCGTGGTCTCCAAGGCCGCGGGCATGGACCTGAACACGACGTATGAGGCGATCCGGATCTCGTCGGGCAACTCATTCGTGCACGAGACCGAGTCTCAGGTGATCTTGAACGGCAGCCGCGACATCAACTTCACCATGGACCTGGTCAGCAAGGACATCGGCATCTTCCAAGAGATCGCGGATCGCCACGATGTCCCGCTCGAGGTGTCCCCGGTGTTGATCGACATTTTCAAGGACGGCGAGCAGCGCTACGGCTCCCGCGAGCTGTCGCCGAACATCATCCGGCGTCTCGAAGACGCCACCGGGCTCGAGATCCTGGCGCCAGGGTTCCCGCCCGAGATGACCGACGACGAACCCGAAGAACCCGGCTACGAAGTCATCCCCAAATCCTGAGCTCGTCTCGTCGCACGGGTACGAGCCCGAAATGTCTCAGCAGTTGGGGATGATCTCGGCGGTGATGCGCTCGTAGGCGTCGCGTCGGGCCTCGGCGGTTCCGCCGAGGGTGAAGTCGGGGATGATGAGCTCATCGAACCCGTCGGCTTCGTATTGGCCAATTGCGTCGATGATGAACTCGTCGGAACCTGCAACGGTGCGGTCACCCATCGGCCCGTTCAGCGCCTTGTCGATCGCGGCCTGATCGTCGGTCAGCACAAAGAGTGCCTGGGTCGACATGTGCTTGGTCGCGGGATCAACGCCGACCTTGTCGCACGCCTGCAAGAAAATCTGGCGCTTCTCCGCTGCGAGCGCCGGCGCGCCCCAGGTGTTCCACTCTTGCGCGTGTCGGGCAGTGATGCGACACATCCGCGGGCCGGCGGTGCCGACAACGATGGGCAATGTCTCTTGAACCGGGCTCGGGTCCGAAGGGGCATCGATGATCGAGTAGTGGGTTCCCTCGAACGTGGTGCGGTCTTCGTCGAGCAAGGAGCGCGTGATCTGGATGGCTTCCTCGAAGCGGTCGACGCGGACCTTGGGTTCTTCGAGTTCGATGCCGTACGCCTTGTGCTCGTTGATCTGCCAACCGGCGCCGAGGCCGAGTACGAATCGCCCGTGCGAGATGTGGTCGAGGGTGGCGGCGCGGTTCGCGAGCACGGCGGGGTGATGGACCGAGGTCGGCGAAACAAGCGGCCCCACACGGATGTTCTCGGTCACGGCGGCGACGGCCGGAAGCACGGACCAGACCTCGTGCACATCACCCGGCTCGATGTCTTCACTGCCGGTGTTCGGCATGTAATGGTCGGCGAACCAGAACCCGAACCAGCCGAGCGAATCAGCGAGCTTGGCGAGTGCGAGGGTTTCGTCGGTTGGACGACCGGGATTTGGCCACACGGAGAACTTCATGCGCTGCACCGTAGGCGGCACGTGGCGGTCCGGGAAGTTTGTTTGGGAAGTGCGTGGGAATCGTTGGAATGGTGCGCTTCGAGCGACGTGGGAATCACTCGGCGTGATGTGGGAAGACGGTGGGAACTGTTTGGGAAGTGACGTGCGATGGTGGCGTCATTCACGACCGGGAGGACCCGAAGCATGATGACCACAACCACGCCAACAACAACCACGCCAACAACAACCACGCCAACCACGACGCCAACGGCAGAAGCGATTGAACTGCTTACGCCCGTCGAGGCTGGTCTGCAGCTGCAGCTGAGCGCAGACGCCCTGCTCGATGTCGTCAACCGCGGCTTGTTGCCCGCCTATGACCTGGGCGGTCACATCCGCTTCCGGGCGACCGACGTCGCCGCGGCGCTCGAAGCGACCGCTGCCTAAGACCTGGACTGCTGCGAGCCGGTTCCCCTTTCACCGGTTCGCAGCTGGGCCGAAGCTGCCGGCCCACCACCGAGCGGGCCGACCACCTTCCCCGGTGTCGGTCGGTCCGCTCGGCTCTGCGCCCGCGAGCGACCTGACAGCACCGCCTGGGCAGCCAGGCGGGGACTAACCGACGACGGCCGGATCGCCGACGTGGCGGCTCACCAAGAAATCGAACGCAAGGTCGAGCGCTCGGTGACGATAAAGGTCCTCGCGGGCGATCAGCGCTGCTTCGTCGCTGATGCCTGGAACATCGGGCGCCTTCATCAACGCTTCGCACACCCGCTCGAGCACGACGAACGCGGCAATGGTTTCGCCGACCGAGGCACAGGCCGTCAAGAGACCATGACTGCGCAACAGCACGGCACGATTGGCGCCAAGGGCCTCGGCGATCCGGGCACCGCCGGCGGTCCCGAGCACCTGGACTTCCTCGTCGTCAAAGAACGACCAGTCGTCGACAAAGTTGCAGGCCTCTTGGGTGATCGGCAGGATCGGGCGCCCGGTCGCACAGAACGGTGTGCCCCACGCGGTGTGGGTGTGCGCGACGCCGACAACGTCGTCGCGTGCCGCATGGATCGGATGATGAATGTGGTACGCCGTCATGTTGATGGCCTCGTCGCCGACCACCGACCCATCAGGGCGAACCAGCACCAGGTCATCGATGGTGGCTCGCTCGAATCCGACCGGATACCGAAGCAGCCACATGTGATCAGTCAGCTCGGGATCCCGTGCGGTGATGTGACCGTCGCCGAGATCGCCCCAACGCAGGCTGGCAAAGATCCGGTAACCGAGAGCGACCTGCCGTTTGCGATGCAAACGTTCGGCCTCGATCTCGGGGGCGCTCATCGGGGCTTCGGTGATCGTCATGCGAACAAGTCTCGCACCACGTGACACCATCGCGCTATGGCAGAGATCCAAGGAACCATTACTGACGCCCGCTTCGAGCCCATGGCCGATCTGCTTCGGGGCACGCTCGATTCCGACGAAGCCGTCGG
>CALLPT010000014.1 GCA_938015575.1 uncultured Acidimicrobiales bacterium
TGGCCATGTCGACACCGATGCACTCGTGGCCGCGTTGGCAGCGGATGCGATCGGGGGCGCGGCGCTCGACGTGACCGACCCTGAGCCGCTTCCCGACGGGCATCCGTTGTGGTCCTCGCCACGCTGTCTCATTACGCCACATGTTGCCAACACGCCCGAGATGGGCCTTGTCCTGTTGGCCGAGCGGGTCACCGAGAACACGCGCCGTTACTTGGCCGGTGACGAACTCGTTGGCCCGGCCGACCTCGCCAAGGGCTACTGAGGTCAAGGACGGTCGACGCCACGGATCGGAGCGGTGGCCGACCGTGTGTTGGAAAAGTGGCCAGTGGGGGAGCGGTGGACTGCTGAGCGATTGAGTGACGAACCTGTCACAAGTGGTGCTCCTCGGTCGAGAAGCGCCCGTATAAGGTCGAACGACGAAGCGCTCATGCGCCTTCGGCTCGCACTCCCCCCGTTTCCGGCAGGTGATTCCTCATGGTGCAGATCGACATTGGCCTTGGCAAGTCTGGCCGGCGTGCCTACGGCTTTGATGATGTAGCCATCGTCCCGAGCCGCCGCACCCGCGACCCCGAAGACGTCGACCTCACGTGGGAGATCGACGCGTACCGATTCGACCTTCCGGTCATGGCGTCGGCTATGGACGGTGTGGTCAGCCCGGACACGGCGGTCAAGATCGGCCAACTCGGCGGCCTGGCCTGCCTGAACCTCGAAGGCCTCTGGACTCGCTACGAGGATCCCGACGTCGTCTTCAACGAGATCGCATCGCTGCCGCCCGAAAAGGCGACCTTGCGCATGCAGGAGCTCTACCTCGAGCCAATGAAGCCCGAGCTCATCGGTGAGCGAATTCGCCAGATCAAAGACGCCGGCGTCGTCGCTTGTGCCTCGGTGACGCCGCAGCGCACCAAGCAGTTCCTACCCGAGATCCTGGCGGCCGAGCTCGACATCCTGGTGATCCAGGGAACGGTCGTGACCGCCGAGCACAAGTCCACCCAGGCCGAGCCGCTGAACCTCAAGGAAGTTGTCCGCGAGATCCCGATCCCGGTGATTGTCGGTGGTTGCGCCAGCTACGAGGCTGCGCTCCACCTCATGCGCACCGGTGCCGCTGGCGTACTCGTCGGCGTTGGGCCCGGTCACGCGTGCACCACCCGCGGCGTGCTCGGCATTGGTGTCCCGCAAGCGACGGCCATCGCCGATGTCCGTGCCGCTCGCATGCGTCACCTCGATGAGACCGGCGTGTACGCGCACGTGATCGCCGATGGTGGCATGGCAACCGGTGGTGACATCGCAAAGGCAATTGTGTGTGGTGCCGATGCCGTCATGATCGGCTCGCCACTTGCCGCCGCTCAAGAGGCGCCTGGCCAGGGCTACCACTGGGGTATGGCGACGTTCCACCCCACGCTGCCTCGTGGCGCTCGTGTCCAGACCACCGTGCGCGGCACGCTCGAAGAGATCCTCGTGGGCCCCGCCCGTGAGAACGATGGCCGTGTCAACCTGATGGGCGGCCTCCGCACCTCGATGGCGACCACCGGTCACCTGTCGATCAAAGAGTTCCAGAAGGCCGAGCTCATGATTGCGCCGGCTCTCCAGACCGAAGGCAAGAGCCTGCAAAAGGCACAAGCCGTCGGCATGGGCCACAGCTAGCCCTCGCCGTCCTCACCGATGTCTGATCAAACCGGTCCTGTTCTCGTTGTCGATTTTGGCGCGCAATATGCGCAGCTCATCGCCCGCCGAGTGCGAGAGGCCAACGCCTACAGCGAGCTCGTCGCCAACGATCTGAGCGCCGCCGAGTACGCCGCCAAGAATCCGTCCGGGATCATCTTCAGCGGCGGACCAGCGTCGGTCAACGTCGAGGGCGCTCCCGAGATCGACCCGGGCGTCTACGACCTGGGTGTGCCGATCCTGGGCATCTGCTATGGCGCCCAGCTCATCGCCAAACAACGCGGCGGTGTCGTCGACCGCTTCGAGGCCGGCGAGTACGGACGCACCGATCTGACCGTCGGTGGCGACGGTGGCGAGCTGCTGGGCGGGCTGCCCCCACAGCAGACCGTGTGGATGAGCCACTTCGACTGCATCACGCAAGCGCCTCCCGGCGCGACGGTGACTGCCTCGACCGCGAATGCACCCGTCGCCGCGTTCGAGAGCGAACTGGTGTGCGGCGTGCAGTACCACCCCGAGGTCTCACACACGCCGCATGGCCAGGCCGTGATCGAACGATGGCTGGCTCGGTCGGGCATCGACACGAGCTGGACAATGGCAAACATCATCGACGAACAGGTCGAGGCGATTCGGGCCCAGGTCGGCGAGGGCCGCGCCATCTGTGGTTTGTCGGGCGGGGTCGATTCGGCCGTCGCTGCCGCGCTGGTGCACAAGGCCATCGGCTCGCAGCTCACCTGCGTCTACGTCGACACCGGTCTGATGCGCAAGAACGAAAGCGACCAGGTCGTCGAGACGTTCCAGAAGAGCCAGGGCATCGAACTGATCCATGTCCGCGCCGCCGACGACTTTTTCGACAAGCTCGCCGGGCTGAGTGAGCCCGAAGAAAAGCGCAAGGCGATCGGTGAGACATTCATCCGAGTCTTCGAGCGAGCCTCGGGCGGCATCGAAGACGCCGCGTTTTTGGTGCAAGGCACGCTCTACTCCGACGTGGTGGAGTCCGGCGGTAAACACGCCTCGACGATCAAGAGCCACCACAACGTCGGCGGGCTTCCCGAAGACATGCAATTCGAACTCGTCGAGCCGCTTCGGGCGCTGTTCAAAGACGAGGTCCGCCGCGTCGGCACCGAACTCGGGTTGCCCGACGAGATTGTGTGGCGCCAGCCGTTTCCGGGGCCTGGTCTTGGCGTTCGGATCATCGGCGAGGTCACGCCTGACAAGGTCTTCGTGTTGCAAGAGGCCGACCACATCGTGCGAGAAGTTCTGCGAGAAGCAGGCCTCGAGCGAGAGATCTTCCAGAGCTTCGCCGTGCTGCCCGACATCCGCAGCGTGGGTGTGATGGGCGATGAGCGGACCTATGGCTATCCGATCATCGTGCGTGCGGTCACGAGCGAAGACGTCATGACCGCGGACTGGGCACGGATCCCCTATGACGTGCTCGAGATGATCTCGAATCGTGTGATCAACGAGGTCGATGGTGTCAACCGGGTGGCCTATGACATCACCTCGAAGCCGCCCGGCACGATCGAGTGGGAATGACCGACCATGGCGGTGAGTGACGAGACGGGAGCGTCCGTCGACATCGTTCAGCTCTATGTCGATGCGCTTGCGGTGTTTGGCACTGCGGTGCAAGACGTCGCTGAGCACGAATGGGACCTGCCGACGCCATGCAGCGATTGGAACGTGCGCGAGCTGGTCGCGCACGTCGTGCTCGGCGAGGCCCATCTGCCGCTTGTCCTCGACGGCGCGACGGCTTCGACCGATAGTGACTTCAGCGTCGATCTGCTCGGCCCGACACCGATAACGACGTGGCGAGGCACCGCGCTCAAGGCAATCGAGGCGGCCCGCATGCCCGGCATCGCCGAGCGCCAGTATCACCTGGACCTGGGCGACGTCACCGGGCGTCAGCTGCTCAGCTACCGGATCACCGACAATGTGGTGCACGCGTGGGACGTACGCGTCGGCATCGGACGTCCCGCTTCGATCGCCGACGAGCACGCCGAGTTCTTGCTCGACTTCTGGCTTCCCGTCGCCCTCGACCTGGGTCAGTCCGACTTCTTCGGGCCACCAACGGATCCGAGAAGTGATACACCGAGCGACCGGCTGCTGGCCTTGCTCGGGCGCACCCCTCCGCCGACCTGACCGGGGGTTAGCCGCGGCGCAGCGACATGCCCGTCGTGTGGTCCGGAACCACGAAGCCGAACTTCTGATACAGCCAATCGATGTCGGCGAATAGGTTGACGATCGTTGACCGCGGCAGCGTGTCGATGAAGGCCATGATGTCCTCCATCACGGTCCGAGACAGGCCGTTGCCTTGAAGATCCGGCGCCACGGCGATGTCGACCACTTGCACGTGGAGGCCGTCACCGACGACGCGGCCCATGGCGACCAGACGCTCGCCGTCTCTGATCGTGACCGCGTGGAGTGATCGGGGGAGGGCGGCGAGGGCCGCTTCTCGATCCATCGCGGAGAGGCCGGTCGCGACCCGCAGGTCGCAGTACTCGTCGACCGCAGGGAGCGTGTTCGCCACCGTGAGTTCCATGCCGTAGTGCTAGCAGACCGTCACAGGTGTCAGACACCGTTACGCCGTTACGCCGGTACGGCTCGCGGCGCGGAAACGCCCGCCACCTCGGTACGGGCGCTTCAGAGGTCGGAGGTCGGTTGTGGCTATTCCTCTTCGGATGTGGCCTCGGGTGAGCCGCCGTCTTCGGCGTAATCGTCAGCATCGCTACCCGCCGCGGCGGCTTCGCGTGCCGCCGCAGCTGCCTCGCGAGCCTCGATCTCGTCGGGCGGATCCGGGACGACGGCCTGAGCCATCGACAGGTCGAGGGTGCGGCGCTTGCGGTCGACCTTGAGGACCTTGACGGTGACCTTTTCACCCGGAATCACGATTTCTTCTGGAGCGAACACTCGATACTCGGCCATCTCGCTCACGTGCACCAAGCCCTCGATGCCACTCGGAAGTGCCACGAATGCACCGAAATCGACCAGACGTGAGACGGTCCCCTCGAACCGGTCACCCTTGTTGATCGCTCGCAAGGGATCCTTGCCCGACTTCATCGACAGGCCGAGACGGTTGCGGGACGGTTGGACCTTGATGACCTTGACCTCGACCTCTTGGCCGACGGTGAGCTCACGCTGCGGATCGCGGGCTCGACTCCAGCCGATCTCACTCTTGTGCACGAGGCCACGCACGCCCTCGACGTCGACAAAGGCGCCGAAGTCGGTGATCTGGGCGACCTTGCCTTTGAGTTCCTGACCCACCGTGATGCCCGAGAGGGCTTGCTTGGCCTGCTGGCGTTGCGACGCACGCATCGCCGCCTTGCGGCTCACGATCAGGCGCTGCTTGGTGCGGTCGGCTTCGATCACGCGAACCGTGAACTCCTGGCCAATGAACTGCTTCAGGTCATTGACGGTGGTGACGTCGACCAGCGAAGCCGGCATGAACGCACGCACACCGTTCACGTCGAGGGACAGGCCGCCCTTGACGGTCTCGGTGACCGTGCCGGTGAGGTCGGACTTGTCCTTGGCGGCGCCTTCGGCCGCTTCCCAACCGCGCTTTTGGGTCGCCCACAGGTGGCTGAGGGTGATGCGCTTCTTGACATCGGCGCGTGCGAGCACCGCAGCGTCGACGGAGTCGCCGGTCTTGAGGACGGTCGTGAGGTCGACCTGTTCGCCGCTGGCCCAGTGGCGATCGCCGATTACGCCGACCTTGCCGTTGCCGAGATCGACCTCGGCCTCTCGCTTGGTGACGGTCAGGACGGTGCCGGTGACGATCTCGCCGCTGTCGAAGCCGCCCATGTTCGGCGGGCCGAGCACCGCGGTGTTCTCAACCAGACCGAGGCCTTGTTCGGGGTCGTACCCCTCTTCGCCCGGTTGCGGCATCGCGGCTGGGTCAGCTGCGGCAGGCGCTTGTGCTTCTTCGGCCGGTGCTTCTGGCGCTGCTTCGGCGGCGGGCGCTTCGTCGGCGGGCGCTTCGGCGGCGGGTGCTTCGGCGGCGGGTGCTGCTTCGTCGGCGGGTGCTTCTGCTGCTTCGGCGGCGGGCGCTTCTTCGGCGGGTGCTTCGGCGGCGGGCGCTTCTTCGGCCGGTGCTTCTGCAGCTTCTTCGGCGGGCGCTTCTTCTGGCGCTGCTTCGGCGGCGGGCGCTTCTTCTGCTGCTTCCTCGATCGGCGCTTCTGCAATAGGCGCTTCGTCCGTGGTCGCCGCTTCTTCTGGGGCGTCC
>CALLPT010000015.1 GCA_938015575.1 uncultured Acidimicrobiales bacterium
GGGACGTCGCCGCGGAAGTTGTGCACGAGCACGTCGGCCTCGGCGACCATGCGGTGAACGATCGCCTGACCATCGGGTGACTTGAGGTCGACACTCAGCGACTCTTTGCCGGCATTGGTCTTGACGGCCATGCGGCCTTCGATCAAGAGCTGGCGGAACGGGTCGCCGCCGAACGCCTCGACCTTGATGACGCGGGCCCCGAGGTCGGCGAGCATCGCCATGCCGAGCGGTGCCGCAATGATCGTCGACAAGTCCAGGATCGTCACGCCATCGAGCGGTCGTCCGGCCGGCCCCGTGCCGTCGGCCCGGGTTGAAGCCACGCCGGCTTCGGCGGGGCTGCTGTCGCGATCGTGCTGGGCCTGCGCCCGACCCGGCGTTGCCTCAAGGCGAGCGATCGGCCCGACCTGGGTGGTTGCGCCGTACACCGGGTCATCGACATCGACGAGCGCATGCTGGATGTCTCGGTGCAAGATTGCCTGCGGCGTCGTCAAGATCGGTTCGGCGGCAACATTGCCATTTGCGTCGAAGGCCTGCATCCACTCTTCGGCGGTGCGCTCTTGCATGCGCAGCAAGATCCGGTCGCGTGCCTCTTCGATCGCGTCGGGGCTCCAGACCGCCGGGCTACCGGTGTAACGCTCATCGATCAAGAGTTCGCCGAGCAGGTCAATCGCATCGAGGAACGACAAGAACAGATGCTCGAGCAGATTGCCGCATTGAATCCATTGGCCGTCTGATGTGCGCAGCGGGTGATAGTTCAGGGTCGGCATCGGGTTCATGTCGCGCAGCGGTGTGAAGCTGCGCCCGTCGCGCGTGTGCAGCTGCCAGGCCAACATGTCGACGAGATCGAACGACATCAAGCCTTGGAGGAGGCTCGTTTCGACGCGATCGCCGCGACCGGTTCGGGTTCGTTGTAGAAGCGCGGCCAGGATTCCGTGCACGGCGCCTTGGCTGGCCATGTGGGTGCCGACTTCCAAGGCGCTGAATACCGGACGGTCCTGGCCGAGCTGAACTCCGAAGCCCGCCATCCTGCCGGCATGGGCGGCGACCACTCCCTCGTATCCGGGCCACTCCGGTGCAATCGAACCGAACCCGGAGATCGTGCAGTGGACAAGCTGGGGTGCGACGGAGGTCAACGCAGCACCGTCGATACCCCACGAGGTCAGTCGAGAGGCTGGCCCGCCGACAACGCACACATCGGCGTCTGATGCCAGCTTGATTGCCTCGGCTCGGGCGACAGCATCGGTGAGATCGAGCTCGATCGTGCGCTTGCCGCGCAACCAGAACGGACTCGATGGAAGCGAACGAAAACGATCGCCGCCGGGCGGCTCGACCTTGACCACATCGGCGCCGAAATCGGCCAACACGGTGGTTGCCTGGCCGCCACATCGGCCGGTGGTGAAGTCGACGACGCGTATCCCCGAAAGTGCCTCAGCCGTCATGCCCCGAACCTACTCGTGCACGCGCGAACGATTCCCAACGAGGTCGAGCGGAATGCCGAGTGACAGACTCGCCAAATGAAGCTCGGTATCTCCATTGGCTATTCAGGCGCTCGGTTGCGCATCCCCATCGAACTGATCCAGCTTGCCGAACGGCTTGGCTATGACTCGGTTTGGACCGCCGAGGCGTACGGCTCCGATGCCATCACGCCCCTCGCCTGGATTGCCGCGCACACCGAACGCATCCGGCTCGGGACCGGCATCATGCAGCTCGCCGGACGTGCGCCGGCGATGGCCGCGATGCAGGCCCAGACGGTCGATGCCATGGCCGGCGGCGATCGGGTCATCGCCGGTCTGGGCGTGAGCGGACCCCAGATCGTCGAGGGCTGGTATGGCGAACCCTGGGGCAAGCCCTATTGGCGATTGCGTGACTACATCCAGATCATGCGCAAGGTCAACGCCCGCGAGGACCCCGTCACCCACGACGGCCGTGAGTATCAGCTGCCCTTCAGCGGCGAAGGGGCGATGGGGATCGGCAAGCCCCTCATGTCAATCATGCACATGAACAAGGATCTGCCCATCTGGCTCGGCTCCGGCTCCGAGGCAACGGTCAAGCTGACGGCCGAACTTTGCGACGGTTGGCTACCGATGCATTTCGTGCCCGGGCGCATGGACTTCTTCCGGCCGTGGATCGAAGAGGGGTTCCGGCGAGCCGGGAACGGCAAGTCATGGAAGGACCTCGAGATCCTCGGCGGAGGCCCGGTCACCATCACCGACGACATTCCTGCCGCGCTCGCCGCGGTGAAGCCTGGTATCGCGCTCTACACCGGCGGCATGGGCCACAAGAACTTGAACTTCCATAATCAGCACATGGTGCAGCGGGGCTACCCCGACGTCGCCGAACGGGTGCAGGAGCTGTATCTGGCCGGCCGCAAGCAAGAGGCGATCGATGCGATTCCCGACGAATATGTCGACGAAGCCGGCTTGTACGGATCGATCGATCGAATCGAGAAGCGATGGCAAGCCTGGGCCGACTCGGGCATCACCGGTTTCCGAATCTCGAACCCGACCGAAGAGAACATTCAGCTCATGGCCGACATCGTCGACCCGCCGCGTTGAGAGGTTCGCCAAACCGTCGCAAGTGCGCTAGTTTGGGTTTTGGACCCAAGGCTGAATCCAATGGCGGGATGGACCTGGGTTCCACGTGAACGCGGTGGTGGGACCACGGCGGGAACGATGGATGTGATCGGGGTTCCTTCCCGACAAGAGGGACTCCCGATCTCGTCCACGCGGGTAGTGTCGTGCCCGTCATGGCGATCAGGAAATCTCGTGTACGGCGGTCGGCGGAAGAAACGCGGGCAGTCATGCTCGCCGCAGGCGTTGCCCAGCTCGAACGAGAAGGGGTGCAATACGGCCTGGAGCACCTCACCCTCGAGGCCGCCTGCTTGGCGACCGACGTACCGCGTTCGTCCAGTCACGCAGCCTGGGCGACCAACGACGACTACACCCCCCAAACGCTCTACCAAAAGACGGTCATGCAGAGCTGGCTCGAAGAGCGAGAGGGCCTGCTGTTCGCCGAAGCGGCCGAGACTGCGCTGACCAAGGCGTTCGCCGAGCACGGCGATGGTCTCAGCCGGGGCGAGATCATTCGAGTTGCGATCCAAGCTGCGATTGCCGCCGCCGTCGAACCCGACGAGAACGGGGTGGGCAGCGGCTTCTTGTCTTCGGACATGGCGCTCAAGCACGCGCTTGCTTCTCAACCGACCGGCCAGCGAGATCCCGAGGTCGAGGCCTGGGTTCGTACCACCGAGGTCGAGCAACGCGAGAAGCGGATCGATGACACGTACCGCCGGCTGGCCGACCTGCTCGGCATGAAGCCCCGGGCCGACTACGGGGACGCGGCCTTTGAGCATCTGGCGCTCGCCATTGCCTCGCTCACCGAGGGCATCACGATGCGTCATCTCGTGTTACCGGAACGAGAGTACGCCACCCGGTCGATCCGCGACGACGGTTCGGCGATCGCGACCACGCTGCTCGGGGTCTGTGTCGAAGCGCTCGTCGACGAGTTCTTCGAGGTGGACTGCTCGCCGTAGCGCGCTCGCTACCTGGTC
>CALLPT010000016.1 GCA_938015575.1 uncultured Acidimicrobiales bacterium
CTGGGTGAAGGCCGCCTCGAGCAGGTCGGCGGAGTCCCCATCCCACGACATTGCCTCTACCTGGGCTCGAGTGCGGCGTCCGGTCACGCTGCGCAGGAAGTCAACGGCGGTTGTAGCGAGTGCCAGCGGCTTGGTGCCGCCAGCTGGTGCCCAAATCTGGCCATCGATGTCGACGCTGAGCGCAACATCGAGGTGTTCCGCAGCGCGTTCCTGCAGTAGCGGCACATACCGATCGCAGCCGGCCCTGGTTGCCTCGGTAGGCGGCGCCGAGATGCCATCGAGCGATTCGGCAAGATCGTGGACATGCACCGCGAGGTCAGCGGTCAGACCCAAGGCGTACAGTCCGTTGTCGGCGAAGACGTCGGCGATGGCGGGACCGTTGCCGACCCACTCATCGCAGATTGCTTGGTGCGAGAGGTCGCGGCGTTCATCGACCTGGCGCGCGGTCATTTCTTCGGTTCCGAGCGGAGGCCGCACACCGGCCAGGATGTCGCTGACGAGTCCGGACAGGTGGGCGAGAACGTCCTTGGCGGTCCAGGCAGGGCACGACGCGACGATGTGGCCAACGTCGTCGCCTGAAAGGGATCGCATCTCGGCGACCAGTTGGTCGCGGGTGGCAGCGTAGATCGATGCAGGCGAGGTCATGGTCGAACAATACGCTTCGGAAGTGAACGCACCGACGTCGACCGTCACGATCCCTGACGGTGAGGTCGACTCGCCTCAGGCGTGGCGTGTCGCCATCGCATCCTCGGCGGTGGTCGCGGTCTCGTTCGGCACGGTGTATACGTTCGGCGCCTTCTTCGATGCGATGGCCGAAGAGTTCGACAGCGGACTCGGGGCGACCTCCATCGTGTTCGGGATCACGGCCTTTCTGTTCTTCGGCACCGGCGCGGCATCGGGATTCATGGCGGATCGGTTCGGGGCCCGTCCGCTGGTCTGGGTCGGCGGCGCACTGTTCGCGGGCGGCCTGTTCTTGACGTCGCAAGTCGACGCCCTGTGGCACGGCTACATCACCTATGGCATCGGAGCGGGTCTCGGAGGCGGCCTGTTCGTCGCTCCGGTCTTCGCCATCGTCGCTGGCTGGTTCGACCGTTATCGCGGCATAGCGCAGGGGATCGTGGCGACGGGTTCTGGCATCGGCACGTTGGTGCTTCTTCCGTTGGCGGAGCGCTTGATAGATGAGAACGGCTGGCGTTCCACCTATGTCGTGCTGGCAGTCGTTTCCGCCGTCACCTTTGCCGTCGGGGGCATGTTCATCGCTCGCCCGCCGATCGAGCAGGTCGAGGTCCCGATGGACCACCTGAAACAGACGATCCGGACCCCCGCATTTCGCCGGTTTGGTATCTGCGGGGCCTTGCAGTCCGGTTCGATGTTGTCGGCGTTTGCCTTCATCGTGCCGTTCGCCAGAGACCAGGGGGTGTCGTCGTCGACGGCTGCGCTGCTTGTGGGCATGGTTGGCGCGTCGTCGATCGTCGGGCGTCTTGCCTTGACCGGGTTCGCCGGCCGTGTCGGCCCAGTGCGCATGCTGCAGTTTGCGTTCTTGGTCCAGCCGGTTGCGTTCGTCATTTGGCTGTTCGCTGGTGGAAGCGTGATGGCGCTGGCCGTGTTCGTGGTCGTGCTCGGCGTGGCCTATGGCGGCTACGTCGCCCTCGTGCCGTTGGTCGCCGCGCACCTGTTCGGCGTCCGAGGCCTCGGGGTCATCATGGGGTGGGGCTTCCTGGCCGGGGGAGTGGGCAGCCTGATCGTTCCACCGCTGGTCGGGTTCTTGGGCGACGCGGTCGATGGACCAGCTCTACCGATTCTGGCCATCACCATGGTGTCTGCGATGGGCGCCGCCCTCCTGCTCGGTCTGCAGCAAGAGCCGATCTCATCGGTTTAGGCGAAGAAGTTGTTCACCGGGTTGTAGATGACCACGGTGTGAAGGTCGCTGCCATCGGCCTCGACGAGCGAAGTTGAGCCCCCGTGGAGCGCGAGTGCAACCTCGATCTCGCCGCGGAGGTCCGCGGGGATCTCCATCGTGAACGCATTGTTCTCGTCGACGGTGGTCGAGCCGACGATTTTGCGGCCGAGCGTCGCGGTCACGAGTGCGGCGACGGGGTGATGTAGGGCGTCGTGCGAGACCATCATGATCTCACCATCCAGGCGAACCGTCGGCGTGTCTGAATCGACGTTGGTTGTCTCGAATCGGGTGGTGTCTGGGCGCAACAGCATGTACGAGACGAACACGAGCGCAGCCAGGGCGAGCACCAGGGCAAACACCATCAACATCGCAGGACCTCCGGAGGGTCGGCGCCCGAAACCGGGCCAACGCAGACTAGGCCATCGTCAAACACCGTCTCGGTCAGCGACGAGCGAGCTCGGCTCAGCGGTGTCGACCGCTCGCCGCCACGCTCACCACCACTTGGCTTCGTTACTCGAGTCGAGCAGTGGAATGGCACCCATTGCGTCGGCGGCAACGAGGCCTGTCTCGAGCTCTCGAATGCGGGTGGCAATGCGCTCGTAATCGTCTTCGTAGAACGGTCGGTTCGAGAGCTTGGGCCACTCGAACCGTTGTCGTTCCGGCGAGCCTGTTCCGAGGTAGTCGGTTCGCGCGGCTCGATTGCCGAGCACGAGATCCCGAAGCTGATGACGCAGCAGCAGCAATTCCTCGAGGCCCGCTTCCGCGTCGAAAGCAGCCGAGGCGGCGGCTGCTCTCAGCTCGGCGAGCTCACTGCGAAGCCGTTCGACCGCATCGAGGTCTTCGGCCGAGGTCGCGTCGTCGATGGCCTGGCGCAGCGCCTGCGATCGAGCGAACAGGGCGTCGGGATTCACCCCTTGATGGTACGGCGCCGAGCTGGCCGTGACCAGACCGAATCGCTAAGTATCAACCTCAACCTTAGGTCGAGAGTTTCGTGGGTTGTATGGCCTGGGCGGGCCGTCCTACTCATGCGGGCCCGCTTGGTGGTCTGTGCCGGCTTCAATGACGGGAAACATCACGAAAGGGTAGAACAAGGTAGTCGCTACTTGGGGAAATTCACTGCCCCCGAAGAAACCCTCCCGGGGCCCCATAAATCCGCGGTTGTGGCGGCCGAGTTGCTACGTGATGTCGATGACCACCGGCCCCACCAAGGGAGCCGAGAAACTTCCCGGCCGCCCCGGCCAGTGGCAGGCGCGCCCGTGGCTGGCGCGCGCCTTGCGTTTCGGCATCTTTCTGGCGCCGCTCATCGTCTCGATTCTGTTCACCTGGACCGCCGGACGTGTCGCCCCGCCCGAGGCTGTTGGCCTGAACCGGTGGGTCTGGATCGGCATCGTCTTCGTGCTGGCCAACATCTTGCTCGTCCTGTTGCGCAAGCTCACCTCGCGGCTCATGCCACTCGTCGCTCTGATGAAGATGACGCTGGTGTTCCCCGACCAAGCGCCGTCTCGTACGAAGAACACACTTCGCCGTTCCAGCTCGCGCCGGCTCCTTCGAGAGATCCAAGAAGCAAAGGACCGAGGCGAGA
The DNA here is from genome assembly GCA_938015575.1 of uncultured Acidimicrobiales bacterium. Classification (GTDB taxonomy): domain Bacteria; phylum Actinomycetota; class Acidimicrobiia; order Acidimicrobiales; family UBA10347; genus UBA10347. Next base: position 3,483 of record CALLPT010000016.1, read on the forward strand.
AGACCTCAGAGGCCAAGCACTCGGACTATCTCGTCGAATTGCTCAAGGAGATCAGTGAGCACGATCGCCTGACCCGCGGCCACTCAGAACGGGTCCGGGTCTACGCCGAGATGATGGGTGAGGAACTCGGCCTCGGCGACGACGACATGAACAAGCTCCGATGGTCAGCGCTGCTGCACGATGTTGGCAAGCTGACGGTTCCGTCGGAGATCCTGAACAGCCCGCAGCGCCCCACCGATGAGGAATGGGAAGTGCTGTCGGGCCACCCTGCGGCATCGGTGACGTTCCTGGAGCCGCTGGAAGAGTGGTTGGGCGACTGGGTCCACAGCGCCGATCAGCATCACTGCCGCTGGGACGGCAAGGGGTATCCCTACGACCTGGCCGGCACCGACATCACGCTGGCCGGTCGTCTGATCGCCGTCGCCGACGCGTACGACGTGATGACGAGTACCCGCAGCTACAAGAAGCCGCTTCCGATCGAGATCGCTCGTCAGGAGCTCACCGACTGCGCCGGTGGTCAATTCGACCCGATGATGGTTCGAGCGTTCCTGCGGATCAGCCTTGGGCGTCTCCGCTTCGTCGGCGGCCCGCTTGCGTGGCTCGCCAACCTCACCGGCTCGTTCCAACTTCCCGTACCGGTCGCTGGCACGGTGACCAGCACGGTTTGGTCGACAGGCATCGCGACTGCCGGGATGGTCGCCGCGGGTGCCACTGGAGCAATTGCTGCTAGTCCGCCGCAACTGCTTCCCTTTAGCGAGCCGACGGTCACCGCCTATGACGTCGCCGTCGCAACTGACGAAGACGTGTCGACCGATGTCGGGCTTCGCGTGACCTCGACCGGTTCGGACCTTTCGATCATCATCGGTGCTCCGGCCTTTGGCGAAGCGGTCATGATCACTCCGCTCGAGCCGCTGGAGATCGAGGCTGTCGCTGCGACGGAAACCAGCGAGTGGGGCGCCTCGGTTACCTATACGCCGGCTCCAGGGTTCACGGGTATCGATCGGTTCAGCTACCAGGTTTGTCTGGAGCGCACGGTGTGTAGCCGCGGCGAGGTGACGATCGAGGTCGCGAGCGCGAACCGGGCGCCGCTACCTTCTTCGCTCGAGTTCGAGACGGCGACCAACACGGCCGTTGTCATCGATGCCTTGGCGAGCACCACCGACCCCGACGGAGACGAGATCTCCCTAGTCGACGTGACGCAAGGTGAACACGGGACCGTCGCGATCATCGACGGGGTCATCGTGTACACCCCCTCCGACGACTACGAGGGCGAGGACCGCTTCACCTACACCGTGGGTGATCCCGACGACGCGGTCTCGATTGCCATCATCGAGATCTCGGTCGTTGCCAACGAGGCCGAGCAGATCGACGACGACAACGAAGCGCCAGAGGCCACGCCGCCCGAGGCGGTCGCCGACGGCGGCGTTGGATTCGAGACCGAAGAAGATCGTGCGTTCGTCACCGGTGACGTATTGGCCAACGACGAATTCGAGTCTGGTGACAGGCAGCCAGTGGTGCGAGTCGTCGCGTTGCCCCAACTCGGCTCGGTCCGTTCGAACGGAGATGGAACGTTCTGGTACGTGCCGAACGCCGACATCTCCGGCACCGACGAGTTCACCTATTCGATTACGGACGCGACCGGCTTCGCGTCGGAGCCTGCCGCGGTGACGATCACGATCGTGCCGGTCGACGACCGTCCACAGGTGGCCGATGATTCGGGCGACGGCTATTCCGTTGACGAAGACGAGTCCTTCACCACGCCGGACGTGACCCTGAATGACGGCGATCCAGATGGCACGCTGAACTTTGAGACGATTTCTGTTGCTCGAGCTCCTATCCATGGATCGCTCGAGAACCACGACGACGGCACGTTCACCTATGCGCCCGATGCGGACTTCGCCGGACCGGACTCGTTCACGTACCAGCTCACCGACGAAGAAGGTCTGGTCTCGGACGAGGCAACGGTGACGATTGAAGTTCGCTCGATCAACGACGCGCCCGTCGCGGTCGACGACAGCGGAGTGGGGTTTGTCGGCAGCGAAGACACGTCGCTGGTCACGGGCCGGGTAACGGACAATGACCGTGACATCGATCACGAGATCGAAGTGCTTCGCATCGACATCGTGGATGGACCTGAGCACGGTGAACTCGTGAACCTCGGCGACGGTTCGTTCCGATTTGAGCCCGATCCCGATTTCGTTGGCACCGACCGCTTCACTTATATCCTGACCGACGCGGACGGCGCCAGCTCGATCGTCGCCACGGTCACGTTGGCGATCGAAGCCGTCAACGACGCGCCGGTCGCGAACGATGACGGCGGGGTCGGTTTCGAGACCGCTGAAGACGTCGCGCTGACCACTCCAGACGTGCGTCTCAACGACACCGATGCTGACGACGACATCATGTCGGCCAAGGTGACGGTGGCAACGCCGCCAATGCAAGGCGACGTCGTCGCCAACAGCGATGGCACCTTCACTTATACGCCGGGCCGCGATTTCAACGGCATCGACACCTTTACCTACGTGGTGTCTGACGGTTCGACTGAGTCCGACCCGGCGACCGTTTCGGTGCTTGTCACACCTGTCAACGACGCTCCTGTCGCAGTTGATGACGACGGCAACGGGTTCTCCGTGCTCGAAGACGACAGCGTGGTACTCGGCGATGTACTCGCCAACGACACCGATGACGGATCGCTCGATGCCGCTTCGCTGGTTGTCGTTGTCGAGCCGGTCAACGGTGTCGTGACCGTCGGCCCTGACGCCACGCTCACCTATGTCCCCGCTCCCGACTATTTCGGAGTCGACACGTTCAGCTACGTGGTGAGCGACGTCGAAGGGCTTGTCTCTGAACCTGCAACCGTGTCCGTCACCGTGTTGGCGGTCAACGATCAGCCCATCGCAGAACCCGACGCTGGCGATGCATTCACCACGTGGGAAGATCTTCCGTTCGTAACCGGCGACGTCACCCAGAACGATCGCGATCTCGAAGATGGGGCAATCGCGCCGGGCACGGTCGAACTCGTCGACGCCCCAACGCATGGCACCGCCGTCGCGAACGGCGACGGCACCTTCACGTACACGCCCGACGAGAACTTCTATGGCAACGATGCCTTCACCTATCGGGTCACTGACACCGGGGGAGCGGTGTCGGCTCCCGCAAGCGTCGAACTCGTGATCCGATCGGGCAATGACGCACCGGTCGCATTGGATGATGCAGGTGCGGGGTTCGCAACGGACGAAGACACGCCGCTGACGACCGCCAATGTGCTGGCGAACGACACCGACATCGAGGACATCAGCCTCGATGCGAACTCGATCGTGATTCTCTCGGGGCCGACGAACGGCTCAGTCGTCGCCAACGGCGACGGAACCTTCCTGTACACGCCGGCCGCCGACTTCTTCGGGACAGACAGCTTCTCGTATGCGGTCAGTGACTCTGACTCGACCTTGTCGAACGAAGCAACGGTGACGCTCGTGGTTACGTCGGTGAATGACATACCGACCGCTGCTGACGATTCGGGTGTTGGTTTCTCGACGCTTGAAGACACGCCGTTGGTGACCGCTGATGTAACGCTGAATGACGCCGATGTCGAGGATGGGTTGGTTGATCCGGCGTCGATCGTGGTGGTTTCGGATGTGTCGAATGGTGTGCTTGTCGCCAATGGTGATGGGACGTTCGGCTATTCGCCTGATGCTGATTTCAACGGTGTTGACTCGTTCTCGTACACGGTGACCGACAGCGAGGGCGCGGTTTCTGTGCCGGCGATCGTGTCGATTGTCGTTACTGCAGTGAATGACGTACCGACCGCGGCTGACGATTCGGGTGCAGGTTTCTCGACGCTTGAAGACACGCCGTTCGTGACCGGAGCTGTCATCGCTAACGATGGTGATGTCGAGGATGGGTTGGTTGATCCGGCGTCGATCGTGGTGGTTTCGGATGTGTCGAATGGTGTGCTTGTCGCGAACGGTGATGGGACGTTCGGCTATTCGCCTGATGC
>CALLPT010000017.1 GCA_938015575.1 uncultured Acidimicrobiales bacterium
GCGACACAAACCACACCTCAGCAATCGTCGCCCCATAGTTCCGACTATCCGGACGGTGATACAACATCGAGTCCGCATTGCCCTTGATCGGATAACACGCAGGCATCTCACGTTCATCGGCAAGCGGCGCATGCGAGCCCGCGCCGAACGGATGGCGTTCGTCGGCTGATTGAGTCATAACTGTCCCTCTTGGATGGTGCGGTAGCCGCGCCCATTTGCTCCCCCGGGCGAGGCGAGGCAAACCTAGTGCGCACACGGACGGCGTGCATCAGGAACGACAGTTCAGGACCCTGAATATCTCGATCGCAGGAAAGTGTCATGAACGAACAGTCACCGGGCCAACCAGCGGCGGGGCATACCGACCTGCCGACGACAACGAATCAAGTGCTGATTCGCGAGGTTCCAAAGGGGCCACTCGAGGCCGACCACTTCGCCCTCCAGGTGGCCCAACTCCCCGCACTCGGCCAAGGCGATGTGCTCGTCGAGACGCTGGCGATCACGATTGGAGCGGGTCAACGGGCTGGCCTGCAAGGCTCAGCCGGCTATGCGGGGCCGGCGGAATCCGACGTCGTCATGACCGGCACCGGCGTTGGCCGCGTCTTGGCGTCGAACCATGACGCCATCGCACCAGATGACATCGTGATGGGACTGACGGGCTGGAGCGAGCACGCCGTGCTCACCGGCGATCGACTCAGCATCGTCGACTCGACCGTCGCACCGTCGACCTTGCTGGGAGCATTGGGCACAAACGGGCTCACCGCCTATTTCGGACTGCTCGATGTCGGCGATCCCCAGCCCGGAGAAACTGTCGTGGTGTCCGCTGCAGGTGGTTCGGTCGGCCACCTCGTTGGCCAAATCGCCAAACGCCGCGGCTGCACGGTTGTCGGTGTGGCAGGTTCCGACGAGAAATGCGCGTCGCTAATCGACGATCTGGGCTTCGACCGAGCGGTGAACTACAAGTCGACCGACTTCCGAGCTGAGTTCAAGGCGGCAACGCCCGACCGAATCGACATCTATTTCGACAACACCGGCGGCGACATTCTTGGCAGCGCCCTGTTCCGGATGAACACCCACGGTCGCATCGTGTGCTGTGGCGTCGTCAGTCAGTACGACACGGCGTCACCGGATCCTGGACCGCGAGGAGTCCCCGGCTTGCTGGTGAACAACCGGGTCCGCATGCAGGGCTTCCTCGTCTTCGACTATGCCGACCGTTTCGCCGAAGCTCGCGCCGAGATCAGCAGCTGGCTCGCGTCGGGCGATATCACGGCCCGAACGACCGAGTTCAACGGCCTCAGCGCAGCCCCGCGGGCCTTTGTCGATCTACTCGCCGGGCGCACGGTCGGCACGACGGTCATCAATGTCGCGAGCCCAACGACCCCACAGCCCTAAAGAGCCTTGCCCGGGTTCAGCCGACCATCCGGATCAAAGAGGGTGCGCAAGCTGCGCTGCACGCTGAGCTGCACCGGATCGAGCTCGCGTTCGACATAGGCCTTCTTCAGGGTGCCGACACCGTGCTCACCGGCGATCGTGCCGTCGAGACGCAGCGCGAGCGAGATGATGTCCTCGAAGGCCGCCTTGGCTCGGGCGGTCTCGTGGGGGTCGTTGCCATCGAAGACCAACAGCGGGTGCATGTTGCCATCGCCTGCATGCCCGATGGTGGGCAGCTGCACGTCGTGTCGTTTGGCGATCTCGGTGATCCCGGCGAGAAGTTCGGGCAGATGCTGGCGAGGCACGGCGACGTCTTCGGGCAACAGCGCCTTGCCGAGGTGCTCGAACGCCGGCCAGACCTTTCGGCGCACCTCGATCAACATGTCGCCTTCGTGGGGATCGTCGACGTGGTAGACGAACGAGGCGCCATGGTCCTCGCAAATCTTCGAGATCGCGGCGATGCGTTCGGGTGCGGACTCGCCCGCCGTCTGCATGAGCAGGAGGCAGGCAGCGTCGACATCGAGGTCCATCGGGAACACCGCTTCGACCTGACGCAACGAGGCCTGGTCGACGATCTCCATGAGCGACGGTTCGTGACCCTGCCGGAAGATCTCGACGATCGCGTTGCCAGCTGGTTCGAGTTCGCCGAAGTAGGCAACGGCGGTGGCCGGCGGCGGCGGTGCCGTAACGAGTTTCAGGGTGATCTCGGTGATGATGCCGAGTGCGCCTTCGGAGCCGACGAAGATCCCGGTCAAGTCAAACCCGGTCGTGGATTTGATGGTCTTGCGACCGGTGCGCATGACTTCGCCGTTGGCCATCACCACGGTCAGGCCCATCACGTAGTCGCGGGTGACCCCGTACTTGACGCAGCACAGACCACCTGCATTCGTGGCGACGTTGCCGCCGATGCTCGACATCTCGAACGATGCAGGGTCGGGCGGGTAGAACAATCCTCGCTCGGCAACAGCGGCTTTGAGATCGGAGTTGATGACGCCCGGCTGCACCCGACAGGTCCGGTTGGTTTCGTCGATTTCAAGGATGTTGTTCATGCGGTGCAGCGACAGCACCATGCAGCCGTCGGTTGCGTTCGCCGCACCCGTCAGGCCGGTACCGGCTCCTCGAGGAACAATCGGGACATCGGCTTCGATCGCCGCTTCGACGGCCGCGACGACCTGCTCGGTGGTCCGGGGCATGACCAGCACCGAGGCCGTGCCATGCCCCTCGAAGATCGCTCGATCGTGGCTGTAGGCCTCGACGACGTCGTCGTCGAACTGCACGCAGTCCTCGGGAAGTCGGGACGTGAGAGCTTCGATGAGGGTCACGGCGTCACTCTAGATCGCCGCCGGTGGCTGCCTGAACGAGCGACCTGCCTACCGCGCCGGGCACGGGGCCGACAACCAATGATCGAGGACACGTCGTACTCTGTCTCCGTGACTTTTCGTCGGACGCGCCGTGGACGCAGCGTCGCAGGTCGTCGCGCCGCCACGATCGCTACCGCACTCGTCATGGCGGCGAGTGGGTGCAGCGGCGGCACCGCAACCGAATCCGTGTCCGCGACGCTCGCTCCCACGGCGGTTCCGACGACGCCACCGCTGAGCGTGCCGACGGAGGCACCGGCGATCGAGCCGACCGAGATCGCGTCGGTGACACCAACGCCCGAATCACCGCCCGACGAAGCACCCACGCCGACACCGACCGAGGCACCGACCGAGGCACCGACATCCTCCAACGATGCTGCGCCGACCGAAGTCGGCGCCGCGCAGCCCGACGAACAGCCCACAGCCGCACCGCAGCCGACAGCCGTATCGGAACCAACAGCGGCACCGGCCCCAGCGCCAACCGCGGCGCCGACCCCGGTGCCCACCCCGATACCGACCGCGTCGCCCGAATCAGATAACGGCGGCATTCCTCCATCAACTGCCCCGATCCCGGTCGGCGGGACGGGCGCGACGATCTCACTCGGCGGCGATTTCGACGTCGTCAACCTGTTGACCCAAGCTGACCAGTCGATCGCCGAGCTCAACCCGTCGGGCCCCACACTGCTGTGGTTCTGGGCCCCACATTGAACGACCTGCAATGCCGAGGCGCCCGGCATCGTGCAGTTCGCACGAAATCATCCCGAGATCACGATTGTCGGCATTGGAGCGGGCACCGCCGTCAACGGCGACTCGCTCGACGGGGCCCTGAACTTTGTTCAGAACCACGGCGCCACGCTGGCGAACATGCGGATGCTCTACGACGTGAGCTTCCGCTCGTGGCAATCGTTTGGGGTCACGACGCAGCCGTGGTCGATCGGTTTCGACGACGAGGGAAACCGGCTCTTCAGCCAGCCCGGACGCATCGACCTTGCATCGGTCTCGGCGGCATTCGGCTGAAACGTCGCCGCGCCTCGCTGACCACGCTGCGTATCCCTACCGCATTTCGTGTGAATCGCGGGCCCCAGGCGGGTTCACACTCGGTGACGAACGACCCCACGGTGGGTGTCCAGGCGCCGTCGGCCCTCACCCAGGTGGGTGGAACTTCGGGCCTGAGACACAATTCTTGGTCAAGAGCCACCCAGATAGTGCACGCAAGGGCCAACCTTCCGTCACAATATCTACATGTCGATCGAAGACGTCTGGGCCTACCCAGCGCCCCCAGAACGAAAGTACCGGAAGGCGGCGGATTCCAAGGCGCAGCTTATTGCTGCGGGTCGTGAGCTCTTGGCGGAGCGGGGCTTGGCCCCAGGTTTGAGCCGCGTCACCCTGAACGATGCGATTGAGCGGTCGGGGATTCCTCGATCGAGCGCGTACCGGCTGTACAGCGGAGGCCCCGGCCCCCTCGAGTCGTTTCGTGTTGCCCTGCTCGAGTCGCTGAGCGCAGACCACCTCGATCGCGACAACACGTGGGGCTCGGTCGACGGCGTCATCGAACAGCACACCGATGACCTCGACGGCGATGATCCCGTGCGCATGGCCACGGCGCTGCGCGAAGTCATCCGCGTTGGCGTTTCCTCGAACATCCAGGATTGGATCGGCTCCATCGGCTTCTACGTCGTTGCATCGACGATGGTGGCCGCCTCGAGCCCGGGCACCGATTCGGGCGCCGACCTCGAGCTGCTCCAGGGCGGCGAGGACCAGCTGCTCAAGAACATCATCCCGGTGTACAAGTCGATTGCCGACATGGTCGGGTTGCGTTTGCGCTCGGGTCTCGACTGGGAGACCTTCGCTCGCGTGATCACCAGTGCCGTCGACGGCGTGGCACTGCGCCATGTGATTGATCCGTCACTGATGGCGATCGAACGACCCACGGGACCCGACGGCGAGATCCAGGAGTGGACTTCGGCCGCGGTGCTCTTCGAGTCGATGGTGTACGCCTACACCGAACCCGACCCCAAGCGCACGATGTCGGCCGACCTCAGCGTCTGGTACTAGGTCAGTCGCCGACGCGACAGCGCTTCTACTAGCGTCGCCGCATGACCGGCGTACATGACATCGGAGGCAAGGCGGGATTCGGACCCGTGCCCGTCGACGATGACGTCCTCTTTCACGCGGACTGGGAACGCCGCGCCTTCGCGGTGACCCAATTCGCCCAGGGCGCCGCTGGTTTCAACACCGATGCGTTCCGCCACGGCATCGAGCGCGAGGACCCAGCGACGTACCGTTCGGCGACCTACTTCGACAAATGGATCCGCAACGCCGAGCGCATGCTCGTCGAAGGTGGCGTGCTCGGCGCCGATGCCGTGACGGCCGCGATCCGGGGCGAGGCCGCTAGCGAAACGCCAACCCGCACGACCGATGCAGTCCCGGCGCAGGGCCGAGGGTCGATCCGCTCGCCTGAGACGCCGCCGCGATTCTCCGTCGGCGACACGGTCGCCGTCGTCGCCCATGCCGCCAGCGTCGGCCACACGCGACTTCCCGACTACGTTGCCGGTCGTAACGGCACGGTCGCGATCATCAACGGCGGCTGGATCTTTCCCGACACCCATGCCCACGGCCAGGGCGAGTCCCCGTGCTGGGTCTACGCGGTTGCCTTCAACGCCGGCGACCTGTGGCCAGAAACCGGCGCTGCCCACACCGTCTACGTCGACCTGTTCGAGCCCTACCTCTCCCCCACGATGGAGTCCTCATGAGTGGTGACCACGCCCACGGCGCCGACCACACCCACACGCCGGACCCGGCCGATCCGGCGATTCGGGTCGAAGCGATCGAGTCGCTGCTGGTCGAGGCCGGGCTGCTCGATCCCGCCCGCGTCGATGCGCTCATCGAACGCTACGAACATGACCTGGGGCCGCTCAACGGTGCCCGTGTTGTCGCCCGAGCGTGGACCGACGATGCCTATCGCCAGCGGCTGCTCGAGGACGGGACAGCGGCCATCGCCGAGCTCGGCTACGGCGGCGCACAAGGCGAACACATGGTTGTTGTCGAGAACGGAGCGGAGGTGCACAACCTGGTGGTGTGCACCTTGTGCTCGTGCTACCCGTGGCCGGTGCTGGGTCTTCCGCCGTCGTGGTACAAGTCACCCGAGTACCGGGCCCGAGCCGTGCGTGAGCCTCGCGCCGTGCTCGAAGAGTTCGGCACCGAGCTGAGCGACGAGGTCGACATTCGGGTGTGGGACTCCTCGGCTGAGATCCGCTACCTGGTGCTTCCCGAGCGGCCTGCGGGCACCGAGCACCTGTCCGAGGACGAACTTGTGGCGCTGGTATCACGAGATTCGATGATCGGTGTTCGCCTTGCCGGCACCGGCGAGCCGGCATGAGCCAGGAGCTCGCAAGCGACGGGCCGGCTGCGCCGCCTCGAGTCAACGGTGAACTGGTCTTCGATGCGCCGTGGCAGAGCCGGGCGTTTGGCGTTGCGGCTGCGCTCGCCGATGCGGGGCGGATCGGTTGGCCCGACTTCCAAGCTGCGCTGATCCGACGAGTCGAAGCTGTCGACGCAGCGTCTGGCCCTGCGCAACGCTCGACGGGTACACCCGACGGCTACTGGCGATGCTGGCTCGAGGCACTTGGCGATGTCACCGTCGCGACGAGCACGATCGACGCGGCCGCATGGGCAGAGCGTGCCGACGACTTCGCGAACCGTGCGCCAGGTCATGATCACGATCATGACCATGACGACCACGGGCATCACCATCACTGACCCGCCCAGCGGGCCGTGATGGTTCTGCCGTGCTGACCGTGTGCGCTAAAAGGAAGGGTCAGACGCTTCGCGGGTCTGGATGACACCGATGATCTCGCCGAATGCGTCACGCACCGGCTCGGTGATCTGCACTGGCGCCCGGCGGGTTGCTTCGACCCGGTGAGCGAGGGTCGAGCCCTGACGTGGAGCCGCATCATCGGCAGCGACCTCGTGCTGCCACATGAGCTGACCGCTGGCGTTGCGGCGGTAGGCAACGCAGCGGACGGCATTGGTCTCTTCGAGCAACTGGCGTCCCAGCACTTCGATGCTTCCCGCGACCGCCCCTTGGCGTGGCGTGTTTGCAGACGGTGCGTTGGTGGTCGCAGTCATCATCTCTCTCCCCGGTTGAAAGTGACGTATGTCGAATGGAATGTGTTGCAGCGGTCGAACCAGAAAGCGTGGCTGAGCTGTCACCCCGGACTCCGGTTTTGTGGAGCGGAACGTCGAATCCGACCACTGCAACGTTTGTGTTATCGGGCGCGAAGGACCAGTTTTGAGCGGCGCCTCACCAATTGGGCATGTTTTCCCCCACGTGGGTTACGCGGGCTCACCGCTTTTGCCTAGGCCCTGGGCCCTGAGCGGGGCCGGTTGGCACCTCAGATGGGGTGTGTGCAGCCACGACGCCGGAACGTTGTAGTGCGGGTCACACATCCCTCCGAGGACAACTCCGACACTGACTGGTGAGGATGAGGTAGGCGAAGCAAGAAGCATGTGTGACCCGCACCCCACCCGTCGGCGAGGGACTCTCGCAAGTGAGCCACTTGTCTCAAGATAGGAAAATGTACCTAGCGGCCGCCGCCGCCTGAGGACGCGCCCACCGGGGAAACGCGCTGGTTAGACGGTGCGTCCTGCGAAGTTGAGCATCTGCGTCTGCGCGTCGGCGTCGGCCGCGCTCTCGACCGCGGCACCGAACATGCCGGAGCCACGCATCGCCTGTTCGGGGAATCGCTGCAACCCGGCATGGGTCGCAGCAACTGCGGCGGCCGGTAGCGCCTCGTCGGCACCGATCGCCCGGGCCAGGTCCCAGGTGTGGATGAGCAGGTCACTCGCGGCGATGCCGAATGGCACCATCTTGGGAACCTCGCCCATTCCCGGCATCTCGGTCATGCCGTCGAGCACACCCTCGTTGGCGAGCGCGGCGCGAATTGCGTCGCGAGCGGCCGGCCAGTCGGCACCCTCAGGGATATCCGCGCCGACAAGACCACCGGCATAGCTGATCTGCGTGGTGACCGTGTGGTCGACGAGATCCTGCACGCACCAGCCATCACATGGGGTGTCGGCGGCCATCTGTTCCTCGCTCATTGCCTCCCAGCGGGCCGTGAAGGCGTCGGCGGTTGCATTCCAGATATCGATGTGTTGTTGACTCATGGTGCGAGACTAGGCCCGGCGGGTCGGTCTCGGTCACACGTCGACCACGGGGCTACTCATTTGAACCCAGCCCGGCCAGGATCCGGGCTTCGAATTGGCCAAAATCGGCTCGTTTGACAGGGGTCGAACAGCGGGTTGGCAAGAGTTTCACAAGAGGCTCACAGGATTGCGGAAGCTGACCGGAGGGCGCCCAAACCGATCCTTATGGTCGGCTTTGCGCCCTTGAGCCAAGTCGGCTCTCCCCCTGTCGGGCGCAGAAAAGAGACCAAGCCATGTCCACCCGAATCTCCCGGTCCGCCCAGGCGCCGACCGCCACGCCCCCAATGGCCGAGCGCCGAAGTCGTGCTCGGCGCATCGCACTTCCGCTCGCCGTGCTCACCGCACTGCTCGTCAGTGTTCTCGCTATGACGACCGCGGCGAGTGCCCAGACACGTGATGGTGATGACGACGGCCGCCGCAACGGACGCGGCGGCTTCCGCTTCGATTGCGAAGTGTCGCACTTCAACCAAGACGACCCGATCGTGTTCCCGGACGAGGTCGGCGCTGCCCACGACCACATGTTCTGGGGCAACACCTCGACCGATGCGTTCAGCACGATCGACTCGCTCCTGGCCAACGAGGAGTCGACGTGTAGCGGCCGCCGTGACGGCAACCAGGCCGCCTACTGGACGCCCGTGCTCTACGACGCGAACGGCGATGCCGTCGAGCCGACCGACATCGATGTTCGCTACCGCGGGCGCCGAGGCGTGAACCCGATCCCCAATGGCCTCGAGATGCTGACGACGATGGATGTCCTTGGCGCCGAAGCGAATGACTTCGAGATCAACGAAGACGACGGCGGAATGGAGTTCGAGATCTCCTACCCGAACTGCCTGGCCGTCGACGCCGCTGGCAACCCCGTACTGAGCAGCGACGACAACATCAGCCACACCGCATTCAGCGATGGCCGTGACTGTCCGGACTCACATCCGTACCGGATCCCGAGGCTCCAGATCGACCTCGAGTTCGACCTCGACATCGATTCGGACTGGCGCCTGTCATCGGACATGGACGGCATGGCTCAAGGTGCGAGCCTGCACGCCGACTACATGGCCGCCTGGACCGACGACCCTCCCGGCACCTGAGCCAGGCCCGAGTGTCGCCTGTTGTCACAGTCTCGGCCTGGTCAACGGGCGACACCGGCATGGTCGTGGAGCAGTCCGAGTTGGAGTGCGTCGAGCAAGTAGCGATATTCGGCGTCGTGTTCGCTCGGTGTGGCGGTGGTGTGTTCGAGCGCCAGGAACCCGTGGATTGCGCTGCGCAGGGCACGGGCCGCAAGTCGAGCCTCATCGGCCTCGAGTCCGGCGCCACGGTAGACCAGCACGAATACCTCGAGCAGGGCCTCGTTGGTCGCTGCGAGCTCGTCGAGATCAGATCGGGGCGGCAAAAGGGTCGAGGCGAACTGGCCGGGATGAGAAAGGGCAAACGCTCGATAGGCAATGGCCATTGCCGTAAGTGCATCGACCCCGGAGGCACCGATGGCAGAGTTGCGAACGGCCTCGGTGAGGTTGCGCGTGCCAGCGGCGGCGACCAAAGACTTCAGACCGTCGAGGCCGTAGATGTGGGTGTACAAGGTGGACGCAGCAACATCGAGTTCAGCGGCCACACCGTTCAGTGTGAGCGCCTCGAATCCGTCTCGGTCAGCAACCAGGACCGCAGCGGATGTCAGGGCGGCGAGGGTCACGCGCTTCTTCGGCATCTCCCGACCATACCGATGCCCGATGAAGATTCGGTAAAGGTGTGCACGAACCAACTATTCCGAATTTGATTCGGTAAGGTCGAACCACATCCGATCCAGGGCGGCTCGGTCCATCAAGTGCTGCGAACGCAGAGAGCAGACCGACCATGACCAAACAGATCGTCTATGACCAGTCAGCTCGCCGTCGTCTCCAAGCAGGCGTCGACCAGCTCGCCGATGCAGTGAAGATCACCCTGGGCCCCAAGGGTCGCAACGTCGTGCTCGCGAAGCGCTGGGGCGCACCCACGATTACCAACGATGGCGCGACGATCGCAAAAGAGATCGACCTCAGCGACCCGTTCGAGAACATGGGCGCACAGCTGATGAAGCTGGTGGCCACCCAGACGAACGACCGTGCCGGCGACGGCACGACCACGGCGACCGTCCTCGCACAGGCCATGCTCGAACAGGGTCTGCGTAACGTCGCTGCCGGAGCACATCCGCTCGGCCTTCGGCGTGGCATCGAGTCCGCAACACAAGTTGCCGTGGCCGCCATTGCCGAACTCGCCACCGAGGTCGCCGACCGGTCCGACATTGAGAGCGTCGCCACCATCGCGGCCGCCGACACCGAGGTCGGCGAGATCCTCGCCGACGCGTTCGACCGGGTGGGCCACGACGGCGTCATTTCCGTCGAGGACTCGGACTCGTTCGGTCTCCACCTTGAGTTCAGTGACGGCATGCGGTTCGACAAGGGCTACATCTCCCCTCGCTTCACCACCGACACCAGAGCCATGGAGGCTGTCTTGGAGGACTGCTTCATCCTGCTGCATCCATCCAAGATCAACCACGCAGCCGATCTCATCCCTCTGCTTGAGAGAGTTATCCACGCCGGTAAGTCGCTCCTTGTGATTGCCGAGGATGTCGGCGGAGCGGCGCTCGCGACGATGGTTGTCAACATGACCCAGGGCACCCTTACATCGGTCGCCGTCAAGGCACCTGGGTTCGGCGCCCGCCGCAATGAGATACTCGCGGACCTCGCGGTACTCACCGGCGGACAAGTGGTCAGCAGCGAAGCGGGGCTCCGCCTTGACAGAACCACCCTCGACATGCTGGGTCAAGCGCGCAGAGTCGTGATCACCAAAGACGCCACGACCATCATCGACGGAGCCGGCACCCCCGACGAAGTTGCCGCGAGAGTCAGCCAGCTCACCTACGAGATCGACAACACCGACGCCGGCTTCGACCGCGACCGACTCCAGGAACGCCTCGCGAAGCTGTCCGGCGGCATCGCCGTCATCGCAATCGGGGCCGCCACCGATATCGAGCTCGACGAGCTCAAGTTCCGCATCGAGGACGCGGTGGCAGCAACCCGCGCTGCCATCGAAGAAGGCGTCGTGCCCGGCGGCGGCGTCGCCCTCGTCCGCGCTCGCGACGGCGTCGCCAAACACGCAGCTGAATTGGCGGACCAGGATGAAGCCACCGGCGCTCGCATCGTGTGGCATGCCCTCGCGGCCCCCGCCCGCCAGATCGCGAGCAACACCGGACACGAACCCGGCGTCGTGGTAGCAGACATAGAACACGAGCTCGGTGCGATCGGTTTCAACGCCGCCACCGAGACCTATGAAGACCTCACCAAAGCAGGGATCATCGACCCGGCCAAGGTCGCACGAGTCGCCCTCGAGAGCGCGGCGTCGGTCGTCGGCCTCGTCCTCACCACCGAGTGCCTGGTCGCCGATCTTGCCCAGGTCGGTCGCTGAGGAAGTGGTCGAGCGAGCCGCACAAGACGAAGCGATCAGCCGATGAGTGCTCTTCGCGTGCGTCGCATCGCCAACGTTCAGCTCCTGCCCGACCCTCGTCGAGTACTGGTGAAGCCGTTCTTGCCGGGCGAGCAGATCTTCCAAGATGGCAGCTCGCGCATCGAGACCGTGCTACGACGCATCGCTGCGATGTCGGACCACGATGTGTCGAACACGCTCGCTGTAACACGCGAGAGATTCGAAGGACGCCACCAGGACCTCGACACAATTCTGGAAACGCACTTTCATGCGGCCACAAGCCAGGCCGGGATCACCGAAGCTCTATCGACACCGCGGCGGCTCCTTACGGGCGCATATTTCTCCCACGAGTACGCGATCGAAGCGGCGGCACTGGGCAATCCATCGATCGTTCGAGCACCAGACCAGTCGGGCCTCGAGCCCGGAGCAGTCCGATTCATCATGAGTCTCCGTGCGATCGGTGAGGGTCATGTCTCCTCGATCGAATTCCGTTCGGGCGTCGTCGACACCCACATGTCGATCCACGTGGCGGACCCCAGCGACCGCATCGAGACCGGGGTTCGCGTCGGCGCCGTCTACAAGCGAGACTTTTTCGAGACGAAGTTGCGCGACCTCGGCGCGCTCAACGACATCGCGCGGTTGATCCTTGACGACCTGAACCCCCGATTCACGATGCCCGACCTGGAGAGGTCGATCGCACGGTCCGATCAGAGAGGGTTCGACGGCACCGAATCGCAGGAGACGCGCCACATCCTGCACTGGTTGGCTTCGTCGAACTACGAGGTCAGGTTCCCCGCCGCGACGGAAATCTCGGAGCGCGTGATCTTCCCCGCGGGCCCGACCGAGAGCCGCGGCATGGAGGACCTGCGCCTGGTGAGGTTCGTGCACGACGACGGCCAGGTCGTGTTCTATGGGACCTACACCGCCTTCGACGGTCACCAAATCTTGCCCCAACTCATCGAGACCTCTGACTTCGAGAGCTTTCGAGTCGCAACCTTGAGTGGCGAATCAGCGCAGAACAAGGGCATGGCGCTGTTTCCGCGGAAACTGGACAACCAATTCGTCGCTCTCGGTCGCCAGGACAACGTCAACAACTTCTTGATGCGGTCCGACGATGTCCGTGTCTGGCGCGAGACCGAGAAGATTCAGGAGCCCGAGCAGCCTTGGGAGCTCACCCAGTTGGGGAACTGTGGATCGCCGCTCGAGACCGAGGCTGGTTGGCTCGTGATTACCCATGGCGTGGGGCCATTCCGCCAGTACAGCCTGGGAGCGCTGCTGCTCGACCTGGACGATCCTGCCCGGGTGATCGGGCACCTCAAAGAACCGCTGCTCACGCCGCAGGCGAATGAGCGTGAGGGCTACGTGCCAAACGTGGTCTACTCCTGTGGCAGCATGATCGTTGACCAGCACCTGGTGCTCCCGTACGGATTCGCCGATGTCGGCGCGAGCATCGCAACGGTCCGCGTCGAGGATCTACTCAATCGGTTGGCGTCCTGATCGTCAGCGGGCAGTTCTGACGAGCTGTCGGTCGTGCTGGAGCGTCGACAGCAGCGCAAGGGTCGACTCGGCACCTTGGTTGAGGTTCGGTCCGCCGGGGTGGAGGCCGTCGTAGCCGCCGGCCGAATGAGGGTCGAACATCGGCGTTCGAGCGTCGTTTTCACCAGCAAACCACCCGGCAGCCAGCCGAATCCCAGTAAGCCAGTCGCTGTCAGCAGTGACCAGATACGCCCGATGGCAGGCATCGGCCATCGCTGCCGCTTCGATCGGCTGTTGATCGAACGCCGGCCCCGTGTCGCCGGGCCCCGAGCCTCCGACAGGGGTGGTGGACAGATGACCATCGATCGTCTCGCGTTCCAGAAGCCACCGCAACAGCTGCAACCCGTCGTCGATCAGATCCGGCCGCTCAAGCACACCGCCCGCTGCGAGGAGAGCCTCGGCCACGGCCGCGTTGGCATAGCTAAGCCGCGGCTCGGGCCATGGCCAGAGCGGGTCCGGCGCAGGGCGGCCAATCGCCTCCGCTCCATCGACGGTAAGCCGGCGCGCTAGGTAGTTGTGGGGATCGCTCGTGAGCACCTCGACCGCGCCGAGGGTGGCGAACACCATCGACCGAAGGTAGGGGGACCTTTGCCGCGCCCCGTGCCCGAAGTACGCGAGCGCCGCCTGACGGACGCCCCCATGGCGTGATCGGTTCGCTGCTGTTCCGAAGGCCCACACGCTCCGGCCCCAGCAGTCAGCGACACCATGGGGCCCGTGCCAGCGACCGTTCGATCGACGCCTATTGCGGATTTTTCCATCGACGGCTTGTGCATCGGCGAGAAATCGCAGTGCCGTATGTTCGAGCTCGCGCAGCTCCTTGTCCAGCTCTGGTTCTCGCGCAAGGACGATGAGCAGACGGGCGACATCGTCGACGCAATAGCCGTGTTCCTTTCGTGGCGTCGTGTGGTCGGCGTGTTCAAAGATGCCGACGTTGTCACTCAGGCGAAGCAGATGGTCGAACGACGGGGCGTTCATCTGCGCACCGACTCGCGTCCGACGACAAGCCGAGCTGCGATGCCGTCGTAGCGACCAGCCACGGCTGCCCAGGAAAGGTCAGGCGCCAGCCTGCGGGACTCTGCCGTCATCGATGCGGCCAAGCCGGGATCCGTGATGACCGACCGGATCGCGTTCGCCAAGGCTTCAGGATCACGCTGCGGCACTACGAGGCCCGCTCCGCTGCTGAGCAACTCGACCGCGTGAGGGAAGGCCGTCGAAATGACCGGCCGGCCTGCCGCGACCGCGTCGACAAGCACCCCCGATGTCACCTGTTCCATCGAGTCGTACGGCAACACGACCAGGTCGGCTGCGCAAATGAGTTCAGTAAGCGAAGCAAGGTCACGGTAGGTGTCGTCGAACGAGACCGATGCCGCCGCGCCCGATGCCGCGGCGCGCTCGACGAGCATGCCGCGGTACGACTCGCCCGAGCTGGCAAGCACCTTTGGGTGAGTTGCGCCGGCGATCATGTAGTGCGGGGTTGGCTCGAGGTCCGAGAGCAGAGCGAGTGCGTCGATCGCCCACTCGATGCCTTTGCCGGGCCCGAGGAGCCCCCAGGTGAGAAGCTGTGGCGCTCGCTCGGATAGCCCGGCGGTTGCGAGAGACGCGGTCGGCGTCGGGATCGCCGCACCATGGGGGACGACGGTGACCTTCGAGGCCTCGACCTCGAAGGTCGCAACCAGCCGAGACCTCGCGGTTTCGGTCATCACGATGACCGCATCGGCGGCGTCGCAGATCTCTTTGAGTACCCGCCTCTGGTTGACGGTGGGTGCGGTGAGGACCGTGTGCGCGACCACGATCATCGGTACGACGATCCTGGCCGTGACGTCGAGCACCTCCGCCCCGTCGAGGCCCGCGTACAAGCCGTATTCATGCTGAACGATCACGACGTCTGTCGCGTTGAGCACGTCGATGGGCGACGGCAGATCATCGTGGGGGTTCACGGCGAGTGTCGCCAGCACCGACGGGTCCTCGAGGCGAGGCGTCGAGCCGCACCGGACGACGTCGACGCTTGCACCGTTGGCGACCAGACCCGCAGCCAGGGCAGCCGAGAAGGTCGCGATGCCGCACTCGGTCGGGGGGAATGTTGACAACATCCCGAAGCGCCGTGCGCGTCGAGGGACGCGCGGCGCATCGAGTTCAATGACAGGACTGGGCATGACAGAGCTCCGTTCGTGGCTCGGTCAAGACGTCGGGCCTGCGGGGGGCGACGGATCCGAACCGGTCGTCCAGCCCAAGCGAGCGCTCTATTCCAAGGGCTCTCACCCTACTCCACGCGCTTCTCGACGGGCGTCGCTACGGTACCTTTGTCACAGACTCTCCAAAGCCAAGCACCGAATCGCTTCGTATCGCGGTGCTGGCGCCGATCGCCTGGCGAACACCGCCGCGCCACTACGGCCCCTGGGAGCTGTTCGCTTCTCTGCTGACCGAGGGGCTCGTAGCCCTCGGACACCAGGTCACCTTGTTCGCCACCGGTGACTCGTTGACAGAGGCCAATCTCCGATCGACCGTCGCGTGCGGATGGTCCGAAGATGCCGAGATCGATCCAAAGGTCGCCGAATGCCGCCACATCGCCGACGTCTTCGAAAACGCGGACCAGTTCGACATCATTCACAACGGATTCGACTTCCTACCTCTCACCTACAGCGCTCTGGTCGACACGCCCGTCGTGACGACTATTCACGGCTTCTCCTCGGAGCGGATCGTGCCGGTCTACGAGCGCTACGACACGAGCACCACCTATGTCGCGATTAGCGACTCGAACCGCCACCCGCGGCTCCACTACGCAGCCACCATTCATCACGGCATCGACACCGACGCCTTCGCGGTAGATCCGAGTCCGGGCGAGCACTTGCTCTTCTTCGGACGCATCCACCCGGACAAGGGCACGGCACACGCAATCTCCGTCGCGCGCAGCGCCAACCGCCCCCTGGTCATCGCCGGGATCATCCAGGACGAGAAGTACTTCGCCGAAGAGGTCGCCCCGCACATCGACGGCGAGTCGGTGCAGTTCCTCGGTCCGGTCGGCGCAAGCGGGCGCGCCGAGCTGCTCGCTAGCGCTCATGCCCTTCTCCATCTCATCGACTTCGACGAACCCTTCGGCTACAGCGTCGTCGAAGCAATGGCAAGCGGGACGCCGGTGATTGCGCATAACCGAGGTTCGATGTCCGAACTGATCGAGCACGGTACCTCCGGGTTTCTGGTCGACGACCGACACGATGCCATCGAGGCAGTCGACCTCGCCGGTTTCGTCGACCGCGGCGCGATCCGTGACGGGGCTATCGCACGGTTCGACGTAGCGACGATGGTCAGCGAGTACGTGGCGCTCTACCGGGCCGTGCTCACGGAACGACTCCGATGACCACTCGGCCTAATTGAGATACTTCCGTCTATTCCGAATCCAATTCGGTACAGTCGACAATGATTCAAGTAGTGAAGTCGACCGTGAACGGCGTGCCCAGCTGTCGTCGCCGCCACGAACACCTCCAACTGGTGACCCTCATTGCTTCAGATGGCGACTCTCAAGACAGGACCCGACATGGGAAACAAGTCAAGCACCTCTGGCAGCTCCAAAAAGCCCGGCCGCTCGTTGAAGGAAAAGCGAGCCGCAAAGCAGGTCAAGAAGACCGCCCAGACCGAAGCCCGCAAGGCGTGGGACAAGTAGCGGCCATCGCGTCTGAACCCGTCAGTCGCCTCTGATCCCGTCAGTGGCCTCGGCAACCTGGGGTTCCGCAGTCCCTCTGCCTTATTGTCGGGCTGAGAGGATTTGAACCTCCGACCTTCGGTCCCCCAGACCGACGCGCTAACCAAGCTGCGCCACAGCCCGCTGTGGAGCCCACACGCTACCCGCAGCGGGCCTCCGACCAACGCCGAATTGTTCGGAATCCTGCGAGCGCTGTGGGCGAGGGTCTAGAGCCGACCACCTCGAAGAAGACGACCGGGCAAGGCACCCGTGTGCTCGCCATTCTCAAAGGTGACTTCGCCTCGCTTGATGGTTGCCACATAGCCGGTCGCGTGCTGGACGAACCGCCGACCCCCAGCAGGCAAATCGTCGATCATCTCCGGCGGGCTCAGCTCCAATGCATCGAAGTCGATGATGTTCACGTCGCCCAAGAAGCCTGGTGCAAGCAGTCCTCGATCATCCATGCCGTACAACAGCGCGGTATCGCGGGTCATCTTGTGCACGGTGAACTCGACCGGCAAGGTCTCGCCGCGGTCGCGGTCTCGCGACATGTAGCTGAGCATGTAGGTCGGCACGCTGGCGTCGCACAACACACCGCAATGGGCACCACCGTCGGATAGACCGAACACCGAGTTGTCCCGCAAGAGCGCCTCGCGCTGCTCATCGAGGTGGCCCGGATAGTTGCCGAGCAGGTACAGCAAGACCTGGCCATCGGCGAACGCATCCATCAGCGCCTCGCGCGGGTCGCAGCCCTTGGCATCGGCGATGCCTTGGAGCGAATCCTCAAACGTCGGTTCGTAGCTGAGGTCTGCCGGAAGCACATACATGCGATGCCAGGTGCGGCTGAACTTCGTCACCTCGGGATACGGGGCGTCACGCAAGTCGTCGGACAGCACCAACGCCCGGAACTCTGGGTCACGCAACCGCGCCCGCTGCTCGTCGATCGACAAGTCGCGTATCTGCTTGTACGAGGCGAACTGGCGCATGGGGTTGAGCGTGCCCTCGAGGCTCAGCAGCAACGAAGCAGGCCGTGCCCCGACCTGGGGTCGCACATGGTGACCTTCGCCATTGAGCGCATCGGCCAACTCCCACAGGGCGGGCGCTGGGTCAGCATTGACCAACGCGGTCAACGGCCGCCCGGCACGACGAGCAATGTGTTCGATCCAGGCCAGTTCCGCGGGCTCGTTCAGGTGGTCGGAAACAAGCTCGATCGTGCCGTGACCGGCTTCGCCCATGGCCTCGCCGAGGGCGATCAGCTCATCGGCCGAAGCGTGCGTTCCGGGGATGACTTCGCCCGACTTGTCGCGGTGGCCGTAGAAGCGGGACGTCGAAAATCCCATCGCACCGTCGGCCATCGCCTGACGCGTCAGCTCGGCCATCGCGGCGATGTCTTCGGCCGTTGCATCGTCGTAGCACCGGTCCCCCATCACGTAGTGACGTAGCGGCACGTGCCCGATCTGGGTGCCGACGTCGACCGCGTATGGCGTGTCGATGGCGTCGAGGTACTCGCCGAAGCTCTCCCAGCCCCACGGAATGCCTTCGTGGAGCGCGGCACCGGGGATGTCCTCGACGCTCTCCATGATCTGGACCAACTCGTCTTCGGTCCCGGGGCGAACGGGGGCGAATCCCACGCCGCAGTTGCCGGCGACGATCGTCGTGACACCGTGCCAGCAGCTCGGCGTGACCAGCTTGTCCCAGCAGACCTGACCGTCGAAGTGGGTGTGGATGTCGACAAAGCCGGGCGTGACCAGATGACCGTGCGCGTCGATCTCGCGACGGCCCTCGCCCTCGACTACACCGACGGCGGTGATGATCCCATCGGTGATGGCAAGGTCCCCGTGAAAAGCGGGAGCGCCGCTGCCATCGACGATCCGGGCATTACGAATAATCAGGTCGTCCATGCAACGACGCTAGATGGTTGCCGGCATCCCGTGGAACTTCGCGGTGCGCACCAAGCCCTGCGCCATGATGGAGCGATGGCCCAGAACCCGCCTGAAACCGATGACCAGTCCGCCGTCCTGACCTCGCTCGAGGATCGGGTCGCCGTCATCACGCTGAACCGGCCCGAGGCCATGAACGCGTGGAACGGGGCGCTGTGTCGGGGCCTCGACGCTGCCCTGGAGTGGGCGCGCAGCGACGACGACGTCGGCGCCGTGGTCATCACCGGCGCCGGCCGTGCCTACTGCGCGGGCGCCGATCTGAGCGCCGGAGGCGACACCTTCGGCGATCGAAGCACCGGCCGAGCCGACGATCAAGACGACACCGCCGCCCGGACACCGACCGTGCTTCCCTGGGACGTACCCAAACCCGTCATCGCAGCAATCAACGGTCACGCAGTCGGCGTCGGCGCGACCCACGCGCTGGCCTGCGACCTGCGCATCGCCGCGAACGAGGCCAAGATCGGCTTCGTCTTCAATCGCCGCGGCATGCTCCCCGAGCTCGGCTCTCACGCAGTGCTTCCTCGGGTCGTCGGCCTGTCGAATGCGTCGGACCTGCTGCTGAGCGGGCGCATCATCACCGGCGCAGAAGCTGCCGCCATGGGCCTGGTATCCGCCGCTGCCCCGGCTGACCAGGTGCTCGACCTGGCCCTCGAACGAGCCCGCGACATGGCCCGCAACAGTGCCCCCGTCTCGATGGCGATCACGAAGCGCCTGTTGTGGCACAGCATGGGGCTCGACGAGATGCGCCACCTCGAAGAACCACTCTTCGACTGGGTCGCGAACCAGGCGGACGCGGTCGAAGGCGTCGAGAGCTTCATCGAGAAGCGGGCGCCGGAATGGACCCTGTCCGCAGCCGACGACTTCCCCGAGGACCTGTTCTCGTGAGCCTCGAAATTGGGCTGATGACGCTCGGCGACCTCGTCGCCGACCCCCACACCAGCGACCGGATGACGGAGTCGGAGCGACACCGCCAGATCGTTGACCAGGCCATCGCCGCCGAGTCGCTCGGGTTCAGCTCGGTCCACCTGGGCGAGCACCACTTCAGCGATTACATGCTGTCGTCGCCACCGGTTGTGCTGAGCGCCATCGGCGAGCGGACCACGACACTCGGATTGAGCACCGCGGTCACGCTCGCCGGCAACCTCGACCCGGTCCGCGTCGCCGAGGACTACGCCACCGTTGATGTCCTCCACGACGGCCGAGTCGAACTGGTCCTGGGTCGAGGCAACCTCTTCGTGCGCACCTACGAGGGGTTCGGCCAGCCCTTGGACACCGCTCGCGAGCGCTACGACGAATACGTGCCGCTGCTCGCCCGCCTGCTCCGAGAAGAAGACGTCACTTGGACGGGCACTTTTCGAGCGCCGCTGACCGGGCACACGACCCGGCCGCGTCCCGCTGGGGACATGCCGATCTGGATCGGCGCTGCGTCGAAGGGTTCAGCCGAACTCGCTGCCGACTTGGGATGCAGCCTGATGCTTCCGAGCGTGTTCGGCCGCCCCGAGATGTTCGCGCCCATCGCCGAGATCTATCGGGCCCGTTGGGAAGCGAACGGCAATGCGCCCGACGAGGCCAGAGTCGGCGCCTGCTGCCACATCCATGTCGGACCAACGACCGCCGAGGCGAGGGCGACCTTTGAGCCTCACTACCGGGCGTACTGGGGTTTCGTCGGCGATCTGCTCGGGGGCGCCGGCATGTGGCCCGACTTCGACCTCGACGAACTGCTCGCCGGACCTGGCTTTTGTGGAAGCCCCGCCGAGGTCGTCGAAAAGATCGAGCACTGGCGCGAGTTCTTCGGACTCGACCGTCACCTGTGCATGTTCGACCTCGGCGGGATGGCAACCACCACAGTGATGGCATCGATCGAGCGGTTCGGCACCGAGGTACTGCCCCAGCTCGGCTAGCTCGTGGCACACCTCGTTTGGCTCCGAGACGACTGACCGGTCAGCCTGGGGCGATGGAGACGCCGTTCGACTTCGCCAACCTGCGCATGGGCGACCTGGCCGACCGGGCAGCTCGCCAGTGGCCCGAACGACCGGCCGTCATATTCGTCGAGGACGAACGCACACACCGCGAGACATTCGCTGAGTTCGGCGCCAACGTCGACACGGTAGCCAAGGCGTTGATGGCGGCGGGCGTCGAGCGAGGCAACCACGTCGGGGTCTGGATGACCAACCGGCCTGCCTGGCTGCATTTGATGTGTGCCATCGGCAAAGTTGGCGGCTGCCTCGTGCCGCTCAACACTCGGTACCGCAGCGACGACATGGCGTTCACCCTCATCAACGCCGAGTGCACGCACCTGGTCACCGTCGACCAATCGGGGCCAATCAACTATGCCGAGCTGCTGCGCCAGGCCCTTCCTGAGATCGAAGCCGCCGGCCACCTGCGCTCCGTCGTGATGCTGGGTGAACCCTTCGACGGATCACTGCCGTGGCAGGAGTTCCTCGCGGCCGGTAGCGCCGTGACCGACGACCAGCTGGCAGCTCGTGCCAGCGCCGTCGATCCCGATGCGTTGATGATGCTCGCCTACACCTCGGGCACGACCGGTCTGCCCAAGGGGGTCATGCATTCGCATCGGCCCATCAACAACATTCGCGAGCGTGCCCAGATTCTGGGCCACTCGATGAACGATGTGCACCTGAACTACCTGCCGCTGTTCCACATCTATGCGCTGTCCGAAATCTCGGTCACCGCGCTGTTGACCGGTGGCGCCCAGGTCTTGTTCGAGGCCTTCGATGCTGACGCGGCGCTCGACGCGGTGGAACAATTCGGGGCGACGGTGCTGCACGGTTTCGATAGCCATTGGAACGATCTGTTGGTCGCCAACGAGCGTGCTTCCCGGGACCTGTCGTCGCTTCGTCTGGGAAGCTTGCCCGCGGGCATGGACTCGACGACACCGATCGCCGTGCGAAGCCAGTCGCTGTGCCCGACCATCAGCGGCTTCGGCATGAGCGAATGCTGGGCGTTCGTGTGCGTATCGAGCCCCAGCCACTCGCTTGAACAGCGCACCGAAGCATCGGGCTACCCGATGGACGGCATCGAAATCCAGACCCGCAACCCCGACACCGGCGACGTGATCGCCGACGACACGCCAGGCCAACTCTTCATCCGGGGCTACACGGTCACCCCGGGCTACTGGGCGAACCCCGAAGCGACCGCGACCACGCTCGACTCCAACGGTTGGCTCGACACCGGCGACATGGCCCGGTTGCGCCCCGACGGTCACCTGGTGTTCATGGGCCGCTACAAGGACATGCTCAAAGTCGGTGGCGAGAACATGTCGCCGGCCGAGGTCGAGGGGTATCTGCTCGACGTGCCCGGCGTTGCCGAAGCCGCCGTTGTCGCCTATCCCGACGAACGCCTGGCCGAGGTCCCCGTCGCCTACGTCGTGCGCAACAAAGACGCCGCGGACCTCGTCACCGAAGACGACTTGATCGAGCCACTCCGAGGTCGCATTGCCAGCTACAAGATTCCTCGGGCCGTCATTTTCATCGACGAGATGCCCATGACGCCCTCGGGCAAGATCCGCAAGATCGAATTGCGAGCACGAGCCCTGCAAGATCTCGGCGCCTAACGAGTCAGCCGCGTGTGGCCACGATCCACTGGTGGTCGAACGCCACGTCGTCTTCGAACTCCGAGACGATCTCGCTCGACTCGATCACAAAGCCCGCATCGCGCACGAGCCGCTCGTTCGTGTCGGCATCGAAATGGCTCCAGAACATCGGCGCACCCATCCAGTCCTGCTGCCAATGCTCCTGTGTCGCTGCACCCATTGTGGCCACGAACAGACCGCCGGGTTTGAGCCACGCGGCGATTCGCCCAAGGACGTCGGCATGCTCGGCTCGCGGCAGGTGGATCAGCATGAAGAACGCCGTCACCGCATCGAAGCCAGCGTGGGGAAGTTCGACCGAAGCGACATCGCCGACGAGATAGTTCGGACCCGGTACTCGGTGTCGGGCCAGTTCGATCGAACGAGGCGAGATGTCAACCGCCGTCACATCGAAATGCTCGACGAAACGGGCGGTCACGTGTTCGCCGGTGCCACAGCCCAGGTCGAGAACCGCCGCTCCCGCGGGCAAGCGACCGATCACGATATCGGCGAAGCGGCGCTTGACTGGATCGCCATTTCGCTGACCCCAGCCCGCGTACGCCTCGGCAATCGCGTCGTAGCCATCGGCCACCAGACGCTTCGGATCGTCCGGGCGTTCCATCGGTCCGGGTCGCTACAAGAGTGCCGCGACGCCCTGGATGACACGCCATCCCAGGTAGATCGCGGCTGCGGCAACCATGACCCAGAAATGCCAAGGAATCTTGGCCGCCTCTTGATGGGCGGCGGCGCGATCGGCGGCATCGACGGCAACGGCGCCATGATCGACCTGGGTGCGACAACGCGGGCACGTGCCATCAGGCATCAGCGCCCCGGGCGATCGCCACTTGTCGCAAGGTTCACACCACGGCATGTTGTCCGAGCTCCACTTAGCTGCGCTTGATGACCAGGATGGCCACGTCGTCGTCGACCGGCCCCTCTGCGAAGTTGCGGGCCGCTTCGAGCAATGACTTGGCCAAGACATCGGGAGCCACGGTCGGGTCACGGCGGACGTGGGCGGCGATGCGATCCTCGCCGAACAGTTCGCTATCGCGTCGGGCTTCGACCAAGCCATCGGTGTAAAGCACCACCATGTCGCCGAGCTCCAATTCGAACTCGCGACTGAAGTAGGTGCCCTTGGGATCGAGCATCAGCAACGCACCGGTCGCGCGCAGCGGTTGGACCTCGCGGTCGTGCCACAGAAGTCCAGGAGGGTGCCCGGCCGACGAGAAGCGGAGCGTGCCGGCGGCGGTATCAAAGACCACGACGACGAGCGAGATGAATTCTTCGCTTCGACCCGTTTGGCTCATCTGCTGGTTGAGCTCTTCGAGGGCTTGCGCCGGATCTCGGAACTGACGCAGGAACACCCGAAGCAGATACTTGGCCTGGAACGCGGTAATCGAGGACTCGATGCCCTTGCCGGCAACGTCGCCGATCACTCCGGCGACGCGGTGCTTGTCGATGCGGAAGACATCGAAGAAGTCGCCCGCCATGAGACCCGAACCCGCCTGGTAGACGCGTCCGACCTCGAAGTCGGTGATGTCAGGCAGCTCGTCGGGAGCCAGGCGGCCCGCCCATGCTTTGGGCGCCAAGTGCTCTTGTTCGATGACTTCTTCGGCCCGCTTCTCGATGCTCAAGCGTTGACGGGTCAGCGTGATTTCGTTACCCGTGGTGCGATACCAAGAGATGGCAACAATGGCCGGCAACAGCACGAGCAGGGCGAGCACCCCGGTGTTGGCCGTGGGGTTGCTCAGCGCCCACACCGAAAAGCCAATCGTGAGCACCGCATAGAGCACGACGTTGTGGAGCTCTTTGCGATACCCCATTCGAGCCAGCTGGAGAGCGACGAAACTGTCCTGGCTATTGGCCGCAGCCTTGACGTCTTCTTCGATCCTTGCGATCAGCCCGAAACGCATGCGCGCCGAACGGGCCCACACCAGCGCGGCGACAGCACACGCAACAGCTGCGATCCCCAGGATGATTGACATCTCTCGTCAGCGTACTCCTGATCGACGCATCGGGTCTGCTCTCGGACACCTGAACTGCGAACAAGCAATGAACAAACCGCCACGTAACGCGGCCGAGAGTTTCACCCCACGTGATAACGGATCAGTCGGTGCGGCGGCGCACGCGGATTTTGATGGGCACGCTGCCCATATCAAAGGCCTCGCGCAGCGATCGTTCGAGGTACCGCAAATAGGTCGGCGGCAAGGTGCGGTTCGCGAACATCGTGAACGTCGGCGGATCGGTTGCGCCCTGGGTTGCGTAGAGGACGCGAGCCCCATGCGGGGCAGGCGTGGCCTGTTGGGCGGCGCGGATGACCTTGTTGACCTCGCGCGTCGGCACTCGACGGTGATAGTCCGACACCGTGTTTTCGAGCACCGGCAGCAGCCGATGCACGCCTTTGCCGGTCAGCGCACTCATTTTCAGGACCGGCACATCGCCGATGAAGTGCAGCTTGCGTTCGACGGCGTCGTCGATGTCGCCACGCTGCTCCGTGTTGAGGAGCTCCCACTTGTTCAGGATGACCACGATGGGACAGCCGGCCGCGTCGATACGTTCGGCCAGACGCTGATCCTGGTGAGTGATACCGATCGTCGAGTCGATGACGAGCAGGGCAATATCGCTCTTGTCGATCGAATTGAGGGCCCGGACCATCGAGTAATACTCGGTGTCCTCGTCGATACGGGCCTTGCGCCGCATACCCGCCGTGTCGACGAAACGAACCTCGCCCATATCGGTCTCGATCACCGTGTCGATCGAGTCCCGAGTCGTGCCCGGCATGTCGTGGACTACGGCACGATCCTCGCCCACCAGTCGATTGAAAAGGGTCGACTTGCCGACATTTGGGCGCCCCACGATCGAGATCGAGAGGTACGCGTCGTCGGGGTCGGTGACGACCGGCGGCGCGGAGTCGATTTCCTCGTCGGTCATCTCGGGGAGCAGGTCGACGATCGCGTCGAGCAGATCCCCGCAACCGTCACCGTGAATCGCCGTGACCGGCATCGGCTCGCCAAGGCCGAGTGACATGAGATCCCAGATCTGGTTCTTCAACCCGTCGTGGTCGACCTTGTTGGCCACGACGATCGTCGGGCCGGTGCGGCGACGCACGATGTCGGCCACCTGGGCGTCTTCGCCGGTGACCCCCGCGGTCACATCAACGACGAGCAGCACAATGTCGGCCTCGTTGATGGCGACCTCGGATTGATCCGAAACCTTGGCGTCGAGCTCGCCATCTGCGGCTGACATCCATCCGCCGGTGTCGATCATCAAGAAGAATCGGCCGCGCCAATCCGCAACGACCTCTTTTCGGTCGCGGGTCACGCCCGGGCGTTCCTCGACAATCGCGATCCGGCGACCGACGATGCGGTTCAGCAGGGTCGATTTGCCGACGTTGGGTCGGCCGACAATGGCGACGGTCGGAAGCTGGTCGGTGGGCACGAGCTGCTGCTCGCCCTCGCCGAGGCTCTCGTAGTCCCCGATGGTGGGATCCTGATCGGTCATGGTGTCGTTCCTTGCGCCTCGTGGCGTGGCACCCGAATTCCCAGGGCGCGACGCAGCGAGATGCCGTCAGTGGCGATCACTTCTACCGGGCGCGGGAGGTCTTCGACACCCAGGCCGTCGAGGAAGGTGCCGTTGGAGAGGCAGACATCGGGCAGCAGATAGCGGTGCCCTTCGGGCTCGGCGCCCAGCACTCGTTGCAGATCGACGCCGACCATGAGGCCGGTGACGCCGACATTGCCGCCGAAGAACTCGTTGTCGACCGGAATCACTCGCGTCGGAGCGGAAAGCAATCCGGCTTCGTCGGCCTCGGCAATGAGGGGTGCCACGATGCGGGCGCCAAGCGTGCCGCTGAGCACGGCGACGGGTGCGGCCGTGCGAACCGGCCGAGTCGACAGGGTTACGGGCTGCTCAGCGGTCACGTCGCCGTTGGTCCGCGGCGCCCGATATCCCTCGCCGCGGGCGCCTTCGACCCAGGCGAAGAAGCCCGAGGCGGTGCTGGTTGCCGTGTCGACTTCGCCCCGGAACTCGGCAGCGAACGTGGTCGCCATACCGATGCCGTCTTCGTGCATGTCGGCGCCCTCGTAGGCGGCCGACCCGGGGAACGGCTGCTCGGCCAACAGGTAGTATTCGTCGGCCGCGTAGACCATCCGATGGCCAAGCAACTCTCGATAAGTCTCCTGCCACCGTTCGACGATCTCGACGACCGCACGCGCCTCGTCGCGGGTGTGCGGTCGCATGTTGTCATTGGGACTGAAGCGGCTGACGCCGAGCGGCACGACGGCGATGCTTGCGAGCCGGTTGTAGCGGTCGAGCACACCGGCCAGCGTCTGGTCCAGAACCACGCCGTCATTCACGCCGGGACAGCACACGATCTGACCGTGGATCTCGATGTCTTCGTCGAGCATCGCCTCGAGCCACCGCAGGCTCATGGCGCCGCGGCGGTTGCGGAGCATGTGCGTGCGCACATCGGGATCCGTGGCGTGGATGCTGACATACAGCGGCGACAGCCGCTCGGTGATCACCCGCTCGAGGTCAGCTTCGGTGAACCGGGTCAGCGTCGTGAAATTGCCGTACAGAAACGACAGTCGGTAGTCGTCGTCTTTGAGGTACAGCGTGCGGCGCATGCCCTTGGGCAGCTGGTAGATGAAGCAGAAGTCGCAGTGGTTGTCGCAGGTGCGGACCCGATCGAACAAGGCAGCATCGACTTGGATGCCGAGCGGTTCACCCGCCCGCTTCTCGACATCGACGGTGAGCTGCAGCCCGCCGCGTTCGATTTCGAGTTCCAAGTCGGGTTCGTCGACCAAGCGCTGCCATTCGATGACATCGCGCGGGTATTGGCCATTCAGCGACATGACGGTGTCGCCGATCACCAAGCCGGCCTCGGCGGCAGGCGACCCTTCGTCGAGTTCGACGATCACCGGCGCGGACATGGCGACAAGCGTACGGCCACCGGGCCATTGCCGGCCGCGATGTGACCATCGGCCCGTCTGCGCCGCGCCCCTTGTCCCGTCGGAGTGTTCTGGTCAACCGATTGTTTGGTCAGCCCAGTGTCTGGTCAGCCGATTGTTTGGTCAGCCGAGTGCGAGTGGTGGCGCTTCGTAGCCGCCGAGGACCTCTTCGATGCATCGGGCGAACTCGAGGGCGGTGCGGTCGTGCAGGAAGGGTGCCACGACCTGGATCCCGACCGGCAGGCCGCCGCCGGCGCCCGGCTCGCCCGCGGTTCGGCCGATCGGTGGTGTGGTCACCGGCAAATAGGCGCTGCCGATCAGCGTGTTCCACCGCAGCAGGTGCCGATACGGCATGTCGCCGTAGTCCGAGAGAACCGAGTGTGCCCAGTTCGATCCTTGCTCGGCGTGCACGTGACCAAACGCGGGAACGGGCGTGACCGGGCACAACAAGATGTCGACATCGACGAAGAACTCGGCCCACTTCTGGCGCAGCTGGCCTCGTTCTCGATGCATGACGTCCCACTGTCGGTGGGTCACGCCGCGGACCCCGTCGATCTCGGGTGCGTCGAGCACGTCGGAATCGGAAATGTCGGTGGCGAGACCGATCAGGTTTGCTCCGTGGACCGACGCCGACGCCGGGTCGAGATCCGGTCGCCGGTCGTGATCGATGCGAGCGCCGGCTTGTTCGAGCGCCCCGACCGCAGCGGTCATGACCGCGGCCACCGACGGGTCGACCGGGCAGAACGGGTCGTCGAGCCAAGCCACGACTCGGAAGTCTTCGAGCCGGGCCGCACGCGGTGCCGGCAGTTCCAGTCGCCAACCGACGGCATCGTCGGGGTTCGGTGCGGCGAGCAGATCGAACAGCAGCATCAGGTCTTCGATCGACCGGGCCATCGGGCCGAACACGTTGACATCGGACTGGTTCCGATGAAAGCGGACACTGTCGAGATACCCGTAGGTCGGGATCACGCCGAAGCTGGGCTTGTGGCCGTAGATGCCGCAGAACGACGACGGGACCCGAACCGAGCCGCCGATGTCGGTACCGATCTCGAACGCGGAGAAGCCCATGGCGACCGACGCCGCCGGCCCGCCCGACGATCCACCGGGTGTCCGGCTCAGGTCCCACGGATTGTTGGTGGTGCCGAACATCTCGTTGAAGCTCTGGTAATCGCCGGACCAGCGCGGCACGTTGGTCTTGCCGAACACGACCGCACCGGCTTCGCGGACCGCAGCGACCGCGGTGGCGTCTTCTTCGGGGACGAAGTCGGCGAGTTCGATGGCACCACCCGTGGACCTGATGCCCTTGGTCGCCAGCGCGTCTTTGATGGTGATCGGGACGCCGGCCAGTGGACCGAGAGGGTTGCCGTGGGCGCGGGCATCATCGATCGCCTGGGCTTCGGTGCGGGCCCACTCGGCGTCGATGGTGACAACCGCATTGACCTGGGGATCGAGCCGTTCGATACGGGCCAGGTGCGCGTCGAGCAATTCGAGTGCGCCGACCGAGCCGGTCTCGAGCGCGGTGATTTGTTCGAGCAGTGACGCGGTGGTGTCCATGCCTCGATCAGATCATCCCGTTCGAGACTGCGCAACTACTGACCGGGCCATACGATGATGGTCGTGACTGCCGATCAGGTTCTGCTCGCCGCACCCAGGGGATTCTGCGCCGGCGTCGAGATGGCGATCAAGGCGCTCGCCACGATGGTGCGCACCTTCCCCGCTCCCGTGTACTGCTACCACGAGATCGTCCACAACCAAGAGGTCGTGCGCCGCTTCGAGGAGCAAGGCGTGGTCTTCGTCGATTCGATCGACGAGGTCCCCGAGGGTTCGCCGATCATGTTGAGCGCCCACGGCTCCGCGCCCGATGTCGTGGCCGATGCCGAGGCGACGGGCAGCTTCATGGTCAACTCGGTCTGCCCACTCGTCACCAAGGTCCATCACGAAGTCCGGGTGCGCACCAAGAAGGGGTACCGGGTCATCTACGTCGGCCACGAGGGCCACGAAGAGGCCGTGGGCACGATGGCCGTAGCGCCAAACGCCATCCACCGGGTCGAGTCGGTCGAAGAGGTCGCCGCGCTGCCCGACTTCGATGAGCCGCTTGCTCTGCTCGCGCAGACGACTTTGTCCCATCGGGATTGGAGCGATGTCGCCGACGCGGCTCGTGAACGGTTCCCCGACATGTGGTTCCCGGGGCGAAGCGACCTCTGCTTCGCCACCACGAACCGCCAGTCCGCGTTGCTTTCCTTTGTCGAGCGTTGCGACACCATGGTCGTCATTGGGTCACCGAATTCGTCGAACACCCTCGCGTTGGCCAAGCTCGCAACCGAGAGTGGCTGCGAGCAGGTCCTGCGGGTGAACGGCGCCGACGAATTGCCCGACGGCATCACCGGTGTTGTCGGTGTCACCGCGGGAGCATCGGCTCCCGAGGAGCTGGTCGAAGAAGTGATCGCGAAACTGGCGCCGACCGATGGGGTCAGCGAGCTGCGAGTCGTCGATGAAGACGAATACTTCCCGCCTCCACCACCGATTCGCGACCTCTTGACGGCCCTCGCCTCGGCTGCGTCGGTCACCCTCGGCGGATCAACGGTTGACGGCATCGGCGCCGACCGCCACGTCGACGCGAGCCAGGTCCTCGCCCGCCTCTAGTTGTCGTGCGAGCAGGAGCGCCAGCGACGAACCAGTGATTGCGCGGTTACTCAGTCCAGGGCTCGAGGCGGTCGTCGATGCCGGGCTCGTCGGGCGACCATGCTCGGTTCGGCGTGCCCGCTCGCACCTGCGCGTCGTCGAACGCAACCTGCAACGCTTCGCGCAGTTCATTTGCTCGCTCTTGGCGCGAGCCCAGGATCTTGCCCGGTCGGTCGGGGTCTTCGACCGTGATCGGATCGCCGAAGGTCACGACGACTTTCTTGGGACGGGGAATCTTGACCCCGATCGGCATGACCTCGTGTGAGCCGCCGATGCCTGCCGGCACGATCACGGCGCCAGCACGTGCGGCGAGCCAAACGGCGCCTTCGAACACCGGCTTGATCCGCGGTCCCTCTTGGCGGGCACCCTCGGGGTAGACGACAAGCATCTCGCCGCGTTTGAGGACCTCGGTCGCCGTGTTCAGCGAACTGCGGTCGAGGGTGCCCCGTTTGACCGGGAACCCGCCGAGACCAACCAAGAACTTGGTCCAGAACGGGTTCTTGAAGATGGACTCCTTGGCCATGAAACGGCTGTCACGTTCGAGCGCGGCGCCGATGATTGGCGTATCGATGTTCGATCGGTGACTCGGAGCGATGACGACCGGGCCCGATGTTGGGATCGCTTCGTGGTTGATCGTCTCAAGGCGGATCAACTTGGCCAGCATCCCGCCGAATACGAACCGGCTCCCCCGCTTGAACGCATGTTGCGCAGTGGTCCGCGGCGCAGCGAAGTCCACGCCGCCGTGACGGGGATCGTCGGAAACAGCCATCAGTTCATTCTCTTCTCGTGCGTGTCGGCCGTGTCGGCCAGGCCGGCGGCCTCGATCATCGCGGTGATGAGACCGACGACTTCGTCGATGCTGTATTCGGTTGTGTCGATCACGTCGGCGTCTTCGGCCTTGCGGAGCGGCGATTCGGCCCGCTGGCTGTCAAGCTGGTCGCGGCGGATGATGTCGGCTTCGACCTCGTCGATGTCGCCGCCCGTCTCGAGCGCCCGACGGCGAGCGCGCTCGCGGGTCGAGGCGGTCAAAAACACCTTGACCCCTGCTCGCGGCGCAACCACCGTGCCGATGTCGCGCCCCTCGAGCACGCCACCCTGTTGCTGTGAGATCCATTGCTGTTGCAGCCCGACCAGGGCAGCCCGCACCGCCGGGTTGGCGGCCACCGCCGACACATTCTGGGTGACAGCTGCGGACCGGATGGCGTCGGTGGCGGCAGCCCCGTCGACCAGCACGGTTGTGCGCCCCACCTCGATATCGATCGCAGGAAGCGCCGCGGCGACCGCATCGCGATCCGCGGGGTCGAGCGACCGGTTGAGCACACCGAGGGTGATCGCCCGGTACATGGCGCCGGTGTCCAGATAGGCAAGTCCGGAGGCCTCGGCAACTCGTCGGGCAACCGTCGACTTGCCGGAGCCGGCGGGTCCATCGATCGCGACCACGCTGGTCTGGGGGTCGAGGTCGGGTGACGCTTCGGCGATCATTGAAGCTTCCTCATCGATGGCCGGTAACCGGCGTCGCGCAAGGTCTCGGCGAATTGCGGATGATCATCGAGCGCCACGACCATGATGGCGACGCCTCGGCCGCCTTCGACCGAGTGCGCGATTTCGAAGTCGTAGATGTTGACCTCGGGGGCGAGGGTGGTGATTCGTGCGATCTGACCCGGCTCGTCGAGCATCGTGACCCGGACTTCGCACAGTTCCAGATCGACGGGTATCCCGCTCGGCAGGTTCACCCGGGCGGCTCGGGCACCACTGAGGAGTTGCTCGAGTCCAGCCCGATCGGTGTCTTCGACGATGCCGCGAGCGTCGCGCAGCGCCGCGATCAAGTCGTCGATGCCACCAAGAATGGCGGTGCGGTTCTGCTCACAGATGTCGAGCCAAATCGCCGGGCTCCCGGCCGCAATGCGCGTCATGTCGCGGAAGCCACCGGCGGCGAGGCGCAGCACGGCTTCGTTGTCGAAGCCAGCGCCAGCCGCCATCACCATGAGGGTGGCGGCGGTGAGATGTGGAACATGCGAGATGCGAGCCACCGCTTCGTCGTGCAGACCAGGGTCCATCGAGACGACTTCGGCTTCCAAGATCCGGATGATCTCGCGCACGCCGGTATAGGCGGCCTCGCTCGTCTCCGACGTCGGGGTCAGCACCCAGGTCGCGTTGCGGAACAGGCCAGGCCGGGCGCCCCGGACACCGTCTTGCTCGGAGCCGGCCATCGGGTGGCCGGCCACGAAGCGAGGGTCCTTGACGGCCGAGGCAACCTCGGTCTTGACGCTGCCGACATCGGTGACAATGCCACGGGTCTGCGCCAGAGCGCGGGCGGCTGCCGCGGGAACCCCACCGACCGGTGTGGCGATGAACGTGACCTCGGCGTCAGGGTCGAGGCCGACGGCATCGATCACCTCGAGTTCGAGTGCGGTCTCGAGGGTTGCCTCGTCCTGATCGTCGCCGGTCACATGCCACCCGACGCTGCGCAGGCCGAGCGCGATGCTTCCACCGATGAGGCCGACGCCGATCACGTTGGCCCGGCGCGGCGCTGTGGACTGCTCGGTCATGACGGATGCAGGTCGGGGCGCAGCTGCTTTGTCTCGCCGTGATAGACCGGCTGGATCGCCGACCGTGGCTTGGGCGAGTAGGCGTGCAACATGATGCGGATGCATCGGGCGATGCCAGAGGCGACGTCGGCCTCGACCGCGCCGAGCAATGGCACGTCGGAGAAGCCGCATTCTTCGCGCAGCGCCTTGCCGGCATACATCGAGGTCAGGTCAGCGGTGACGGTCAAGATCACGTCGACCAAATCGTCGTCGACCAGTTCGTTGACCTCGAGCATCTCGTTCATGAGGTCGCGCACGGCGACGCGGATCATGGTCGGATCGTCGGCTTCAACGGTTGTGGCCCCTCGAAAGGCCCGCATGCGTGGCTCCACGGCCCCAGATGCTACCCGCTCGACCCCTCAGCTCTCCCGGTTGCTTCTTCGAGTTTGCGCACTTCTTCGGGTTCGAGCACTCGCCACTCCCCCGGTTTCAGGGTCGTATCGGTGAGCGGCCCGATGCGGGTGCGGACCAGCCGCTTGACCCGGAAGCCCCGGGCATCGCACATGCGCCGCACTTGGCGGTTGCGGCCCTCGTGGATGATGAGGCGAAGCACGCGGGGCGACACGAGCGACGCCTTGGCCGGCGCGGTCATGCCGTCTTCGAGTTCGACACCGTTGCGCCACGCCCGCAGATCACCCGGTTTCGGCTCACCGTCGAGCTCGGCGAGGTACTCCTTGTCGACGCTGAACGACGGATGCGTCAGCCGGTGCGTCAACTCGCCATTGTTACTCAACAGCAAAAGGCCTTCGGTCTCGATGTCGAGTCGCCCCACCGGCCACACCCGGGGTTCGGAGGGAACGATGTCGGTGACGATCGGCCGATCGTGCGTGTCCGAAGCCGTCGAGACGACACCGGCCGGCTTGTGCAACAGATAGTGCACCAGGTCCGGGGCGACCCCGACCAGCACGCCGTCGACTTCGATGACATCGGATTCCGGGTCGATACGACGGCCGAGCACGGCGATCTCGCCGTTTACCGCAATGCGGCCTTCGGCGATCATGTCCTCGACGACGCGTCGGCTGGCGATCCCTCGTGCGGCGAGCACCTTTTGCAGGCGAACGCCGTCGACACGTTCATCGGCCATGGTTGACCTCTGGGGTCCGTGGCTCGATCACAAAGCGCTATTCGGCGTCGTCGGAAGCGAACTCGTCGCCAGCGGGGTCTGGGTCGGCGGCATCGGTGTGCTCCGCCGTGTCTTCGGCGTACTCGTCAGCCGCGGCGTTGGCCATGGCCACATCGAGTGCGCTCGCCTCGCCATCGGCATCGATCGCGGCGACCGGATCAGGGTTGACGAGCAGGGTCGTCTCGAGGGCTTCGACGACATCGGCATCGGGCACGAACTGGCCCAGCGGCGGCAGCTCATCGACGCTGTTCAGCCCAAGACGCTCGAGGAACTGTGGTGTGGTGCCGTACAGCGCGGCTCGACCCGGGCCGGGGTCGCGAGCGATCTCTTCGACATAGCCGCGGGCCTCGAGGGTTCGCACCACGCCCTCGGCGTTGACGCCACGGATCGATGAGATCTGGTTCCGGCTGATCGGCTGCTTGTAGGCGATGATGGCCATTGTCTCGAGCGCTGCGGCCGACAGCCGCGAAGCCTGTCCGTCGAGCACGAAGCGTTCGACGACCGGCGCCAGGTCCGGGTGGCTCTGGAACCGGAAGCCGCCAGCGACGCGTTGAAGCACGAAACCGCGCTGGTCGTCGGCGTAGCTCTGGATGAGCGAGGCCGCGGCGATCTCGATGTCGTCGTTGGAGCAGCCGATGATGCCGGCGAGCTGCTTGGGCGCGATCGGCTCGTCGGCAATCATCAGGATCGCCTCGATCGCCCGGGTGATATCGGTCGTGGACGATGGGATCACGGTTTCCTCCAGATCCTGTCCCTCGGAGTCAGGGTCAGCCGTCATAGGCATCGATCAGGTCGAGCGAAGCCACATCGGGTTCGTCGCCGATCCATTCGACCTCGATCTCGCCGAACGAAGAGAACTGGGTGATGTCGACCAGGTCTTGCTTGTAGAGCTCCAGCACGGCGAGGAAGTACACGACGACTTCGATGCGATCGACGAGCTGCGACGTGATGGTGCGGAAGCTGACTCGACCTCGGTCGGGAAGATCGATAGAGAGCTCGTTGAACGCATCGCTCACGCTGAATGTGATCGGCGCGATGTGATCGGTAGAGACCTTGATGACGGGCTTCGGCGCCGTCGCCTTCATGAACGCGTCGCGCAGATCGATCGCGTCGACGCCTTCGAACAGGTCGGGAAGCAGCCCAATGAACGGCTCTTCGATGCCGGCGCGCCGTGGGTACGAGCGGCTGGCGTCGGCGCTGAGGACCTGAAGCGAGTGGGCCGCGTCTTTGAATGTCTTGCATTCGAGAAGGCGGGCCAACAACAGGTCCCGTTCCTCCCACAGGGCGAGCTCTTCGTCGAGGTCCGAGCCTGGAGGGTCGGGAAGCAGCCTGCGGCTCTTGAGCTCGACCAGCGTCGCCGCGATCAGCAGAAACTCGGTTGCGAGCTCGAGCTCGAGCTCTTCCATCTGTTCGAGCACGGCGATGTACTCGTCGACGATCGTGCTGAGCGAGACCTCGTAAAGGTCGACCTCGTCCTTGAGAATCAGGTGTAGAAGAAGGTCGAACGGCCCGTCGTAGACGGGAGTCGAGACGGCAACGCTCACGAATTCAGAGGTTACCGACCGTTCGCGGAACCAGGCGGTCAATCGCGCGTTCTACCGGGTTCCTCGACCCTGCATCGGCGTGAGGACCGACCTAGGGTCGGCGCCGTGACGACATCCCCGGCACGCTCGAAACACGCGATTGTCTGGTTCCGTCGCGACCTGCGACTGCTCGAGAATCCAGCCTGGTCGGCGGCGACCGCCACGTCAGACGAGGTGACGGCGCTTTTCGTACTCGACCCGACGCTGTTCAACGCCGCCGGCCCCTTCCGCCAGCAGGCGCTCATCGCTCACCTGCACGGACTCGACGACATGCTGCGCGAGCGCGACGGCCGCCTGCGTATCGAACACGGCGATCCGGTCGACGTGCTGCCTCGGGTCGTTGCCGAGCTCAACGCCGTCACGCACTGGAACACCGACACGACCCCGTACGCGACGCGCCGCGACCAGGCCGTCACCCGTGCGCTCGCTTCGACGAACGCGGCCGAACCCCGGACACACTGGGGCACGCTGGTACACGAACCGGGTCGGGTGCTGACTGGCAAGGGCACCTTGAGCAAGGTCTTCACCCCATTCGCCAAAGTGTGGGACCGAACCGAGCTGACGCCGTGGGTCGAGGGCGTCGGCGATGGCCGCATCGCCGACGAGCACGGCGCACCGCTCCCCCAGGTCGTCGGCGCAGAGGACTTCCCCGGTGGCGAGGTTGCTGCCCGAGCCCGGGTCGGCGAATTCCTCGACCGCGTCGACGACTACCCCGAGCTGCGTGACCTACCGGCGATCGATGGCACGTCGCTGCTGTCGGGTGACCTGCGCTTCGGCACCTTGTCGCCACGCGAGCTGATGCATGTTGTGGGCGACAGCACCGACGGGCGGCGAGCATTCGTACGCCAGCTCGCCTGGCGTGACTGGTACGCGCACCTGTTGTGGCAGACCCCGGGCATGGTGCGGGCCGCCATCAAGCCCGAATACGACAACGTCGCGTGGCGCAACGACCCCGACGAGTACGACGCGTGGAAGCGAGGCCGCACCGGCTTCCCGATCGTTGACGCAGGCATGCGACAGCTGTGGAAGACCGGGTTCATGCACAACCGGGTGCGCATGATCGTCGGGTCGTTTCTGGTCAAGGACCTACTGATCGATTGGCGTTGGGGCGAGCGCTGGTTCCGGCATCTGCTGATCGATGCCGACGTGTCGCAGAACGTCGGCAACTGGCAGTGGGTGGCCGGGTGCGGCACCGACGCGGCGCCGTACTTCCGGGTCTTCAATCCATGGACCCAGAGCCGCAAGTTCGATCCCCGAGGCGACTACATCCGCCGGTGGGTTCCCGAGCTGGCCGGACTTCGTGGCGATGCCGTGCACGAGCCAGCGAAAGCGGCGCCGCTGGACCTTGCCGGCGCCGGCGTCGTGCTTGGCGACACATATCCGCTCCCGATCGTCGACCATGCCCTTGCCCGCGACCGGGTGCTGCATGCCTACAAACGAGCCCTCGGCAAGACCTGACCGCGGCGCGACTGCGGTGTCTGCCAGCAGCTTGTGGTTAGAAGAGGGAGTCTTGGATGGCGATCTCGTCGGAGCCGTAGTCGCCCATATCCAGGACCAGCCCGAACAGGCTGGCCGGATCGATGGCAAACACGTCATCGCCGAACGATCGACGAACGAGAAGAGCGCGCCCGACCGCGGTGATTACCTCGAGGTCATGATTCCCCGACGTCAGGGCGAGCGGATAGTCCAACACGTTGCGCAACGCCGGATGGTCTGCCATCGGATGTCG
This sequence comes from uncultured Acidimicrobiales bacterium, assembly GCA_938015575.1. Classification (GTDB taxonomy): domain Bacteria; phylum Actinomycetota; class Acidimicrobiia; order Acidimicrobiales; family UBA10347; genus UBA10347. The sequence goes on from CALLPT010000017.1 coordinate 36,837, forward strand.
CCATCGCTCACCGGGGTCCTCGCCGACCGCGAGTGGGCGGACACGCTCGTCAGGAGCGCGGTCCATCAACCGCGCCACGTCGCGGGCCGCGGCCCCCAGGCGAGCGTCGAGCTCGTCGTCGCTCAACGGGTCCACGAGCCCCTTGATCTTGCGGCGGGCATTGACGGCTTGGGGAAGTGCCCAGACTTCGGTGACGAGATCTTCGAGACTGCGCACGGCGATCCCGTTCGTCGTCTCGGCCACGAGCCGGGCCATCCACGCACCCTGTTCTTCGAGCCGCTTCTGCGTCCGTGAAAGCGTCGACGTTCCGACCTTGATCGAACCGTCGCGAAACCCCGCGAGGTACAGGCGATTGGGCTGCTGGAGATGGTCGACCACGGCAGGGTCGAGCTCCGCCGTGCCACGCGTGTGCGCATGATGCAGGTTCGACGCAAACGTCGCTTCGACAATGCCGCAGCGTTCACAAGTCCGGCTGGCGTCTTGCGGGGTACGCAAACAGTCGTAGTAGTCGCCTCGTGCCGAGTTCGCTCCCGCCCGAAACGGCACGTGCCCGACGCACTCTCGAGATGGGGCGCCGACGAGGCGGTAGTTCAGTCGGAGCCCGGCCGCGGGCACGAGCAACGAGGCAGGAGCACCATCGTCGCGAAGCCGAACGAACGGCTCGCTATCGCGCCAGACGACGCCGAGCAAGGTGCGAGTTTCGGGCACCGGCGGACCCTAGGTCACCGACGGCACCAAGGTCAGCTACCGGTCCAATTCGGTGCGCGCTTCTCCACGAAGCTGGCGATGCCCTCTTGGCCGTCGTTGGTGCCCATCGCGGTGGTGATGAGCGTGCCCTCGTATTCGCCCGCCGATTCGAGCATCTGGTCGAACCCGTTGTAGATCACGCTCTTCGCGTGACCAACCGCAAACGGGGCGCCGGCCGCCAACTCGGCCGCCAAGTCGGCGGTTGCCTGGTCCACCTCGTCGTCCGGAACGACCCGATTGACCAGACCCCAAGCTTCCGCGGTCGCCGCATCGAGGACACGGTTCGTGAGGGTGAGGTCGAGCATGCGTCGTAGACCGATGTGGCGCCCGATGAAGTAGCTCGATGTGCCGTCGGGCGTCATGCCCGCGCGGGTGTAGGCCATGGTGTATTTCGACGACTCGCCACTCACGACGAGGTCGAACGCGCCCACGAACGACAGACCGGCCCCACCGGCAGCGCCACGCACGCCGGCCACGAAGGGTTTGGGCATGCGGTTCATCTTGTAGATCGCGGTGTGGAAGTCGCCGAGCAACTTCGCACCGTGTTTGGGCAAATCGGCGCCTTGGGCGTTGAACTCCTTGAGGTCGCCGCCGGCACAGAAGACCTTGCCCTCGGCAGTCACCGAGACCGCCCGCACCGAGGGGTCGAACTCGATGTCGATCATGACCGCTCGCAAATCACGGGCGAACGCCTCGGAGACGGCGTTGGCCCCTCCGGGCCGGTTCAGCCGCAGGTGTCCAACACCATCGGCGGCTTCGTAGGTGATCGTCTCGTAGCTCATGTCTTCCATCCTGTCAGCAGTTGCTGGAGCGAAGGAAGTTCCTGTG
>CALLPT010000018.1 GCA_938015575.1 uncultured Acidimicrobiales bacterium
CCCGCACCAGCACCGGTCGCCCAAGCCCCCCTCGCCGAAGCACCCCTCGCCGCACCAGCACCAGCACCGGGCGCCGAAGCACCCCTCCCCGCACCAGCACCAGCACCAGCACCGGTCGCCGAAGCACCCCTCGCCGCACCCGCACCAGCACCCGCTCCAGCGCCAGCTGCGGAACCAGCGGCTGCCGCTCCCGCCGAAGCATGGCAAGAGACCACCGAGTTCGGCTACGCGATCGCCCAGTCGTGGGACGAAGACGATCCGAACGTCGCGATCAACGAGGCAGCTTCCCTGGCCCGCCAGGGCAAGAGCCAGGAACAGATCGTCGACTACCTGGTCAGCTGCTCGGTAAGCGCCGACGAAGCCAAATACGTCGCCCAGATGACCGGCGCCCGCAGCGTGCCGAAACCGACGCTCAACGAAGACGGATCACCCGTCACGGCCAGAAAGGCCCGCACCGGTCCAATCAAGGCCGTCGTCGCGATGATGTTCGTCGCCGGCGGGCTACTGCTCTTCCTCGGATGGTCTGCGTTCAGTGATGGCGCCGCCACGACCCAGGCACCACTCGGCCTTGCTGCCGCGGGTGGAGCCCTCGTCCTCAGCGGACTCTGGCTCGCCCGCCGGCGCCGCTGACGAGCGCCGGACCGAACCCCACGAGAAGCACGGTTAGGCAAGCTTGCGTCAGGTGCTCACCACGAGCCCGATGCCGAGCAGCGCGAGCGTGACGCCGACGGCCTGACGTCGTCGCACTTCGTCGTGGAAGACCAAGAAGCCGACCACGACGCTGACGAGGGGAAACATCGACGAGGTGACGATCGCGGCCGGCGCATCCGCACGTAGGCCGAACACGAGAAGCACCGAGGTCATGCCGCCGAAGGAGCCAGACGCGATCGCATCGCGTCGGGTGCCCGACGGTGGCAGCATCTTGGCGCCGACCACCATCGCCACCACGACGAAAACCACGAACGAGCTTGACCGTTGGGCGACGGCTGCCCAGGCGCCGCTGTCTTCGCCAACTTCGACGAACATGGCCAGGCTTGCGCCGTAGCCGATGCCGGATAGGCCTCCCCACAACAGGCCTTGCCGGAGCTTGGCCATTTCGAGCGTGCCCGTCGCGATCGCTGCCAGTCCGACGAACGCGATCGCGGCCCCAACAATGGCGAGGCCACTCGCCTCCTCGCCGCGCACCAAGGCGTAGAGGTACGGAAGTACCGCCGTCACCGTGGCCGACGTTGGTGCCACCACCGTCGACGATGAGCGGTCTAGTCCGACGAAGTAGAAGCCCAGGCCGGCCGCCATCCCGAGCCCCGACAGGGTTCCGAACACCATGTCGGCGGTTACCCAGGTGCCGCCGAGAAACAGCGCAGCGATGAAGGTGACGACTGCGCCGAACAGGGAGAGCACGGCAGATGCGGTGACAACACTTGCCTCGGCCACGACTCGCCGGCCGAAGAGTTCGGCCATGCCGATGGACATCGCGGCAATCGCGCCAAAGACGGCGCCCATCAGCGTCGCTCTCGCCTTGTCGTGCGACCGAGCGTCGAGCTGCCCAATCCCACCCCCGTTTGCATCGGCGCACGATACTGGACGACCGTTCAGCGTGGACCGGAACGCCGCGACTTTCTGGCCGGCTCGCGCGACTGGATAGTTGGCCGTACCTTGCGGCAGTCGAAAGGACACCCACGAACGATGAGCGCAGCACGAATGATCACCAGCATGATCGGGGCCTTTGGCGGCGGTGCCGTCGGACGCATGCTCGGCGGCCGCATGGGTGGGATGGTCGGATCGATGGCCGGTTCGATGCTCGCCGGACGTATGCGCAGCTCCGGCGGCGGAGGCGGCATCGGCGACCTCCTCGGCGGCCTGATGGGCGGCGATGACAACAAGGAAGCGGCCCATGCAACCGCGGCAGCAATGCCGGAGAGCGAGGCCATGATCCTCGTCAAGGCGATGTGCAATGCCGCCAAGGCAGACGGGCACGTCGACGAGGCCGAGATCGAATCCATCATGGGCCGCATGGGCGATCTGGAGCCCGACGACGAGTTCATGTTGCGGGCCGAACTACAGGCGCCGCTTGATCTACAGGCCTTCCTGGCCGAGGTTCCCAAGGGTATGGAAGCCGATGTGTACGCGGCTTCGCTGCTTCCGATTGAGGTCGACACGGCGAGCGAAGTCGAGTACCTCCAGCAGCTCGGGCGCGGGCTCGGCCTCTCTGGCGCCGATATCAACGCCATTCACGAAGAACTCGGCCTCCGCTAACCCACTCCGCGGGGTTGGCGTGCTAGCTCTCGGCGGCTTGTTTGAGCGCAGCGAGCGTCTGGTCGAGCATCGTCGCGGTGTACGCAACTCGTTTCGCGTAGGCCTCGGGCGAGGCCGCCGCGACCGCGGGGGTCTTGTTGACGATCCACCAACGTTCGGTCAGCCGGGTGCCGGACTCGATCGGCTCCATCTCATAGCTCCACCACGTGCAGTTCGCTTCGACACCGCCGACGACGAACGTGAAGTCGACGCCCGGCTCCGCAGCGGCGACTTCGCATTCGCGCTCCCACGAGCGATCTGGCGTCGCGTTCTCTCCCATGAACCAGTCGCCGACCTGGCCGCTGCCATCGTCGATCCAGCGACCGCCAACCGCCTCGAGGCTCCATTCGCCCATTCGCGATATGTCGCTGACCATCCCGTAGACGGTGTCCGGCGGGGCGGCGATATCGATCGACGCGGCGAGTGATTCGATGGCTTCTGCAGGAGGGCGCATGCGCCGACAATAGGCGACCGCCGTCGCGACCGGTGCCCGAGCGACGGTGCGCACGCGCCTCGGTACGGTCCATTCCCAGAGCTAGCCTGCCCGAATGGTCAGCCCAAAGAAGCGCAAGAACAGCCGGTCCGAAAAGCGAGCCAGCCAGCGCTACACGCCTCCAGGTCAAGCGGGCGGTGGAAGCGGCGGTTCCACGATCCCGCGGCCGCCGGACAGCTGCGCGCCGTTCCACTTCTACTGGTGCGACGGCCACAACGACTGGCACCATCACGACGAGTTCGTTGTCACCGCGATCGAGCGCACGCTTGCCCACGGTCAGCCAGCTCAAGACACGGTCGAAGGCACCGACGGCAGGTTCCGCATCGAAGGGCTCGACGAGCTGTGAACTGGCAGCTCGTTCCTGATGAACGTGGACTGAGCATCACGAGCGACGCAGGGACGACCGCCACCCTGTCTTGGCGGTGGCTGCGCGATCACGGTGAAGATGCCGCGAGCTACAACCATGAGACTCGCCAGCGACGCATCGACGCGCTCGGCGACCAACCCAAGCCCGCCGTCGAGCAGGTAATCAGCGACGACCGGCTCGAACTGCACTGGCCCGAAAGCCCGAACCAAACCTGGATCTCGCTCGCCACGCTGCGTCACGTGTTTGGTGACTCGCCGGCCGCTTCGGTGGCAACCCCCTGGGCGCACGCGGACCAGGTCGAGGCGCTGACGAACCGAGCGGTCGAAGATGTCTTGGCGAGCGACGACGCGCTTGGCGACTGGATGCGCGACTTGGCCCGGTGGGGCTTCGCTCGCCTGACCGGCTTTGATGGCACCCACGACCAGGCCGGAGCCTTGAGCCGGCGCATCGGCTACGTCCGTGAGACGATCTTCGGGGGGCTGTGGGACTTGGCCAGCGATGTCGATCATCACGACGACACTGCCTACACCCAGACGTTCCTTGCGCCCCACACCGACGGCACGTATAGCCACGATGCGCCCGGGCTTCAGATGTTCTGCTGCGTGGATCGCTCCGGCAGCGGTGGCGAGAGCATCATCGTCGACGGCATGGCCGTGGCCCAGGAACTCCAGGCCGAGCATCCCGACCACTTCGAGACGCTCACCCGCGTGGGCGTACCGGCGCATTACATCGAGCCCGGGGTCGAGCTCCGAGCCCAACGTCCCGCGCTGCGGATGGGTGCCGACGGCCGACTCGTGCAGCTCTCGCTCAACAACTACGACCGATCCCCCATGCTGCTTGCCGGCGATGAGATGGAGCGTTTCTACGCCGCCTATGGCACGTTGCAGCGCATGGTCGACAACCCAGACCGGTGGTACTCGGTGCGTCTCGAGGCAGGCGATGTACTCATCAACAACAACTGGCGCGTGCTGCATGGGCGCAACGCCTACACGGGCGCCCGCCGGTTCGTCGGCTGCTACCTAAACCATGAAGATTTCGAAAGTCGCTGCCGAACCCTCGGCATCGCCCTCTGATCTTCCAGTTGCGCCGCTCTAGGCGAAGAGTTGACTGAGGCCTTGGGCTTCGTGGCGAGGATCAACCGGCGCGTCGGCTGAGTTGGCGGCGCCGCTGAACTTGTCGATGCCAAGGCGGGCACGATCGTCGACCGTCGTGGTGAGCATCGTCGGGTCGAGCTGGATGCCGGTCCCATCGGCGACTCGAACCAGCCCATTGAACGCGGCCACCGTGGCCGCCGCATCGACAACACCGGCGTCGCCGACAACGGCTCGCAGCGCTTCTCGGGCAGCGCCCAGATCTGGAGTCCGGTTGTTCGCCGCCGTTGCGAACGCCAGCAACTCCGCGCCATGAGGCACACCGGCGTCGCCGGCCAGCGACGAGTCCATGGCAACTTCGAGGTCGACGTCGAGGCCGGCGTCTTCACCACTCACACTGAGCAGCATCGTGTGGGCCGTCGTTCAATAGAAGCACTCCATCTCGGCCGTGGTGCGGGCGGCGACGAGCTCGACCTGGGGTCGGGAAAGCGCCCGGTGGCTCCAGTCGAGGGAGTCGAAGTCGGGGCTTCGGGAGTACATCGAGTCAACGATGCGGACCCACGCCATGTTCGTTTCGGGCACGAGGGAGAGCGAGCGTGACACGTTGGCTCGCCCGCTTTCGACGGTCTGCGGGACCCAG
>CALLPT010000019.1 GCA_938015575.1 uncultured Acidimicrobiales bacterium
CAACGAAGTACGCGCCTCGGTCGGCGCCGGCTTCATCTACCCACTCTGCGGCGACATGCGCACCATGCCCGGCCTCGGCAAACTCCCCGCCGCCGCCAACATCGACCTCGACGAAAACGGCAACATCATCAACCTCAGCTAGTCGCTGGTCGCTGCGCTCCTCGCTTACCGAGTTGCTCGCTGCGCTCACAACTCGAGCCCCCCGACCTAAGGAAATCCCCATGGCACTTTTTGGCAAGAAGTACGACGAATCGGCCGAAGCCAAGGCCCACCGCTTGGCCCTCACCGAGAAGCTGACCTTTGAGCTCATTCCGCTCAAAAGTCTGGTAGACGCGGTCAAGGCGCTTCCGGCCAATGCCGAGGTGTCGGTGACGTGTTCACCGGCCAAGGGCATCGAGGAGACCCAGCGCATCACGGCTGAGCTTCAAGCCGAGGGATATACGGCGATTCCTCACTTCTCGGCTCGCATGGTTCGAGACAAGGCCCACACGGCCGAGCTTGCTGCGTGGTGCCGCGAGCTCGGGTTGGCCAAGGTGTTCCTCGTCGGCGGCGACGCCGAAGAGCCTGGCGACTATGCCGGCGCCGTCGAGTTCCTGGCTGACTTCCTCGAGACCGACCATGGTCTCGACACGATCGGCGTGACCGCGTATCCCGATGGGCACGTGTTCCTCTCCGACGAGAAGCTGCGCTGGGCGCTGCACGAGAAGCAACGCATGTTGAGCGAGGCCGGTGTCAGCGGCTACTGCTCGACGCAGATGTGCTTCGATCCGGACACGATTGCCAAGTGGCTGCGGACCGAACGTGAGCAAGGTCTGACCCTGCCCGTGCACCTGGGCATCTCGGGCGTGGTCGACAAGTCGAAGCTGCTCACCATGGGCGCCCGCCTTGGTATTGGCGACTCACTCAAGTACCTGCGCAAGAACGTCGGCGCGGTCGTCAAGATGATGACGTCGGTCAACTATGACCCGAATGATCTGCTGCTTCCCCTGAGCGACGACCTCGTCAATCTCGGCGTCGAAGGCATGCACGTCTTCACCTTCAACCAGGTCGCCGCCACCAACGACTGGCGCGAATCCGTACTCGCCGGCTGACCCCCCGAAATTGAGGCGGGTTGGGGGTCGCTACGGCCCCCAACCCCCATCACGTTCGGATATGGACCGGCTGGCTATTCGGTGGAGCCGATCCAGGCGGCGTGGAGGGCGGTGTAGGGGCCGCCGGCGGTGACGAGCTCGTCGTGAGTGCCGATCTCGGCGATCTCGCCGGCATCGAAGACGACGACGAGATCGGCGGCCTCGGCCGTCGCCAAACGGTGGGCGATGCTGACCAAGGTGCGTCCTTCGGACAAGCGGCGAATCGCCCGGGTCAAGACTTGATCCGTTTCGGGATCGACGGCCGATGTCGCCTCGTCGAGAATCAGCAGCCCTGGGTCGGCGAGCGCGGCCCGAGCGAGCGCGACGAGCTGGCGTTCGCCGACCGACAGATTGGTACCGCGCTCGCCGACCTCGGTGGCCAGTCCCTTGGGCAGACGCTCGACCCACTCGGTGAGCGAAAGCGTTTCGAGCACCGCGGCGATGTCGGCGTCGGTGGCTCCGATACGCCCGAAGGCAATGTTCTCGCGCACGGTCGCATCGAACAGGAAGCCGTCTTGCGGCACCATGCGAACCGTCGCGAGCCGAGCGTCGCCACCGACCTCGTTGAGCGGTACGCCACTGAGTCGGATCTCGCCGACCTGGGGATCGGCGAGACGACACAACAATTTCGCAATCGTGCTCTTGCCGGACCCCGTATGGCCGACGATGGCCGTGTTCGTGCTCGCGGGGATGTGGAGGTCGACGTTGCGCAAGACCGGGTCCGCGTCTCGGTACGAGAACGTCACTCCCTCGACATCTACGGCGACCGGTCCGGCTGGTACGTCGCAACCGGGCTCGGGGTCGATGACATCGATCTTGCGGTCGAGCAAGTTGAGGATCTTGCGCCAGGACGCCACCGCGGTTTGTGTCTGGTCGAGGGTCTCGGCCAGTTCGCCGGTCGGCTCGAGCAGCAGCGTTGTCAGGAACATGATGGCGATGAGATCACCTGCACCGATGCCCCAAGCATCTGCTTGGGACACGCCGATGACGGTCACCGCGGCGAGCGCAAGCGCCCCGAAGAAGTCGCCGACGACGAACACGCCGGACATGTATCGGTTGGCGACGATGGCCCGGTCGTAGCGCTCATCGACGGCGTCGCCGACTCGACGGCGCCCGAGCTCGGTCGCTCCGTAGGCCTGCAGCACCGGAAGACCATTGATCGTCTCGGAGAAGCTCGCCACCATCTCAGCGACGGCGGTGCGCAACCGGTCATAGGCAGCGAGCTGGCGCTTCTGCAGCCATCGAAGCAGCGGAATCACCGGTGCGTAGCAAATGAGAACGACGATCGTCAGTTGCCAGGAGTACCACAGCAACACGAGCAAGGTTCCGAGCAGGACGGCCGGGTTCACGGACCATGCGTAGAGCCCCCATTGCGCAAAGCGGGCGAGGCCTTCGACATCGCTGGTGACCCGAGCGAGGAGCACGCCGCGGCGGGTCTCGTTGTGATCGGCGATCGACAGTTGGTGAACCTTGCGGAAGGCCCGCTGGCGCAGACCCGCCAGCGTTGCTTCGGAAGCTTCGACGAGGCGGCGGGTGGTGATGTACGAAACCATCGCGGCCGCGAACACGACGACGGCGATGACAGCTGCGGACCTGACCACCGTTCCGGTGTCAACGCCGCCCTCAGCGAGGATGCCTCGGTCGATCGCGCGTTGGAGCAGCACCGGAATCACGAGTCGACTGACCGCGACGCCGAGTCCCATCATCACGGTCGCCCGAAGCCCAATCGTGAGCTCGGGGCTCGTGGCGATGCCTCGGCGCAGGATCTCGATCGCCCCGCCCTGGGTGGTCGGCGCGCTGTCGAGCGCGTCGATCGACGCGTCGTCGCCAAGCTTGGGTTCCGTCGCTGTGTGATCGGTGGGGGCGGTCATCGGGCGGCCTCGTAGGCGGTCACGAGCGTGCGGTAGCCGTCTTCGGCGAGCAGATCATCGTGGGCGCCGGCAGCGGCGATGCGGCCGCCATCGATCCAGATGACGCGATCGGCGAGTCGGATCGTCGACAGGCGTTGGGCGACCACGATGGTGGTTGCCGACAGCGTGGTACGTAGACCGTCGAGGATCCGTTGTTCGATCTGAGGGTCGATTGCGCTGGTGGCATCGTCGAGCAGGATTACTTGGGGCTTGCGCACGAGGGCCCGAGCGAGCGCAACGCGTTGGCGTTGTCCGCCGGACAACGTGACGCCACGTTCGCCGACGATGGTGTCGAGACCCTTGGGTAGCACGTCGATGAATTCGCTGACCTGCGCGATCTCGATCGCGCTCTGGAAGTCGGCTTCGGTTGCCGTGCCCGGCAGGTCGATGTTCGCCCGGAGGGTGTCGGCAAACAGGAAGCTCTCTTGGAAGACAAGCGCGATCGCATTGGTGCGATCTTCGACACTGATGTTGCGAAGCGGAGTGTCATCGAGCCGCACGTGGCCGCGGTCGGGCGTGAGCAATCCGGCGAGGAGTTCGCACACCGTCGACTTGCCCGACCCGGTCGAACCAACGACGGCAACAATCTCGCCGGCCGGGATGTCGAGGTTGATGCCTCGGAGCACCGGCTCGGCCTCGGGCCAGGCGAAGTGGACATCGGTTGTTGCGAGCGCCAGCGGACCCGAGCCGACCGGTCGCACATCGACCGGTTCGTCGACGACCGGCAACGCGAGTGCGTCGGTGATGCGGTCGTGGGCGACGAGCGATGGGGGAAGCGTCTGCAAGAAGAAGCCGAACACTCGCATCGGCACCGCCAGCACCGTGAACAGCGACGCGATCTGCACCAGCTCACCAGGTGTCACCGCGTCGGCTTCGACCCGAAATACACCGATCGCGATGACCGCGACGATGCCCAGATAGGGCAGCGTGCCGATGGCGGAATCGAACGCCGCTCGCAGGTAGCCGACGCGCTTGCGATGACCCTTGAGGTCTTCGACTGCGACGTCGAACCGGTCGGCTTCTTGCTCGGCGCGCCCGAGCGTCTTTACGACGAGCGCGCCATCGAAGCTCTCATGGGCGATCGATGACACGACACCAACGCCGCGCTGGACCAGCGCGGCCGGGGCCTCGACTCGCTGGGTGTACATGCGGTTCAGCACGGTCATCGTGGGGAACACGAGGAACGACAGAATCGCGAGCGGTACATCGATCATCAACAGTGCAATGGCCGAGAAGATGGCGAGGAAGACAACGCCGAGCGAGAACGGCAGCGGATGCAGCACGTGCACCATCACATCGGCATCGTTGTCGGCGCGAGCGATCAGTTCGCCGACCGGCAGGTTCCGCCGTGACGCCGCGGGCAGCGACAGGTATCGATCGCGAAGCCGATGGCGGAGCGTGCGTGACACCCGTTCGCTGAACATGCCGGCGAAGTAGCGACGGGTGACGATGCCGAGCATGCGCACGATGGCGACCGCCACGATTGCCAGTGCCGCAAGCGCCAGCGTGCGGCTCGACGGAGCCTCGCCGTCGAACGACGGTAGGACGACGTTGTCGGTAACGCGTCCGAAGACGACGGTTGCGCCCACACCAGCCGCCGCGTAGACGGCTGCGCCGGTCACCGCGATCGCAAACGGCCCCGGGTGCATGCGGATCATCATTCGCACGAGTTCGAGGCCGGCGCGAACACCACGAGGTTCCGTCATGGCGCGCTCCTTTGCAAACAACTGGCCGTCGGGGGAAGTACCACGTTACGCGGTTAGCGCCGGGCGACCGCGGCGATTTCGCCGGTCGTTCGCTACACCCGCGCGGCCGCGGGCCCGTTAGAGCGCGACGGTGCCGTGGCGGCGCCGCACGACCGCGGCAGTGGCCAGTGTCGCTACGACCAACACCCACGAGATCAGGGCGTACTGCGTCAAGGTGCGTGCCACGTTGTCGCCGGCGCCTCCGGCGAGCAACACCAGAATCGCGCCCCAGAGCGCTCGGCCACCCAGCGAGTTCAGACTTAGCAGCGTCGCTCGATGGCGCTGTTCGACGTGAGGTGCCACGGCGGCCGAGATCAGGATGGGTGCGGCCGCCCCTTGGATCGAGCGCAGCACGACGAAAACCAGAATCACAATGTGTTGGAACGCGGCCATCATCGTGACGATGAGCGCCGAGAGCGCGCCGTAGAAGACGAGGACCGGGCGAACCCCGAACCGGCGCGCAGCAGGGGTGCTGAGTCGAGCGGCAGCCCCGCCGATCAGCCCCATCGCCGCGAGCACAAAGCCGGAGATCAGCGGCGTAGCGCCGACATCCTCTGCGGTGTCGCCAAGTGTCTCGGCCAACCAAGGCGTGAAGAGGTTGAACGCGACGTGTTCCAGCACGACCATGGCAATGCCGTAGCCGAAGATCCAGCGCAGCGGAATGTTGCTCAGGTAGCCAAGGCAGCGGCGGACTTGGCCGATGACCGAGTCGGCTTGCCCGAGGTGCGGCGGTTCTTCGAAGCGCAAGGTAAGAGCGAACTGCATGCCAGCGAGCACGAACGAGATCAGGAACGGGATACGCAGGTCGATGAGGCCGAGCGCTCCGCCTCCGATGGCGCCGAGCGTGCCGAACACACGCGCTCGAGCGACGATGCGGGCCTGGCGGTCGGCGAACTCGTCGGCTCGGCCGAGTGCCTCGAGCGTGTCGTAGTGGAAGCTGACGTCGGTGCCGGACAGGCTGGCGTAGCCCGCCGCGACGAGCACGTTGCCCGCGGCCATCGCGAGATAGTTGTCGCCCAGGACCAGCCAGCACGCGAACGCGGCCATCCAGGCCAGTCCGACGAGGCGCAGCGTCGGGACTCGACCGAACCGGTCGCTCGCCCAGCCCGACGGCACTTCGAAAACGACGACGGACAGGTAATAGATGCCGGACAATGCAATGGCGCCGTCAACATCGAACCGGGCCCAGTTGAACAGCATGAGGACCACGCCCCACGGTGCGGTCGAGGTCAGAATCTCGTGCCATCCGATCAGGCGGAGGTTTCGTTCGAGTGCGGGCACGAGGCGTCGACGGATTTCTTCGGGCAGCGGGAACTCCATCATGGCCGCTGGCGACCTTGTGAGGTGATGACATTTCTACGCCGATTCCTGCTCGTCTTGATGGTGACCGCAGCGCTCGCTGCGTGCGGCGACGAGCCGGCCACGTCTGCTGATCTTGAGTTCACCAACGTGTGGACCCGAGAGCCCGCGGTTGGCCAACCGAACGCGGCGATCTATGGAACCGTCACGAACACCGGCGCCACCGATGTCACGATCACGGGTGCGTCGGTCGAGGTCACCGATCGCGTCGAGCTGCACGAGGTGGTCATGGACGACGGGCTGATGACGATGCAGCAGCGTGACGGAGGTTTCGTGGTCCCTGCCGGTGGCTCGCTCACGATGGAGCCGGGGGGATTGCACATCATGGTGTTCGGGATCGATGCCGAGACGTATCCGAGCGACGCGCTCGATGTGACCTTCACCTTTGACAATGGCGCCCCGACCTTTGCCAGCGCCGAGGTGCGAGCGATCGATGGTGGCATGGACATGGAAGAAACCGACGGCTGAGCACGTCGAGTCGACCACACTCGCGGCATGGCTTCTTTGTCACCGTCTCGCCACCTCGATCTCAGTCATGTGATCACGCCCGGGATGCAGACCTATCCGGGCCTGCCAGTGCCGGTCATCGAGGATCACCTCTCTCGTTCCGCGGCCGAGGAGATCTATGGACCGGGCATCACGTTTCAGATCGGCATGGTGCATCTGTGCACCAACACCGGGACCTACATCGACGTGCCGTTCCATCGCTACGCCGACGGTCACGATCTGACCGAGCTTGCGCTCGACCGCGTCGCCAACGTGCCTGCGGTGTGCATCGACGCCCGAGGTCAGCTCGCGATTGATATCGACGAAGCCGCGCTCGCTGGTCTTGGCAGCTTGGCCGGTCATGCCGTTCTCGTGCACACCGGCCACGCAACGCACTGGGGAAGCGACCGCTACTTCGGGCCCCACCCGTATCTCACGGGGGCGAGCGCCGAGCGGCTCGTCGCTGCCGATGTCGCATGCGTCGGCATCGACTCGCTCAACATCGATTCGACCGAGGGAGGCGAACGTCCGGTGCACTCGATCCTGCTCGGCGCCGAGATTCCGATCATCGAACATCTGACCCGGCTCGATGCGCTTCCAGCCAACGGATTTCGATTCAGCGCCGTGCCGCCCAAGATCGAAGGGGCCGGCACGTTCACCGTGCGCGCCTACGCGACCGTGGCCGACTGAAACTTGCGCAGTAGCTAGGTCACGAACCGATCGTCGGCGCACCCGAGTGCCATCGCGTCGAGGAAGCCCTCGGCTCGCTCGCCGCGTGGGTAGCGATCCATCAGCCGATGAAACGCAGGACCGTGACCTGCTTCGACGAGGTGGGTGAGTTCGTGCAACAGCACATAGTCGAGCACCCAGTTCGGCACCTGGGCGAGTCGCGACGAGATCCGGATCTCGCCGACCTCGTAGGAGCACGAGCCCCATCGCGTGGTTTGGTTCGTAACCCAGCGGATATCACGAGCCATCGGCAGGTCGTAGACCGCGGCCAGCTTGCGGCCACGCGCCATCAGATCGACGGCGCGGTTGACGGCTCGCTTCCTTTCGATCTTGGCGACGAGTTCGGCAACGGTCGCGTCCTCTTGCTTCGACGTCATCCATGCGGGAATCCGGACCTCGATCACGCCGTCGACGATGCGCGCCGCACTGGACTTCTTGCGCTTGGGGCTGCGGATCACCCGCACCGGCAGCGACGCCAACGGGCCATGCTCGCTGTCTCCTGGCTGCAGCGCGGCGGTCATGGCAGCGACGGTAGTCCCGCCGATTTCTGGCCGGGGCGACCCGCGCCAGGTGCAGCACCGTTCACCACTACCGTTGCCTGCCTGTGCGTCGGATTCTGTCCCTTCTCGTCGTGATCGCGCTCGTCGTGTCGGCTTGTGGCTCAGGTGGCACCGACGCCAATGTGAGCGAGGCGCTGCCCTTCGACGCCGTGTTGCTCGAACTCTTCGGCACCGACGATGTGGGCGAGTACCGCTACGAGATCGAGCGTCAGGCCGAAGCGAACCTGGTCGAGTGCATGGGCGAAGCGGGCTTTGAGTTCGTCGTCGACGCGGCCCTTCCGCCCGAGGTTTCCGAAGACCTGGTCGTCGACCGCTCCTATGTCGACGAGCATGGCTTTGGCATCATCACCCGGTTTCGTGACTGGCTGGCCGATGCCGACTTCACTGCTCGCGGCCGTGACCTCAATCGCGAGTACCTGCAGCAGTTGACCGGCGACCAGATGCAGCAGTACTTCTTGACGCTCGAGGGCGAGGTCGCGGATCCGGGTCAGATCTCGCAGAACCCGGGCTGTCGGGGTCGAGCCGCCGACGATGCGTATTCGTTGTGGAACGTGTTCCTGAGCGAGCTCCCGAACTTCACCGCACTGGGCGAAGAGCGCGACACGCACCCTGACTGGCTCGTCGCCCAAGGCGAGTGGCGTGAATGCATGCTGGCCAAGGGCTTCGACTACGCCGAACCCGAGATGATGCGCAACGACGTCGAGAACCGCATGAACCAAGAGGTTGCAAGCGTGTTCGAAGAGGGAGGCTTGCCGCTTGACGAAGAGGGTGGGGTGTGGTCGCTCGACCCCGAGGCCGATGCGTTGCTCGGCGAACTTCAGGCGTTCGAGATCGATGCAGCGACCGCCAATTGGGAATGCAACGAGCCGCTTCTCGATCGATTCTTGGCCGTCGAGCGAGAGGTCCAACAGGCCTTCGTGGAGCGCAACCAAGACACGATCGACGCGCTGCTGGCTCAGTACGGCACCTCGTAGATTCAGATCCGCTCGAAGTAGCGGCGGTGCTCCCAGTCGGTGACGGCGGCCTCGAACGCGGCGACCTCACTGCGGTGGAAGTGGGCGTAGTGGCCAACCACGTCGTCGCCAAGCAATCGACGAGCGGCTTCGC
>CALLPT010000020.1 GCA_938015575.1 uncultured Acidimicrobiales bacterium
GCTTCGAGGATGGCGATGTTGTCCTGACCCACGATCTGGCCTGTAAGCGTGCTGAGCAGCTCGCTGAGGGCGTCCTCGATGCTTTCCTGGTCGTCTTCGCCCGGTGGCATGCCACCGAACATTGCGCCCGCCGTGGTCACGGTGTCGGGCAACACAGTCGTGCCCTGGGCCTCGAGCATGAGCGCACCCTTGGTCGTGTAGGGGATTGGGCCTGTTGGCACGACCATTTTGGCCTTAACGTTCGGCGCTCCTTGGTGGTCGATCAGCCCCATCTTGGAGCCGGCGAAGAGAACGTCGGTTTCGGCCCCGAGGATCCGCCAAGCCGGCAGCTCTTCGTCGGTGAAGTCGGCGATCATCGCTGGACCCTTCGCGGCCAACGCTTCGCCAAGTGCGGTCGGGTCGAAACCCTCGGGGTTCATGGCTGCACCGGCTGACGTCGAAATTGCGGTGACCCGAGCTCCCCGCTCGGCGGCGCTGCGAGCAACGGCAGGTCCAGCGACTTCGTAGTTCTCGATCGCAATCGTCGCCCCGTCGAGGCTCCGCGCCGTATCGGCGCTCACGACTGCGCCGAAGCCAGTGAGGTGAAGATGGTTCGATAGCCCATCGACGATTCGACGATGGGCGTCGTTGCGAGGGTCGATGCCGAAGAGCTGATCCAACGCATCGTCTGCGACGCCCTTGCCCGGGTCGAGCAAAAGCGCCCCGCTCGAGGCCAATGGAGCGAGTTCTTCGGCGAATGCTGCGATGGCCTCATCACGTGCCTCTGGTGCGGCGTTGATCCCCGCCGACGCCCCTTGGCACTTCATGTTGAACAGCGCACATTGATAGGTCTGGCTCCGTGCCAGTTCCTTTGCGCCGCCCTGCAGGATCTTGGGCGCCAACCGAACGACGCCGAAGGCCGGGATCTCGTTGTCGAGATCGCGGACGACGAACGCATCGACGCTCTCGAGCTTCAGCAGTGCCATGACTGCCACGCTACACAGCCGACGCCACGCGATGGCTGACGAACACCGTGTTTAGGGGCGGTAGGTGAACTCGAGTCGAGGGGCGAGATCGGGGTCGTTGTCGAACGACACCGCTTCGCGATCGCCGATGCCCTCGATGAGCAATACGACGTGGCCGCAACCAGTCCAAGCAGGATCGCTGACGACCTCGTTGAGTAGCTCACTCAGGTCCGGCGAGACCTCGACCGTGCCGACTTCCCACGCCGAGAACTCGGTCCACTCGACCAAGGCCGTCGTGCGGGTTCGCTCGCTTGGCGCCGCATCGGCGAATGGTTCTGCATCGCCGGTGAGCTCAGCCCAGATGGTTGCTTCGGTCGCGACGTCGTCGGCTTCGTCAGCCGTCACCGTGAGCGTGGCGTTGGATACCGATGCGCCGACCGGGATGCAAACGTCGTAACGAAGACCGATCAGGAAACCTCGACGGAAGTCCAGGTCGTCGCTGTCGACGTCGACGTCTTCGTCGTCATCTTCTTCGACGTCGTCGGTTCCATCGGTGAGTTGCACCGTGTCGGTAATCGTCGAGGGGGTCGGCGTTGGCGTTGGCGTGGCGGTCGGGGCCGGCGTTGGCGTTGGTGTGGCGGTCGGGACCGGCGTTGGCGTTGGCGTGGCGGTCGGGACCGGGGTCGGAGTCGGGGTAGGCACGGGGGTCGGCGTGGCCGTTGGGACTGGCGTCGGCGTGGCGGTCGGGATCGGCGTTGGCGTTGCCGTTGGAACCGGTGTTGGTGTTGCCGTGGGTTGTGGCGTTGGCGTCGACGTCGGCTCGGGGGTAGGCGTCGGCGTCGACGTTGGTACTGGTGTGGGTGTGTTCGTCGGGGTCGGTGTCGGCGTTGCGGTCGGCTCCGGCGTGTTCGTCGGGGTCGGGGTGTTCGTTGGGGTGGGTGTCGGCGTCGAGGTTGGTGCCGGTGTTGCCGTTGGCGTGGGTGTTGGCGTTGGGGTGGGTGTCGGCGTCGAGGTTGGTGCCGGTGTTGCCGTTGGCGTGGGTGTAGGCGTCGGGGTGGGTGTCGGCGTCGAAGTTGGTGCCGGTGTTGCCGTTGGCGTGTTCGTCGGGGTGGGCGTGGGTGTCGGCGTCGAGGTTGGTGCCGGTGTTGGCGTGGGCTGCGGTGTGGGTGTGGGGGTCGGTGGCGCCGCGAGGTCGAACTGGAACAGCGGATTCGGCTCCTCTGGCGCTTCCTCGACCGGTTCTTCTGTGGGCTCTGCGTCGCCGGCATCGCCAAGCAGTTCTGCCTGGGGCGGTGTTTCTTCGACGACGTCTTCAGGGACCGACGTCGCGGTCGGCTCCGGCTCGGGAGTTGGATCCGGCTCGGGCGTCGGCTCGGGCGTCGGCTCCGGTTCAGGCTCGTCTGGCGGCGGTTCCTCGGCTGCCGGTGGTGGCTCGGGTTCGTCAGACGGTGGTTCGTCAGACGGTGGTTCGTCGGCCGGTGGTTCGTCAGGCGGCGGTTCGTCGGCTGCACCCAACGCCACCTCGATCGGTCCTCCGCCGGCCGCTGGTGCCTCGGGGAATCGGCTGTCGCTCACATCGATGACCCCGGCAGAGGTTTCGATCGTCGAACCGAGCCCATCGCCGTCACGGGCGGCGATCGCCGAACTCGCCATCGGTGCCGCGACCGCAGCCGTCAACGAGGCAGACATGAACAGCGCCATCAGTCGATCGAAGCTGACGACCCCGGCGGCACCCGCGACAATCCGGCGCCCCCAGGAGGGACGCGGACCTGTGGCGTGGTGCAGGAGGTCGCTCATGGCTTCACACTCGGTCGGAAGTCGATCAACCAGTATCGGACAGAGAATCGGCTCAGTCGCTGGGCAAAAGTCCCAGTCTCATGTAGTTCCCTCGGCCTCATGGGTTTGCGACCTCGAACGTGACGGCGGTGCGTTGCTCACCCTCGTCGGTGGCCACGGTCACGAACAGTTCGTAGGGCCCGTTCGCCAGCACTGTCGTGTCCATGGACTGTGGTGTGCCGGACCCGGTGCGCATCGGTGTGAATCCCGGCCCCTCGAGATCTTGTGAAGCAAGGATCGGGTCGGTTTCGCCGGCCGCGAAAAATGCGAACGAAACAGCGCGGGCATCGTCGTCATTGAGCGATATCAACACTGGCCCGGAGACCGTCGCACCGTCGAGAGGCGCCGGGTCGGCATCGAGCAGGTCGACCACGATCGACGTCGGATCTGCGGCGGGCGACACGGCATCGGCCCGTACCACCCGTTCCGTCAAAGGAATGGCCACCGCCGCGGTCACGGCGAGCGCGATGAAGAGCGTCGGCAGCGGACGTGCGCGCCGCTGCCCAGCCATGATCTGGGCGATCCGAGACGACAGGTCGACGGCCATAGGCGAATGTGGTTGGCCGTCAGTCGAGGCTGATGATGCCAAGGCGCACGGCACTCAAGACCGCATGCGTCAAGCTCTGGGTGTCGAGGCGCCGGTAGATGGCATTGAGGTGGTTGTGCACCGTCTTTTGCGCGATGCCGAGTGACCGAGCGACTTGCTTGGTCGTCTCACCATCGGCGATCGACTGCAGAATCTCGATCTGGCGGTCGCTCAGGAGCGGTCCGTCCTCTGGTTCCGGGGCATCCGCCGCGGAGCGAAGCATCGCGACGGCGAGTTCAGGCGACAGGCCGGTTTCGCCCGCGGCGACCGCTTCGACGGTGCCGAGGACTTCGGAGAACGAGGCACCTTTGGAGAGGTAGCCCATCGCGCCGGCGTCGAGCGCCTGACGGGTGCGGCCGACATCGTCGTGCATCGTCAAAACGACAACCTGAGTGTCGGGCAGCTTGTCGCGGATCTCCTTGGTGGCGGTCACGCCGTCCATGACCGGCATCGACAGGTCCATGAGGACAATCTGGGGTCGCAGCTCAACGGCGCGCTCCACGCCCTCGAGCCCGTTCGCGGCTTCGCCGACGACCTCGTGACCGGCCGACTCGAACCCGCGTCGGATCCCTTCGCGGAGGATCTGGTGGTCATCGACCAGCAGGATTCGAATGCTCTTCATCACACGCTCAATTCATTGGATACCCGGACGGTGACCGTTGTGCCGGTGCCGCGAATACTTTCAATCTGCAATGTCGCGCCGATCACGTCGGCGCGCTCTCGCATCCCCATGAGGCCATAGGAGGTGTCGCGGCGTGCCCCGGAGGCATCGAAGCCGCGCCCATCATCGGTGATCACGAGGACACCGTCGCCGTTTTCGGCTGTCCAAACGATGTCGACCTTGCTCGCCTGGGCATGTTTCTCGATGTTGTTCAACGCTTCTTGGAGAATGCGCAACAGCTCGTTCTCGACGGCGACCAGAAGAGATTCGCCGGGGTGGGTCGCCGTGAAAGTCGTCGCGGTCTCGGTGCGAGCCATGAAGCGCTCGGCCATAGCGGCCCCAACCTTGGCCAGTGTCTCGTCTTCGGTCACGCGGGTCCGGAGCTGGCGCAGGGTTTCGCGGAGCTCATCGATGGCGGTTTGGACATCGCCGTAGAGCGACTGCAACGCCGTGGCGTCGGAGACCTCGCCCATGATGCGCTCGAGTTCCAAGCTGATGTACGTGAGCCACTGCCCAAGTCGGTCGTGCAGGTCACGAGCGATTCGTGTGCGCTCTTGGTCCGCGCCGATCGTCCGCAGACGGCCGAACGCTCGCACGTTGTCGATGGTGAGCGCGAGTGCACCGGCGAGGCCATCGAGAATCCGCACCTGTCGCCGGTCGTAGTCGCCGGCTCGCTCGTTCTCAATCGCAAGGAGGCCGATGACCTTGCCGCGGGTCCGCAACGCCGTATAGAGACCGGACTGGGAAGTCGGCACCAAAAAGTTGCCCGAGGTGGTGTCCGAGGAGATCGTCGACATCTCCATGAGCGCCTGTTGCATCGGCGCTGGCAACTTGTCGGTGGTGATCGATTCGTTGAACTCGACGCCGTCGGTGATCATGGGCAACCACTCCGACGTCGCATCGTCGCGCACGACCAAGCCGATCGCAGATGCGTTGAACTGGCTGCGAAGTTCGCGTTCGGTCGCATTGACGGCTTCGCTCATGTCGACCGATTCGGGAAGCGTGCGAGCGACCTGGTTCAAAATGCCGAGCATTTCGTTGGTCTCGGCCAGCACATCGAGGCGCGAGCTGAGCGCCAGCTGCTGACGTTGACGGGTAATGAGGTTGTCCCGCAGGAGCGAAACGAGCGCAACGATCGCCCCAAGCACGATGAGGAAAGCAATGCCACCGACGTCACCGACATTGTGCGCGCCGCCGGTAGCTGCGGCCACGACGAGCATGGCCAGCAAGGCCGCGACGAGCGTGGCGATGCCGCTTCGGAGTCCCCAGCCGAACGCGGCGACGGCGAGCGCGATGAGCACGCAGAAGATGAATGGGCTGTCGAACCCGCCGCTCGCTCCGCACGCGCCCCCGAGGACGATGCCGTCGAAGATGGGGAGCGACCGGTCGGCGAAGTCCGTCCAGGCCAGCCGCAGCGGCCGGAAGGTTCGCCAGACTGTCAGAAAGAGCGCAATAGACAGAGTGACGACGACCCCGAGGTCACCGTCGACGGCAGCAGCCGTGCTTGCTGCGACCATGCCGTACAACAAGGCGCCCCAGCGAAGCGCGGTGATGATGGGCGAGATCGATGACCGAACGTCGGGCGGAAGCTCGAGACGCATGGTCTCTTCGCTCAACCCGGCGCGAAGCCACCGCAGCGCCGCACTTGGTTCCGCGAGTGTCTCGCCCGGCGAACCAAGCGGTGGCAGTGGTGTCAGCTCGCGCGCTGCGATGTCACTCATGGTTGTGATTGGGTTGCGGCGGTCGAAAACCCCATGTCATGCCTTCCCGACGTTCCACACTACCGCCGGGTCGCGGGTGGACTTGACTAGGGGCGTAGTTCGTTCGACCTATCAGCGCGCCGTTACGCCATAGAAATGTGTCTCAATCCGGTCCGGGGGCCGTGGTGTCCAAGTCCTCGACGATCGCGGCCACCCG
>CALLPT010000021.1 GCA_938015575.1 uncultured Acidimicrobiales bacterium
GGTGTAGTTCGTTCGACCTATCAGGGCGCTCTTGCGCCGTAGAAATGTGTCTCAATCCGGCGGGCTGGGGGCCGTGGTGTCCAAATCCTCGACGATCGCGGCCACCCGCTGTTGGGCCGCGGCGATGCGACTTCGGCACACGGCGATGAGTTGCGCAGCACGCTCCACTCGCTCGGAAAGCACGTCGATATCGATCGCGTCATCGTCGAGCTCGGCGAGGATCGAGTCGAGTTCGGTCATGGCGTCGGCGTAGCCGATGTCGTCATTACTCATGGCAGTTCCTGGTTGGGAGAAGTCGGCGTGGGGTGGCGTTCGGTGACCGCGCTGTGCACCGTCCCGTCGGCGAGGCGAGTGATCAGGTCGTCGGTGGTCGAGATGTCGTCGATGGATCGGATGAGCCGCCCGTCGACGGTCGTGGTGATGCTCCAACCGCGTCGCATCGCTTGGGCCGGGTCAACGGCACTGAGTCGCGCCTCGAGGAGGTCGACCCGCTGTTGCGCCGTCCGGCAATGGCGTGGGCCAACCGCGCCGAGTTGCTCAGCCGATCGGGTGGCTCGGCGCTCGGCGCCCGCAATGGCACCGGTTGCGCCGAGGCGGACTCGGGTGGCCAGTTCGGCCAAACGGTCGTTGGTGCGGTTGATGCGATGGCCCACTCGGCGTTCAAGTCCGGCGGCGGCGAGTTGGTTGCGCTGGTCAGCCAAGGTCAGAAGCGTCTGCGCCCGTTCCGCAACCGCCTGAGCGGCTTCGTCGATGCGCGTGCGATGCAACAGCGGTGAAACGGTTGCCAGCCGGTGCAGTCGTTCCGCTCGCTCGGCGAGGTCGAAGTCGAACGACACCACCCGTTCGATCAGGTGTTGGGCGCAAGCGGTTGGTGTCTTGAAGGCCCTAGAGGCGACGAGGTCGGCGACGGATTGATCGATCTCGTGGCCGATCCCCACGATGACCGGTAGGGGACATGTTGCGATCGCTCGGGCTACCGGTTCGGTGTCAAAAGCAGCCAGGTCGGTCCGAGCGCCGCCGCCGCGGACGAGCGCGACGACATCGAACGGCGCGCCCGCCGAGCGACCATCGGATGCCGCTTGAACAGCTGCAGCGATTTCCTCAGGTGCGAACTCGCCCTGCACCCGTGCCGCGAGCGTGGTGACCGAGAAGGCGTAGCCCGAAGTTGCCAGTTGTTGCACGAAGTCCGCCTGAGCTGCACTGCCGGTTGCGGTGATGAGACCGACCCGCAGCGGCACGAGTGGAAACGGCACCTGATGGTTGGCCTCGAGCAGCCCTTCGTCTTGGAGCCGTTGGAGAAGCTGTTCTCGGTCCGCGCCCAACCGGCCGAGCGTGAACTCGGGATCGATCGAGGACATGTTCAGCTGAAGCTGCCCTCGCGGGACATAGAGCTCGACCGCCCCTCGGATCCGGACTTCGACGCCGTCGTCCATGCGCATGCTGTTGCCGGTGCGCTTGATCGTGCGGTTCACGACTTGACGATTGGAGTCGAAAAGCGTGACGGCGATCGAGGCCTTTGGTGCGGCGCCTGCGGGCACTGGTTCGATCAGATCGAAGTAGACGTGGCCACGCGCCGAACGACTGAGGTTGCGAATCTGGCCTTGGACCCAGACCTCGGTCCGAAAAGTTCGCTTGACGGCCTCGCCGAGCTGACGCGTGAGTTGACCGACGGTGAGCGTGTCGTCGACTTCGAACAGCGTCATGGTTGCTCCGCGGAGCTCGGGTCAGGCCGTGGTCGGCTCAGTGCCGACGAGTGTCGTATAAAGCTCGTGGTACAGGCCGTCGCCGCCGAGCAGTTCCTGGTGCGTGCCTCGCTCGACGATGCGACCGTTCTCGAGTACGAGGATGAGGTCGGCGGCAGTGATGGTCGAGAGCCGGTGTGCGATGACGATTGCCGTGCGTCCTTGGAGCGCCGTCGCCAGCGCTCGCTGCACGAGAGCTTCGTTCTCGGAGTCGAGGTGACTCGTGGCCTCGTCGAGCACGACGATCGCCGGGTCCTTGAGCAGCATGCGGGCGATGGCCAAGCGCTGCTTCTCGCCACCGGACAGCCGGTAGCCGCGTTCACCCACCACCGTGTCGAGCCCGTCGGGAAGCGCGTCGATCACCTCGAGGATCTGGGCTGCTGCGCACGCGTCGCGCAACTCCTGATCGGTGGCGTCGGGCCGGGCGTAGCGAAGGTTGGCACCGACGCTGTCGTGAAAGAGGTGTGGATCCTGGCTGACGACGCCGATGGCCCGGCGCAGAGACGCCTGGGTTAGGTCTCGCACATCGTGGCCGTCGATGGTGAGTGAGCCGCTCGTGACGTCGTAGAGCCGGGGAAGGAGCGAGATCAGCGTGGACTTGCCCGCGCCAGACGGCCCGACGAGCGCAATCATCTGGCCTGGGCTGATGTCGACGTTGATGTCGCTCAGCACGTCGGGCCCAACCTCGTCTTCGGAGCTGGCCACCGCGCCGAGCGATGCTGGCGTTCCTGAGTCGGTCGGATAAGCGAAGCTCATCGCGGTCGCCGCGATCGCGCCCGTTGGGTTCTGGAGGGTCTTGGCGTTGGGGGCATCGGTGATCGGGTTGTGCGTGTCGAGCACTTCGAACACCCGCTCGAAGCTGACCATCGCCGTCATGATGTCGACGCGGGCGTTCGTCAGGCCGGTCAGCGGAAGGTAGATGCGGGTCACATACAGGCCCATGGCGACAACCGTCCCCACCGTGATCGAGCCGCCGATCGCGAGACGGCCGCCGACCCAATAGATGATCGCCGTGCCAAGCGCGCCGACGAGGGTCAGGCCGATCGTGAACCCTCGCCCATACATGGCGCTGCGGACACCGAGGTCGCGCACTGCCCCGGCACGCTCGGAGAACCCGCTGCGTTCGTCGTCGTGGCGACCGAACAGCTTGACGACCATCGCGCCGGCGACGTTGAGTCGCTCGGTCATCGTCGTGTTCATCTCGGCGTTGTGACCCATCTGCTCTCGAGTCAGCCCTTGCAGGACCCGGCCGACCCGCTTGGTCGGCAGCAGGAAGAACGGCAACAGCGCGAGCGCAAGAAGCGGCAGACGCCACTCCAGGATGAACATCGCGACCAGGGTGGTGATGAGCACGATCAGGTTGGAGATGACCTGGCCGAGGGTGCCGGTGAGGGCGCGCTGGGCGCCGATCACGTCGTTGTTCATGCGGCTGATCAACGCGCCGGTTTGGGTGCGGGTGAAGAACCCAATCGGCATGCGCTGGACGTGGTCGAACAGCTGCACTCGCAAGTCGAAGATCAAGCTCTCGCCGATACGGGCCGAGAACCAGCGCTCGAACAGCGATACCACGCCGCTCGCGACGGCGAGGGCGACCATGATGAGCGCCAGGGAGTTGACCAGCCCGCGGTCGCTGTTCGGGATGGCGTCGTCGATGATGCGGCGCACGAGTAGGGCGGGCACGATGCTGAGCAGCGACGAAATGAGCAGCGTCGCCACGAAGCCGATGAGCATCGTGCGATAGCGATCGGCGTACGCGAGCACGCGTCGAACCGTCGTGCGATCAAGCGTGGCGTCTTTGATCTTGGACCGGTCGCTGCCGATCACCATGTGAGGATGCATGCCCTGGGCAGGCTAGTGATGCTGTGCGACAGTGAGCGGGCTCGAGCGCACGAGCCCTTGCCGCCGCGATGGGTACTTACTCGGTTGTTGCGGCTTCCAAGACATCGATCAGGCCTTGTAGCGCAGGGCTCGGCACGCGGTCGGCTCGCCGTACGAGCGTGAGTACTCGCTCGGCGATCGGTTCGTCGAGCGCTCGGGCGAGCGCGTGCGGCTCGGTCTCGGCATCGGTCTGGGGGAGCACGCACCACCCCATCCCCAGATGGACCATCTCGCGCAGCACGGCCGGTTGCGAGCTTTCGGCGACGACGTCGTAGTTCACGCCGCGGCGACGGAGGTTGCTGGCGATGAGCGCCCGAGTTCGCGAGTCCGCGGGGAAGCCGACCCACGGTCCCCACGCGCTCGGTGCCTCTGCCACTCGCGTCGGCGACGTCTGCCCATCGGGTGGCGCATAGGCATAGAGCGGTTCGGAGATGAGTTCGTTGGCGACAAAACGCTCGTCGTCGGGCGGCGAGACGGCGACGACCGCGTCGACCTCGCCGGCGCGCAGCAGATCGAGCAGGCGGTTCGACGGCTGTACGAATAGCCGGACGCTGAGCTCGGGGTTGTCGCGTCGGAAGTCGACGAGCGCGTCGCCGAAGTGGTGAATGGCCGCCGTGTCGATCATGCCGATCGACAACTCGCCGATGGCGCCGCTGCGGACTTCTTCCGCCCAGCGAGAGAGCTCTCGGAGTTCGGCCAGCATCCGGGTCGCGAAATGGCTGACGTGATGGGCCTCGGGCGTCGGAACTCGGCGTCGCCCTTGGCGGTCGAACAGCGTAAGCCCGAGGCGCCGTTCGAGCTCAGCGATGCCCTGGCTGAGTGCCGACGGTGTCACGCCGACGGCGAGGGCCGCATCGCGCCAGGTGTCGTGCGCCAGCGCAGCGAGCAGGTACTCGAGGTGGCTTGTCGAGATGCCGGCGAGCTTTGGTCGGCTCATGAACCGACCATAACCCATTGATTAGTAATGCTGAATCAAAAGCGAGCGAAACCAACATCTCCTTATTCTTGAGCCATGTCCGAATCCACTGCCCGTTCCATCGCTCCAGCCTCCGGGAAGCTCGGCCTGCTCATGCCTGGCATGGGCGCCGTCGCCTCGACGCTCATCGCCGGCGTCATGCACGCTCGCAACACCGGCGAGGACCCGATCGGCTCCGTCAGCCAGATGGCACACATCCGCCTCGGCAAGCGCGAAGAAGGCCGCAACCCCCGCATCAACGAGTTCGTGCCGCTGGCCAGCCTCGACGACATCGTCTTCGGTGGCTGGGATCCGCTTTCGC
The DNA here is from genome assembly GCA_938015575.1 of uncultured Acidimicrobiales bacterium. Taxonomy (GTDB): domain Bacteria; phylum Actinomycetota; class Acidimicrobiia; order Acidimicrobiales; family UBA10347; genus UBA10347. Next base: position 4,898 of record CALLPT010000021.1, read on the forward strand.
CGAACATGCTCGAAGCCGCCCGCACCGCCGGCGTCATGACACCCGAGGACCTGGCTCCGCTGTCGGGCGAACTCGAGGGCGTCGTCGCCATGGACGCCGTCTTCGACCAGCGCTGGGTGAGCCGCATCACCGGCGTACGGGTCAAGGAACAGACGAACAAGATGGACCAGGCCCAGGCCTTGATGGAAGACATCGAGCGCTTCCGGGTCGAGAACGAATGCGACCGCCTGGTGATGGTCTGGTGTGCGTCGACCGAGGCCTATCAGGAGCCGTCGGCAGTGCACGCCTCGATCGAGTCGTTCGAGCAGGGTCTTCGTGACAGCGACGACAACATCGCTCCGAGCCAGATCTACGCCTACGCCGCGATCATGAACGGCGTGCCGTTCGCCAACGGCGCACCGAACCTGACGCTCGACCTTCCCTGCATCGTCGAACTCGCCGAACGCGAAGGCGTGCCGATCTGTGGCAAGGACTTCAAGACCGGCCAGACGCTGATGAAGACGCTCATCAGCCCCGGACTCAAGTCCCGCATGCTCGGTGTGCGCGGTTGGTACTCGACCAACATCCTCGGCAACCGCGACGGCGAAGTCCTCGACGCTCCCGAGAACTTCCAGACGAAGGAGTCGTCGAAGCTCGGCGTGCTCGACACGATCCTGCAGCCCGAGGTCTACCCCGGCCTGTACGGCGACATCGAGCACAAGGTCCGCATCGACTACTACCCCCCTCGTGGCGACGACAAAGAGGGCTGGGACAACATCGACATCTTCGGCTGGCTCGGCTACCCGATGCAGATCAAGATCAACTTCCTCTGCCGTGACTCGATCCTGGCGGCGCCGATCGTGCTCGACCTGGCGCTGTTCATGGACCTGGCATCACGTGCCGGCGAGTCCGGTGTCCAGGAGTGGCTGTCGTTCTACTTCAAGGCCCCGCAGGCTGGCCCTGCTGGCCCCGAGCACGACATCTTCATCCAGCAGACCAAGCTGAAGAACACGCTGCGCGAATGGATGGGCGAACAGCCCGTCACCCACTCCGAAGCCGGCTAAATCCCGACCCGCTCTTGCGAAATTTGGACATCTGTGGCCACCATGTGGCTGCAGATGTCCACAGATCGTGAGATTTGCGAGCTTCCCCCAGAACCGACGCATGTTCGGAGGAAGCTATGCACGCGATCGAGCGTCACCTTGCCAGTCATCATGGTGTCATCTCACACGCCGAGGCGCTCAAACTCGGTATGTCCAAGCGCACCATTTCGCGCCGAGTCACACACGGGCGATGGCTGAGACTGCACCGCGGTGTCTATCGACTCAGCGGCGCGCCCCCGGTATGGCTCGGCGACGCTCGGGCTTCAGCTCTGGCCTGCGCAGGGCTGATCAGCCACCGGGCCGCGGCTCGCGTGTGGGCGATCGACGGATTCGATCGAGCCCACATTGAGCTGACCATCGACGTCGACCGACGCGCACGACTCGACGGTCGCGTTCGACTGCACCGGTCGACGCAGATGCACCTTGCGGGCCGGACAGAGCGTCGCGCCGTGCCGGTCACCGGCGCGGCTCGAACCGTCCTTGACCTCGCCGCCGTTCTGCCTCGCAATCGGCTGCACGAGGCCGTGGATGCGGTGCTGCGGCAGCGGCTGCTTCGATGGCACGATCTGCTCGGCGTGCTCGTGCGTCATAGTCGCCAGGGCCGCGATGGCTGCGGGAAGCTGCGTGCGCTACTCGATGAGCGTTACGGCGAGGCACGCCCGCCGGACAGCGCGTTCAATCGCATGGTTGGGCAACTGCTGATCGATGCCGGGGTCGGGCGGCTGGTCTTCGAGCACGAGATTTTCGATGGCACGCACTTTGTCGCCCGGGTCGATCTTGCTTTCCCCTCGGCGAAGCTCGCCATCGAGCTCGACAGCCGCCGATTTCACGACAACGAGTTGTCGTTCGTCGCGGACCGTCGGCGTGCGAATCGCCTGGTGAACCTCGGGTGGACCGTGCTGGCGTTCACCTACGACGACTACCGAGATGCGCCGTTTCTCCTCGTGCAGACCGTCCGTGATGCCCTTCGCCGCCTCGGTTCTGTGGACCCTGTCGGCCAGCACGTGGCTTCAGATCTCCACAGATTTTGAGGTTGGTGATCTTTGGACAGTTCCAGCCACCGGGTGGCCACAGATGTCCAAATTTCGGGAGGGGAGCGTGGGGTTAGGGGAGGGTGAGGAGGTCGGTGGTGAGCTCGAGGTGGCCGAGGTGCTGGGCGAGCTCCTCGTAGGCATGGATGAGGCAGGCGCCGACGGTCCAGTCCTGGCCGAGCGGGGTCTGTGTCGACGGCGCCCCGTGGACGTCGACCGCCGCGGCGATCTCGGGCGCGAGCTCGCCGAGCGACGTGCGGAATTCGGCGACGGTCGCCGAGGCGTCAGCAACCGTGCCGGCGGCCTCGAACTCGGCGTCGCGGTCCCGCTCCACCTGGTGGCCGCAGACGTGATGTGCCGTCCACCAATGCGTCGCGGCGATCGCATGCGTCACCAGCTGGAACGCCGTCGAGCCGCCCGTCGACGGCACCGCATTGACCGACGCGTCGTCGAGGCGGCCAAGCGCCCGCTCGTATCCGTCGAGCGTGCGATTGCAGAACAGCAGGAAGTCCTCGACTCGAATCACGCTCGCAGTCTTCCATGCGGCAGGATTGCAGCCATGAAGCTCTCGATGTCACTGAACTACACCGGCGATCCCGTCCAGGCCGCCAACGAAGCCGCCGACCTCGAAAAGGCCGGCATCGACATGATCTGGGTCGCGGAGCTCTACAGCTTCGACGCCGTGTCGATCCTCGGATTCCTTGCGGCCAAGACCGAGACGGTCGAGCTGGCGTCGGGCATCTTCCCGATCTACAGCCGCACCCCGACGCTGACCGCGATGACGGCAGCGGGCCTCGATGCCGTGTCGGGCGGCCGGTTCACCTTGGGCCTCGGCGCCAGTGGCCCCCAGGTCATCGAAGGCTGGCATGGCGTGCCCTACAAGAAGCCGCTCGCCGCGACTCGCGAGGTCATCGAGATCTGTCGCAAGGTGTGGAAGCGCGAGCGCGTCGAACACGACGGCGAGATCTACCAGCTACCGCTGCCGGTCGATCAGGGCACGGGGTTGGGCAAGCCACTCAAGCTCATCAATCACCCGGTGCGCGAGAACATCCCGATCTGGATTGCGAGCCTTGGCCCCAAGAACGTCGAGTTGACGGCCGAGATGGCCGACGGTTGGTTGCCGGTCTTCTTCCACCCCGATCGCGCCCGTCAGGTCTGGGGCGACGACCTCGCTGCCGGTACCCACAAGCGCGATCCCGGGCTCGCACCGCTCGAGGTCGCCGCGGGCGGAAGCCTGGCGATCTGCGACGAGGACACGGCGCAGAAGATCCGCGATGGCGGCCGCATGATGACCGCGCTCTACGTCGGCGGCATGGGCGCCAAGGGCAAGAACTTCTACAACAACATCTTCCGCAAGTACGGCTACGAGGCCGAGGCCGACCAGATCCAGGACTTCTACCTGAGCGGTCAAAAGGACTCAGCCGAGGCCGCCGTCCCCGACGAATTCCTGAAGTCCACCGCCATGGTCGGCGACGAGGGTTGGGTCCGCGAACGGATCGAGGCCTACGCCGAAGCAGGCGTCACTCGTCTGTCGATCAATCCGGTCGGTCCGAATCGTCTCGAGACCATCGAAAAGGTCAAGGGCTGGATCTCGTAGCCGAGTCGTCCGACTTTGCCCGCACGCTCACAGCGCTGCGTTCGGTTTTTGCGAGTCGCCGGTTTTGGCGACCACCCGCCGGGCTAACTCAGCCTTCGCGGCAGGGGCAGCTTGCGTTGAGCTGCTCGGTCGTCGGGCCAAGCAACCAGAGATACAGCGCGCAGGCACGTCGCTCGTCTTCGCTGCGCGCCCCACATCCGAAGCGGTCAGCTGTCGCGCACACCGAGTCCCGCTGTGCGGCGTCGATCTGTTGAGCTGGATGCAAGGACTGCGTCGACATGACGTTGGTTGACCCCTCGGTTGTGTTGCTGGGTCTCCGTCGGGCGTACTAGTGCCCGGCTGAGTGGTTACCCCCGAATTGGACACTCGTTCATGGGCGAGGTCACCCAGGCCGTTTGGTCAGGGCCATTCGACTGCTCCTGGTACTTGCGGCACCCAAAACCAAACCGGTCCCCGCCAGATGGCGGGGACCGAGTGTGTTGGCGGAGGGTATGGGATTTGAACCCATGGTGACGCAAGCGCCACAACGGCTTTCGAGGCCGCCCCTTTCGTCCGCTCAGGCAACCCTCCGCAGGCGAGGTTAGCGGAGCTCGAAGACACTTCCGCCGTGAAATTCCAGCTGCCGGTGCCAGACGGGTTCATGGCCTGATGAGCGGTCATGGTTAGGGTCGATCAATGTTTGCAGAACGGTTCGTGCCGCTCGAGGGCGCCTTCAATGTCCGCGATCTGGGCGGGTTGCCAACGACCGAAGGCCGACTGGTTCGTGCCGGGCGGGTGTTCCGTGCCGACAGCCCGGCCTTGTTGACCGAGGCGGACAAGTCGGTCGTCACCTCGCTACAGGTCGTGCAGGTGATCGACCTGCGGAGCGGGCCCGAAGCCGACGAGGGCACATGGGCGGTGCACCCCGACATGCGCCGCACCGTCTTCGAAATCATCGACCCGGCCAAGCACCCGCACCCGTCGAACGACGTCGCGTTGCCCGACCTCACCGACCACGAGGCGTTCGCACAGCGCTATGTACGACGCCTCGACGAGGGAGGGACGAGGCTCGCGGCGGCCGCGCAAGCACTCACTCGATCGGTCGACGAGGGTGTGATCTTCCACTGCAGCGCGGGCAAGGATCGAACCGGGCTGCTGGCGGCGTTCGTGCTGACGGCGCTCGGCGTTGACCGGGAGCACGTGATCGCCGACTACGGCGCGAGCGACGAGCCCATGCAACGCAAGTTCGCGTTTCACCGGTCGAACCCCGAGACGATGACCTTCGATCTCGAGCAGGTTCCGCCATTGATGCTGCAGGCCCCAGCACCGGTGATGCGCAGGCTCTTGGATCTGGCCGATGCGCGTTGGGGCGGCATCGTCGCTCGGTTCCAAGCGTGCGGGTTCAGTGACCAGGATCTGGCCGAGCTCCGAGGCAAACTGCTCGTCTGAAGCTCGGCTTGTGGTTACCAGGGGTGGTCGTCGCCTTCCCAGGTCAAGAACCGGCCGGTGTCGGCGATCGTCAGACCGTCGAGCACGGTGACGATGCCCTGCACCGAGTCTTCGACCGTCACGGCCGCGGCAGGACCGCCCATGTCGCTCTGCACCCATCCTGGATGGATGGCGACGTAGGACACTTGCGGGTCGGCGGTCGCCGACATGACCGTCACCATGTTCATGACCGATTTCGACGCGTTGTAGCCGACATCGCGCGGAAGTTTCCCGCCGACAACCATGGAGCCGAGCTGGGAACTCAGGTTGAGCACGATGGGGTTCGTCCCCGCGGTGAGCAGCGGATGCACTCGTTGTGTCAGCAGCATCGGCCCGATGGCGTTGATCTCGATCTGCTTGAGCACGACGCTCTTGTCGGCCTGGAGCGGGCCCTGGGTGTCGCGCGAGGCGCCGAGGGCCAGGGAGTTCATACCCGCGTTGTTGATGAGCGTGTCGATGGCATCGGTCTGTTCGCCGATGGCTGCGGCGCACGCGCTGATCGATGCGTCGTGCTCGAGGTCCAGGTCCACGGCGCCCGCTGCGCCTGCGGCGAGGATTGCCGATCGTCCTTGTTCGCTACGTGCTGTCCCATAAACCTGGTGGCCGTCGGCGACGAGGCGATGGACGAGTCCGAGGCCGATGCCTCGACCGGCTCCGGTGATCAAGATGCGGCGCATCGTTGGACCCTAGATGGTGGTGTCGGCCGTTGGCGAGTGGAACGCGATTCGCCGACGCGGCGGCTCAGCGCAGCAGGTCACGCACCATCGCCGACGTGTTGGCGACCCGATTGGCGAGCCGGCCGAGCAGCAGATCCTGAAGTTCGAGCGCGAGTTCGGGACGCTGGGTTGCGAGCTCGTCGAACCGGGCCCTGCTCAGGGCCAGAATCTCGGCTTCGGTGTCGGTGATCACGTCGGCGGTTCGGGTCCCTCCTCGGCAAAAGGCGACCTCGCCGAGCACGGCGCCGGCGGTGACTTGACGCAAGCGGGTCCGACGTCCGCCACTGCTTTCAACCCATGCCGTGAGGTGTCCCGATTCGACGAAGTACAGGTCTCGGTCCTCGTCGCCGGTTCGGATCAGGGCCGTCTTTGGAGCGAGCACTTCGGATCGCATTTCGGCCCGAAGCGCGTCGCTCATCGTGGCTGCTGAACCGGCAATCTCCACCATGTCCGCGGTTGCGAGTAGTTGGTCTTCGCACCACGCGATGGCGTGATCGAGGTCGCTGTGGAGCGGCCCAAGGTCGACCCCGTTGACGTGGAGTTCGGTCGCCATCGCCGGCGCGATGGAACTCAACACCGTTTGGATGCCATGGTCAGCGAGCCGCTTCGAAAGCGATGCGAGGCCGGCTGCCGCGGTGGAGTCGAGCCCGGTCACTCGTTCCATGTCGAAGATGAGGTACTGGGTCTGGGCTGCGTGTTCGGGTTCGTCGAGGCCGCGATCCTTCAGCATCTCGCGGAGTCGCATGGTCGAGCCGAAGAACAGGAAGCCGTGGAGCTCGATGGCGAGGATGGCACCGCTGTTGGCCAAGAACTGCTGCTCCGCAGCGCTGCGGTCGACATTGCTGCGACCGGCGGCGTTGATGACGTGACGGGCGGGATCGATCCGGCTGTAGCGCGCCAGGAAGGTTGCGGTCGCGGCCACCACGCCGAGGGTCACACCCGGAAGCACGCCGAGGATGGCGATCGCCGCGAGAATGCCCCCGCTCAACCAGCGGTCGGATCGAGTCAGCAACGGGATCGTGGTCTGGGCCCACACGAGTAGAAGCGAGATTCCGAGCGCCGCGAGGATGCCGCCGGCGACGATCCGCGGGATGAGTCCGATGGGCGCCGGGCCGAGAAAGAAAACCCCGATCGCCATCACCGCGACCGTGAGCGGCACGATGCGGCCGCGGGCGCCGAGCTGTTTCGCCAAGGTGGTGTCGCCGATGAGATGCCAACCGACGAGCCCACCGCCCAGGCCGACGAGCAGGTTCGCCATGCCGGTCGTGCGCACCTCGTTGTCCATATCGATCTCTGCATCGAGGATCGATTCGAGGCCGCTCAGGTTCAGCAAGAGCCCGACGACAGCGACGGCGACGACCGCGAGAATGGGGAGAACATGGCCTGCGAGTGCTCCCCAGTCCGCCGCGCTGAGATCGCTCGGCAGTAACGGGCGCCAGGCCGCATCTGAGGGGAACGGTCCGAAGAGCCAGCCGTCAGCTTCGAGCTGCTCGATCGTGCTGACCGAGCGCGCGACCAGGTGGAAGCCGACGATCGTCAACAGGAACATGACACTGACGACGACGTTGTTGATGCGGCTTCGGATAATCGCAACGAGTACGGCGGCGAAGATCAGACCCGGGAGAATCAGCTGCGCCTGTTCCCAAGCGAAGAGGTCCGCCAGCTCGCCGAATTTGATCGCGCCACCGTGCATGACTTCGACGCCACCGCGAAAGAGCAGCCAGCCCGTACCGGCAGTAAAACCGGTGATGACGGGCCACGGCAGGTACCGAACGAAGCTCGTCTTCCCGGTCGCTCCGAGGACCCAAAAGGCCGCCCCGGTGAGCAGGGCGCAGAGTGCGACCATCACCACCACGGTTGCGAGCGCGGCGTCGGATGTCGTCGACGCGGCAACCGATGCCGCGACCGCGGCGATCACGATCGCTCCGGTGTCTTGAGCGCCCGCGACTGCCACTGGCATGCGAGTTGTCAGGCCAACGGCGGCACTCACGATCGCGGTGCCGAGCACGAAGCCGATGGCCGCCCGACCGGCACCAGGAGCGAGCGACTCGGCGAATACGAGGGCTGCCAGCGAGATGGCGATGCCGAGTTGAAGCACGCCGATCGCGAACGCGGTGAGCAGCTGGGTGGCGATCGCGGGCGCGTGATTGTTGTTCGTCGCTTCCCCATGCCCCACGTCGGCACGCTAGACCAGTTCTCATGGTCGTAGCTCGCTCTGTTGACGAAGCGAATCCCCCAGGTCATGTCTGTCTGTCATTCGACTTCGATGGCCCGTCGTTGTGGATGATGCGGCGCATGACGACGGCGGCACCGATCTCGCGTGGCGAGTTCGGCGCGGTCGCGGTGCCTCGGCTGCTCCGCCTGTTGGGGGAGCGGTCGATTCCAGCCACGTTCTTCGTGCCTGGCCACACGATCGAGACCTATCCCGATGTCTGCCGGATGATCGTCGACGCCGGTTGCGAAGTCGGGTTGCACGGGTATGCCCACGAGATGAACGCCTTGCAGTCTGTCGACGAAGAGCGGGCCGCGATGGGACGTTCGGTGGAGCTCGTCGACCAGCTCACCGGGGTGCGTCCGGTTGGCTACCGCGCACCGGCGGGCGATCTGACGAACCAGACGATCGAGCTGCTGATCGAGTTCGGATTGGTCTATGACTCATCGTTGATGGGTCACGATGTCGCCCCGTATCGGGTGCGGGTAGGCGACGCGTTTCCCGACGATGGGCCCGCAGAGTGGGGTAGCGAATCAGAGCTGATCGAGCTGCCGTGGTCCTGGACCAACGACGACTATCCCTATCTCGAATTCGTGGCGTTTCGGCGCATGATCATGCCGGGTCTCGCCCGGCCCGAGGACATGTTCGCCAATTGGTTTGGTGACCTCGAGTGGATGGTGCGCGATGTGCGCGGCGGCGTCGCCACGTTTGTGTTCCACCCGCAGGTCATCGGTCGCGGCCATCGATTGCTCGCCCTTGAGCGGTTCCTCGACGACGCCGCGTCGCTCGGCCTGCGTTTCGACGCGATGGCCGATGTCGCACTCGCCGTGCAGGCGGGTGTCGAGTTCGGTATCGAAACTTGACGCTTGCGCTTTGAGACCGGCCGACGCCGGGTGATCACTACGGTGGGTGGGTGCGACTTCGCTTCCTGTCACGTCAGCGCCTTGGAGGGCTCCTTGCGGTGATCGCCGCGCTCGCGGTTGTCCTTGCCATGCCCGACCGGTCGATCGCCGCCGCGTCTTCGGCAACTGGTTCGAACGCACCGATCGATATTCCGAACCATGTGGTCGAAGCGGTTGCCGCTGGTGCGACCGTGGAGCTCATCGTGAGCGGGACCGGAGCGGCTGGTGGCATCGGCGCATCCATGGAGCGGGCCACGCAGGCCGGTTTCTTTGGGGCGCTCGCGGGTGACGCTCGGCTTCTGGTCGGCGAGCGCTTCGACCTGATCGATGCCATCACCATTCGAGTCGACTCGGTGGAGATGCTCGAACGTGTGGCCGCGTTGGATGGGGTTCGTGCGATCGGCCTGGGTTCGGACCAGGCGACCCTGCACATCGACGAGTCGATCGAGATCACCGAAGCATCGGTGAGCCATGCCAACGGCCTTTTGGGCGAGGGCACCACGGTTGCCGTCATCGATGGCGGCGTACAGGCCGACCACCCCGACTTGGTGTCGTCGATCAGCTTCGAGGCGTGCTTCATCGACAACATCGATCTCGAGATGGGGTTCTGCCCTGGCAACACGACCGAACGGTTCGGGCCTGGCTCGGCGCCTGACCAGGTGATCAGCCATGGCACGGCCGTCGTCGGTGTCATCGCGAGCGACGGCGTGCTGGCGCCGATGGGTGTCGCGCCGCGCGCCGACGTCGAGGTCTACAAGATCTTTTCCGACGACGACGGCGGGTACATGACCGACCTGATTCGGGCCCTGCAGTACATCGCCACCGACCGCCCCGATGTCGACGTCGTCAACATGAGCCTGGGCTACGAGGCGAACTTCACCGGGAGCTGCGACACGACGTATGCGGCCCTGTTCGACGCCATCGAGGTGTTGCGGGCCCGCGGCGTTGTCGCGATTGCTTCGTCAGGCAACGAGGGGCTCACCACGATGGGTGCACCGTCATGTCTGAGCAACGTGATCTCGGTCGGCGCGAGCAACGACATCGAGGGCCAAGATGGCTTCGGCGAAGTCGCTTCGTTCAGCAACATCAGTACGACGACCAACCTCGTTGCACCCGGGACCCTCGTCGAAACGACCCGGCTCGGCGACAGCACCTGGTTCTTCCAAGGCACCAGTGTCGCTGCGCCCACCGTCGCGGCCTGCGCTGCATTGGCCCATCAGTCGGGGATTGACACGGCGTTGGCGCTCGAAGCCCGCTTGTTGACACCGACGACCATTGCGTCGAACCCGAACGGTCGAGCGGTTCCCCTGGTCAACTGCGCGTTCGAGGGTTTGCCGTCGGGCGACGTGAACTGCGACGGTCAGCGCGACATCGTCGATGCGCTCGTGATCGCCCAGTACGTGGCGCTACTGCGGACCGATGCCGGATCCTGCCCGCTCGGCAACATCGCGACTCAGCTGAACCTGGTCGAAGGCGACATCAACCGCGACGAGAACGTAGACATCGTCGATGCGCTGGTCATTGCCCAGTGTGTTGCCGGGTTGCCCAACGAGTCCTGCTGACACACCTCGGCTCTCGGTCGTGACCACCGGCTGACTACGGTCGCGACCATGTCGATCGATCCTCGTACTCCTGTCATTGTCGGTGTCGCTCAGGCGTTGCAGCGACCGGCCGATCCCGCCGACGCGGTCGAAGCGGTCGCCCTCATGGAACAGGTCGTTCGCGACGCGGCAGCCGATGCGGGCGCTCCGGGGCTGTTGGGCTCGCTCGATGCGATCGGGGTGGTGCAAGGTGCCTGGAAGTACACCGATCCGGCGCGGCTCGTCGCTGATCGCGTCGGGGCGAGCTCGGCGCGGAGTTCGATCTCGGCGAACGGTGGCAACACGCCCCAGTCGTACCTGAACCATTTCGCGAATCAGATTGCGGCCGGCGAAATCTCGGCCGCTGCGTTCTGTGGAGCGGAAACGATCTGGAGCCGTCGTCGCCAGCGTCGAGCGGGTATCGAGGTCACCTACACCGCGCAGCCCGACGCCACACCTGACGAGCGTTTCGGCGCGGATGTCGACATGTCGACCGACTTCGAGCAGGCACGCGGTATGGAGATGCCGATCAACTTCTACCCGCTGTTCGAGTCGGCGATTCGTCACGCTCGTGGCGAGACGCTCGACGAACATCGCGATCGGGTCGCCGCGCTGTGGGAAACGTTCAACCAGCAGGCGGTCGCCAACGAGTTCGCATGGTCGCGCACCGCGATGACCGCCCAGGAGATCCGGAACCCGTCGGCCGGCAACCGCATGGTCGGCTTCCCGTACACCAAGGCCATGAATTCGAACTGGGATCTCGATCAGGCCGCCGCCGTGATCGTGTGCTCGGCCGAAGCCGCCGAAGCTGCCGGTGTACCCCGCGACCGATGGGTGTTCCCGCATGCGGGCACCGATGCCCACGACACGTACTCAGTCTCGAATCGTCGCGACCTGCATTCGTCGCCCGCGATCACCGAGTGCGGCAAGGCCTTGTTCTCGATGGCCGGCGTCGGCCCCGACGATGTCGCACACATCGACCTCTACTCGTGCTTTCCTTCGGCCGTCCAGGTCGGGGCTGACTCGCTCGGGTTCGGGTTCGATCGCCAGCTCACCCAAACCGGCGGACTGACCTTTGCCGGGGGGCCGCTCAACAACTACGTCACGCACTCGATCGCGGCGACCGTGCAGGTCTTGCGTGACGATGCCGGAAGCCTCGGGCTCGTCAGCGCGAACGGCGGCTATCTCACCAAGCACGCGATCGGCCTGTACTCAACCGAGCCGCCAGCCGGTGGCTGGCAGTGGGCCGACGTGCAAGAGGTCGTTGATCAAGTCCCTCAGACCCCGGTCGCCGAGGGCCACACCGGCGACGTGACGATCGAGGCCTACACCGTCATGCACGACGCGAACGGACCCCAGTTCGGACTGTGTGCCGCCCGCACGTCCGACGGCAGTCGGACCTGGGGCCGGGTGACCGATGTGGCCGCGGCCGAGTCGATGATGGTCGACGAGGCCATCGGCCGCCATGGTTCTCTCGACGCCGACGGTGTCTTGACCCTCGCCTGATTCGGGCTCGACTCGGGCCCGTTCGACGGGGTCGTGTGACACAGCTGACAGCTGGCGACCGTGGGTCCCGAGACTTCGACGCGTAATGTCGGGCGAGTGCCACTCGTTGACGAAAAGGGAGACGAGGGCGCCGAGACGGAGACTGCCGAACGGGCCAGCATGTTTGCGTCGTTTGCCGTACCGGCGTTCCGTGTCATTTGGCTCGGCACGTTCTTCTATTACCTGGCGATCTTCTCTGGGATGATCGCACGGGGCGCGTTGGCCAAGGATCTCGGTGGCGACAACGCAGCCCTCGGCCTCGTCACGTTGGCCTTTGGCGCCGTGTCGATCGTGATGACACCCATTGGTGGCGTGCTGGCGGATCGGCTCGCCAAACGACGGGTGATGATTCTGTCGACGCTGCTCATCGGCCTGACCTCTGGCGGCCTTGCGGTGACCGAGCTGTTCGACATCACCGAGTTCTGGATGCTCATCGTCGCCTCGGGCGCCCAAGCGGCTGGATTCGCATTGCTCGTACCTGCGCGCATGGCATTCACGATCGACATCGTCGGACCCAAGCTGATCCCCAACGCGGTCGCGCTGGCGCAGATCTCAATGAACAGCAATCGCGTCATCGGTCCGGCGCTGGGTGCGGTATTCATCGGTGTGTCATGGCTCGGCTACGCCGGCATCTACTTGTTCGGTGCGGTCCTGAGTTTCGTGGCGGCCGGCTGCTTCTTTGCCCTCGATGCGGGGGAACCGAAGCCGGGACGCGTGCAGCGCGCCCCGCTCGCCGAACTCGCCGACGGCATCCGCTACGTGCGGTCCGTTCCCTCGGTGCGGCTGGTGGTGACGCTTGCCGTGTTGGTGACGATGGTCGGGTTCCCCTACGTCGCATTTCTGCCGAGTGTGTCCGAAGACTTCTTTGGTCGCGGTCCCGAAGGTTTCGCCCAGCTCTCACTCGTCGGCGCGCTCGGTGGACTCGCGGCGGGATTCCTCGTCGCCCGCACCGTGCTGGCACAAGGACCGCGCGTGCAGGTCGTCTCCGGTGTCGTCTTGGCGGTCGGTCTGGTCTTCTTGGCCTCGGCATCGAACTTTGTGGTCGCACTCGTCGCCGCCGCGATTGTGGGTGCGTCGACCGCAGGGTTTCAGTCGATGAACGCGACGTTGGCGTTGAGCTTGAGCGACGCCGATTATCACGGCCGAATCCAGTCGATCATGAGCTTTGGGTTCAGCTTGTTCGGTCTGGTTTCGTACCCGCTCGGTCTGCTCGCAGATTCGATCGGCTTGCGCCCCACCTTGGTCGGCATGGGCGTGGCGGTTGGGTTGTTGGTAATCGTGGCCGAGGTCCGGTGGCGCGAGTTCCGCACCGCACTGGTGCCCGCTGCGGGCTAGTTCACGCAGGACTACTTCACCCAGGACTACTTCACCCAGGACTACTTCACCCAGGGCTACTTCACCCAGGGCTACTTCACCCAGGGCTACTTCACCCAGGACTACTTCACGCAGGGACTACGGTCGTCGCCGATAGGGCCGATGCGTTGGGGGATGCAATGGACGATGAACCGAGGACGGCGGGGCTGAACGACAAGACCAAACGCCCGCTCGGTCAGTCGATGAGCTTGGGTGGCGATCGCGAGAAGTTGGCCGAGTACTACGCAGCCTGGGCCGAGACCTACGACAGCGATGTCGGCGAGACCGATGACAAGTACGGGCTTCCCGGGTCAGTGCTCGTCGCCCTCGACACTGCGGTCGAGCAGGTTCCCGAAATTGGCGATCCGGGAATCACGATCCTCGACGCCGGCTGCGGCACCGGCCGCGTCGCCGTCGCATTGGGGGCCGCCGGGTATCGCGTGATCGACGGGGTGGACCTGTCGCCGGAGATGGTCGCGATTGCCGAACGCCGCACCCGGTCCGACGGCTCGCCCCTGTATCGCAGGCTCGAGGGCGGCGTCGACCTGACCCAACCGCCGTCGCCCGCGTGGTCGGCCCATGCCGACCTCGTCGTCGTCGGCGGCGTGTTCACCGTCGGTCACATTCCACCCGACGCGATCCACCAGGTCATCAAACTCGTCAAGCCCGGTGGGGTGCTGATCACGACGGTGCGACCCGGCTACTACGACACGACGGACTACGCACAGGTCAGCGCGGCGCTGACGGCCTCGCCAGCTGCCGATCTGGTGGCCGAGTTCGCGTCGCTTCCCTATACCGAAGACACCGACGGGCGCTACTTCGTGTACCGGATCAACGAGCGGTCTTAGCCCGCCGGCCACACTCGCTAGATCGTTGCGGCGAGGGCTTCTTCGATGCGGGCATCGAGCGCGTCGGGCGCAGTCGACTCGAACAGCGAGGCGTCGAAGCGGCGCATCTCGCGCACGAAGGCATCTTGATTGATCCGCTCGAGGAGCAGGAACAAGAGGTTCTCGCCCGGGTTGATGCGTTCGCCCATGTCTTTCATGTGGTCGTCGTTGATCCCGATGTCACGAAGCTTGCCCCAGAGCCCTCCGGCTGCGGCGCCGAGCGCGCCGCCTGCGAACATGCCGATCGGTCCACCGATGAGGCCGATCAATGACCCGTACAGGCCTCCAGCCGATGCGCCTTGGCCGGGGTTGATGTCCTTGCTCTGGCGTAGCCGAATCCGGCCGTTGTCGTCTTTGTCGATGATGGCGGCGTCTTCGATGCGAATGGTTTCGTCACCGGCAATGCGCAGCATCGCAAGAAGACATTCCTGGGCTTTCAGCGAATGGTCAAAGCGCAGGGCAATCAGTGTCGAGTTGCTGTCGTTGGTGGCGTCGCTCATGGCAGGCACGGCTCTCTCTGCTCGGATCTCACGATGGAACGTACTCGGCTGCCGCATGTCGACCACCCAACGGTTACGGTCCGGATCATGGATCTGAAGCATCTGTTCGACGTGTCCGGCAAGGTGGCGATCGTGACCGGCGGGTCACGCGGCATCGGTGAGATGATCGCCGAGGGTCTGGTCACCAACGGGGTGAAGACGTACATCACGGCCCGCAAGGCCGAGGCTTGCGATGCGACGGCCGCCCGCCTGAACGCACTCGGTCATCCGGGCCAAGGTGAGTGTGTGTCGGTCCCTGCCGACTTGGCGACCGCCGAGGGCATCGCCTCGTTCGTCGAGTACTTCGGCCAGCACGAGGACAAGCTCCACATCTTGGTGAACAATGCCGGAGCCGCATGGGGTGCGCCGTTGGGCGAGTTTCCCGAGCTGGGCTTCGACAAGGTGCTCGACATCAACGTCAAGGCCCCGTACATGCTGAGCCAGGCGCTGCTCGAACCCCTGACCGCGGCGGCGACCCCCGATGATCCGGGGCGGATCATCATGACTGGTTCGATCGACGGCATTCGTGTGCCGGTCGGCGACAACTTCTCGTACTCCGCCAGCAAGGCCGGCATCCACATGCTGGCTCGTCACATGGCCAAGTTCATGACCGATCGCCACATCACCGTGAACTGCATCGCTCCCGGTCCGTTCATGTCGAAGATGATGGCGTATCGGCTCGAGGACGAGGACATGCGCAAGGTCGTCGAAGACGCCAACCCGCGTGGCCGAATCGGGTCGCCCGAAGACGTCGCCGGCACCGTTATCTGGTTGTCGAGCCGCGCCGGGTCTTACATCAATGGCGCCACGGTGCCGGTCGATGGCGGCATCGCCATGCTCGGCTAGGCGGCAAACAGCCCTCAGTTGACCGTTGCCGAGACCCGTTGGTGGGTGTCGTGACGGATCCCTCGACGGGCGAGGAGCGCGGCGACGGCCCACAACGCGCCGGCGATGAAGATCACCCATCGGATGCCGGTGAGTTCCGCGATCGCGCCGAGTGTGATGCCGCCGGCGACCTCGCCCAGTCCATGGGCCTGATTGACGAGTGAGTGCACGGTCGCTCGGGCACCTGGGGGCGCCTCGCGGTTCGTCCAGGCGACCGACACCGGATCCAAGGCTTCGCGGCACGGGTCCTGCAAGGCGAGCCCGATGGCGATGCCGATCGCCGGTGCGAGCGCCGCGATGATGGCGCCACCGGCGGCGATCGCCAGCAGGATTGTCGCCAGCATCACCAGTTTGATGCCCCGTTCGAGGGCTTGCTCGGTCACCCAGACAACGGCAACGCCGAGCGCCCCGAGCGTCATGAACAACAACCCGGTCCACAGCAGCGAGTCGTCGCCGAAGTCACCTTCGTCGAGGAATTGTTTGAAGCCCAAGCGATCGAGGGCTTCGGCCCCGACTCCCATCAGCACCATCACGCCAACGAGGATTCGCAGGGTGGGTACCCGACGGGTGGTCGCGAAGCCCTCGCGCAGAATCTCGCGCATCGAGTGCGGGTGCTCGTCTTCGTCGAAGCCTTCTCGGAAGTGGTCGGTCATCGCGACCGCCAACCAGAGGGTGGTTGCCCCGAGAACGACGGCACAGATCGCGATCACGAGCCTCAGCTCGCCGCCACCGAACAATGTGGTGGGTGCGAGCGCGACCAGACCGGCGACCATGCCGAGCCGGTGGCGTCGCAAGAGGATCGGGGACTGATCCACTTCGGGCGCATCGCCGGCCACCTCGCGCTTGAGCCACACCATTTCGTCGGTGAGCCAGGCGACGTCGGCGCCGGAGCGGAACGTCCAGCCGAGCCCGAACAAGGCCTGGGAGATCAGCAGCACCCAGTACTCGGTGGTGGCGACATGCAGGAACATTGCCGCCGTCATGATCGCGAACGACAGCACGGTCGACCACTTGCGGCTGAAGCGGTCGGCGACGACGCCGGTCGGAACCTCCGACGCCAACATGGTGATCTCGAGGGTGGTGCCGAGCAGGACAAGCTGCAGCGGCCCGTAACCAAGATCGATCGTCCACCAGACGATGGCAGCCAGGTAAAAGGCCCACGTAGCTGCATCGTGGGCCATGCCCATGCCGATGAACACGCGTTCGGGGTGGCGCCAACGAGTCACTGTGACACGCTAGTGAGGTGAGCGACGCCAGTACCGAGAGAATTCCGACTCCCGCCGAGGCGGCGCGTGCTGCTCGGGAGCAAGGCGAGAACACGCCCTTCCGATTCGACCGTTCGACGATCGTGCATCGGACCCCCGAACACCCCGTTCGTGAGGGCATCGAAGTGCTCAGCACCCAGTTCAATGCCGACCCGTTCGATCACTTCCGGTGGATGCACGAAAACGCGCCCCTGTACTGGGACGACGTCGAAGGTATCTGGGCCGTCACTACCCACGCCGACGTCAGCCACATCGAGGTCCAGTGGGAGACCTATTGCTCGGTGCTCGGCAGCCGCCCCAACAGCTCGGTGCCGTCGATGATCAATCTCGACCCGCCCGAGCACACGCGGCGACGACGATTGGTGAGCTCGGGGTTCACGCCGCGGCGGGTTCGGGCACACGAGGACTTCCTTCGCGAAACCGTTCGCGGGTTGATGGACGCGGTCGAGGATCGTGGGGAGTGCGACTTCGTCAACGATGTCGCCAAGTCGATCCCGTTGCAGATGATCGCCAAGCTCATGGGATTGCCAGCGGCCGACGAAGCCAAGCTGTTGCACTGGTCCGACCTGTTCGCCACCGGCGGCGAAGAGATCCAAGACGAGGTCGTGAACGCCGTTTTCGAGTGGATCGAGTACATCGTCGGTCACCTGGGAACACGAACAGACCCCGAGGCCGAGGACCTGATCAGCTTGCTGATCCATGCCGAGGGCGAGACCCTGTCAACCGACGCCTTGATTTACGAGACCATGCTGATCCTGGTCGGCGGTGACGAGACCACCCGCCACGTGATGTCGGGCGGACTCGAAGCACTCCTGCTGCACCCCGACCAGTTGGCGATGGTGCAGGCAGATCGGTCGCTGCTGCCGAACGCAATCGAGGAGATGCTGCGCTGGGTTACCCCGGTGCGCAACATGAACCGCACCGCAACCCGCGACGTGGAACTGAACGGCCAGAAGATCTTGGCCGGCGACCGGCTGTTGCTGCTGTACCAGGCCGCCAACCGCGACCCGGCAGTATTCGCCGACCCGTACTCGTTCGACATCACCCGCGCCGACGCCAAGGAACATGTGGCGTTCGGCGCGAACGGTCGCCATTTTTGCCTGGGCGCCCAGCTCGCCCGACTCGAACTTCAGGTGCTGTTCGAAGAAGTCCTGGATCGATGGCCCGCGATCGCGCTGGCCGAGCCGGGTGGGCCGCGCCCGGAACGCAGCGGCAACTTCGTGCTCGGACTCGAGGACCTGCCGATCACGTTCTAGGCACTCACCTAGGCTCTGGCGGTGGCTTCGCTCGATCTCGCATTCGTCCGCTCGAACTTCCCTGCCTTTGGGTTGCCGGATTACGACGGGCAGTCGTTCTTCGAAAACGCCGGTGGCTCGTTCGCGTGCCGCCAAACGATCGACGCGCTGCATCGCTACTACATCCACACCAAGGTCCAGCCGTATGCGCGCTACGGCCCATCGGCGCCTGCCGGCGAGCAGATGGACTGCAGTCGTGCCCGGTGGGCCGACGCACTTGGCGTCGCGGTCGACGAGGTCCAGTTCGGCCCGTCGACCTCGATGAACACCTATGTGGTTGCCAAGGCCTTTGGTGAGCTGCTCGGCCCTGGCGACGAGATCATCGTCACCAACCAGGACCACGAAGCGAATACCGGGGCGATCCGGCGCATGGCGGCGGCGACTGGCGCGACCCTCAAGGAATGGCGAGTCGACCCGGCGACCGGGCTGCTCGACCCGGACCG
>CALLPT010000022.1 GCA_938015575.1 uncultured Acidimicrobiales bacterium
GCTGGGACGAGTGCTGTGGGTGGCCCGACCGACGCGACGACCGCGGCTTGTTCGACGCCGAGGAGGGATTCGCCGACGACCCACTACGTCACGACCGGTGCGGGTAACGATGCGCACCCGAGCATGACCGTCACAGGTGTCAGACAGCGTTACGCCCCACGTTGCCCCGTTGCGCTTGGCTTGGGGGTTCAGGTGCCGGGGCGGGGCGGCATCTCGTCGCCGGGGGTCCAGTGGTCGGGGCGGATGCCAAAGGCTTCGATGAAGCGCTGCCAACCCGATGCGACTGCCAGGGCCGAACCAAGCTCGAGGATCTGGTCGTCGGTGAAGTGCTCGCGCAGCTGGTTCTGGAAGTCCGGCGAGACGATGGGCCGCTCCCCCGTCAACACGTCGGCCAGGCGCAACGCCATCACGGTCGCGGCCGACAGCGTGGGTTCGGCGGCATCGAGGTCGCCGAGCGCGGCAGCAACCATTTCGTCATCAAGGCTGGTGCTCATCAACGATGAGCTCTTGACCGAACTTCAATGCACGCACTGGTTGCGGTGGGCGAGTCGGATCCGGCACAGCTCGACCATGCCGGGGTCCAACGACGACTTGTCGGTGTAGATGAACGCCGTCCAGTCGAGGAACATCGACAGCACTTCGGGACGCTGTGCAAGCGTGAGGAAAAGGTTGTCGTCGGTATAGGCCTTGTCGAACCAGACATCGCGGCGATGCTTCAGCTCGTCGCTGAGTTCATCGACGTTGGCCTTGGGCAACAGCCCGTGTTCGTTCGCCATCAGCCGGCCGCGGCGGCACGAACGGCGGCCTGCTTCTCCATGCGACGCCGTCCGGCTTCACGGAGCTCGTCGATGTTGTCGGGTCCGACGTGCATGAAGTTCTCCCGCCAGCCTTCGCTTCCCCACTCCAGCGGCATGCGCATGGTCATGCGAGGCGCGATGGCCGCGGTCAACAGTTCGAGCGAGGCCTCGATGATCGCCTGCTGCTCGGCGGTGTCACCGGGCTTCCCGCACGGATTGCCCAACGGATAGTCAACAAAAACGAAGCGAGGAACACCTGCGGTTTCGACGATGTCCTGGGCGCTGCCGATGATGACGGTGGCGATACCGGCGGCTTCGAGGTGGCGTGCGACCAGACTCACGGTCTGGTGACAGACCGGTCAAAGCGGCACCAGCACCATGACGTCGACGCCGTCTTCTTTGGCCCATTCGACGATCTGTTCCGCATCGGCGTGCGTGCGACGCTGCGAGTACTCGGTCGGCACGCCGTAGAAGCGGTCGGCTACCGAGCCGATCGCGCCGGCATCGGCGAGCGCGGTCAGCGCCGCGATCGGCAGGAACGTACCGAGGTCCTCGGTGTGGGTCGCGTCTTTGTCCCACGACAGGTCCTGCGTCCACATCGCGTCGGGGAGCGGCGCGCTGGCGTGGGCGTAGACCTTCTTGGGCTTCTCGAACGGAAGCGGGAAGGTCGTCGTGACGACCCCGATACGCGCATCGCTCAGGTCGCGGCCGACCCAGGACTCGAACGGGACCGCGTCGTAGCTCGCCCAGCGATAGGGCTGTTCGTAACCGTGCGCCGCGTAGTACTCGCGGGACTTGTCGATGTAGCTCACGACCCGACGATGGGTCTGCGGGGTGTTCTCGGCGGCTTCCATCCCACAACCCTAGGACGGCGCCTCGGTCTGGAAGAAGACGCGCTCTGCCGCGCTGACCGTCGGTGCGCGAGACTCGCGAGGCCGCCGGCCGAACAGGAAATCGCTATGCCTCGCCAACAAGCCCCCGAAGTCTCGATCAAGAGTGGACGCCTGCGTGGTGCGTGGAAGGGCGGTCGCAAGGGCAAGGCGTCGACGGCCGTGTTCAAGCATGTGCCGTATGCGGCGCCGCCGGTCGGCGAGTTGCGGTGGCGTCCACCCGCTCCGGTCGAGTCGTGGTCGGGGGTGCGTTCGGCGACCAAGGACGGGCCGACGGCCATGCAGCGGGCGACCTTGATCGAGGTCTTCATGGAAGAGCTCATGAACGGCCAGGGTTGGCATCCGGCTCGGTCGCGGGCTCTTCAGGAGCTGTTCAAGCGGGCGCCGATGCCCAAGGAAAGCGAGGACTGCCTCCACCTCACGGTGCGTACCCCGAAGCCTGATGCGCAGGCGAAGCTGCCGGTGATGGTTTGGATCCATGGCGGCGACCATCAGGACGGAAGCGGGACCGAGCCGTTCTACGCGTCGAACGCGCTCCCCCAGGCGGGCGTCGTCACGGTGTTGATCAACTACCGGCTCGGGTTGATGGGCTACTTCGCGCATCCTGAACTCGCGGCCGAATCCGAGCACGGGGTTTCCGGCAACTACGGCACACTCGACCAGATTGCGGCCCTCGAATGGGTCCGGGACAACATCGCCTCGTTCGGCGGCGATCCCGACAACGTGACGATCTTCGGTGAGTCGGCGGGCGGCGAATCGGTGATGCATCTGATGACGTCGCCGCTCGCGCGCGGGCTCTTCCACCGAGCGATCCCGCAGAGTCCGGCCAACAGCGGCCAGATGATCCATCTGCGTCGGCCGTTCCTCAACTACGACTCGGCCGAGGACACCAGCGTTGCTTTTGCGGCCGCGCTCGGCATCACGGGCGCTGGCCAGGTCGCTCGGTTGCGAGAGCGGTCGGCGACCGAGCTGTACGCGCTCGTCAAGGCCGCGCCTCGCCTCGCCGACCACTTCCCCTGCATCGACGGTCACGTGTTGCCCGAGTCTCCCCTGGCGGCGTTCGCCCACGGCCGCCAAGCGCCGGTCCCGTTCCTCATCGGGTCGAATGCCGACGAGGGATCGATCTTGTTGCGCGCCCTGGGAGCGCCGATGGTTGAGTACCGGCACCAACCACAGCCCGAAGGCGCCGTGCAGCCAGAGATCGCTGTCGCCTTCGGCGACGACCTCGGCCGCCTCAGCGACCTGTACCCCGGGTTCGCGACTGGTCAACGTGACGCGCAGATCGACTTCCTCGGCGACCACATGTTCGGTGCACGCGCGTATTGGTACGCCAAGCACCACGCCGCCGCTGGGCATCCCACATGGCTGTACCACTTCTCGCGCACCCCGGCTTCGCCGAAGCAAACGGCGGGCGCGTATCACGCGGCGGAGCTGCCGTTTGTCCACGGAAGCAATGTGCCGATCCTGCCGATGACCGACGACGACAAGGTGCTCGGGGCGACGATGCGCGAACACTGGACCGCGTTCGCAAAGAGCGGTGCGCCGAGCAAGTCGGCAGCGGTTGCATGGCCCGCGTTCAACCCCGCATCGCCGGAATGGATGCACTTCAATCACACCGTGCAAGCCGAACCGGTGACGCGGACGGCGCAGTATGAGATCCTCAACGCTCGGACCGCTCGCCTCGTCGAGGCGATGAATTCGATCGGCGTCGCGGTCTAGCTCGTTCGGCGAGCCGACATGGGCGCAGACGATGCACCCGTGGCGTTCCACACCAGACTGTCTCGATGAGCTTCGACTTCGATGCGATCATCGACCGCGTCGGCACCAACTCGGTCGCCGTCGACGGGTTCCGCAAGTACCTGTTCGATGATCCGGATCTCGCGCTGCCATGCCCTGACGACGAAGCTCTGGTGATGTGGGTGGCGGACATGGCGTTCGCGGTGCCGCCGGTTGCGCTCGAGGCGATGCAGCGACGCATGCGGCAACCGATCTTCGGCTACACGACCCCGATCGATGGCACGTTGGCCGACGCGTTCATCGGTTGGTGTGATCGTCGCTACGGCTGGGCGCCCGCGGCCGAGCATCATGTGCCCGCAGCGGGCATTGTGCCGGCGCTCTACGACCTGGTCGGCTTCATTGGCGAACCGGGCGACGTCGTGCTCACGCATACGCCGGCGTATGAGCCGTTCGAGTCGGCGATCAGCTATCACGGTTGCTCGTTTGCATCGAGTCCGCTGCTTCGTTCCGAAGCCGGTGAGTACGTTTTCGACGCGTCGGATCTCGGGGCTCGGTTGGCCGATCCGGCGGTGAAGTTGTTCGTGTTGTGTCATCCACACAATCCGACGGGGCGGTCATGGCGCGAAGGCGAGCTTCGCCAGGTGGCCGAGCTGTGCTTCGACAACGACGTGCTGATCATTTCCGACGAGATTCACTGTGACCTGATGCGGTCCGGACGCACGCACACGCCTCTGGCGAAGCTGTACCCGGACTCGGATCAGATCATCACCTGCATGTCATCGAGCAAGACGTTCAACCTGGCTGGACTCGGGTTGGCGAATGTGGTGATTCCGAACGATCGGGTGCGCGAGGCGTGGGAGGACCGCCACTTCCCGGTCCTCAATCCACTCAGCGCAGCGGCCGCGACCGCGGTGTTTCGCGAGGGCGACGAGTGGCTGGCCGCGCTCACCGGCTACCTCGACGCAAACTTCGAGCTGGTTCGTTCGGTGCTGGCGGATCATCTGCCGTTGGCGAAGTTCACCGTCCCCGACGCGACGTATCTGGCCTGGATCGACGTGAGTGCCTACTTCGAGCCCGGTACTGATTTGACCGCGCACTACGCAACCCAGGCCGGCCTCTTGATCGAGGGCGGCGAGAAGTTCGTTGCCGACGGCGACGGCTGCCTGCGCATGAACCTCGCCTGCCCCCGCTCAACCGTCGCCGAGGCCATGCGCCGCATCGTCGACGTCACCCCGACCCGACCCTGACACCGCCGCACCCCCAAGTGGGGTCGCAGCCAAAACGCTG
>CALLPT010000023.1 GCA_938015575.1 uncultured Acidimicrobiales bacterium
AGCGGCCGCCCGGCCGGCGTCCTGACCCCCCAGGCCGCCCTCCAGGCCCTCGCTTCTAACGGCACCCTCGACTCGGCACTGCGCAGCGACTTCGATGTCACCACGCCAACCCAGAAGTTCAACAACATCTACGCCGCGGCCGGCAAGGGCCTGCCCCTCGCGGTCGTCGACGACAACGGGTCGCTGATCGGCGCTCTCCACCCCCGAGAGATGGTCGAGGAGATGGGCCGCGTCGAAAGCCTGATCGACGGCTTCGAGCGCGAGGTGTTCATGTGATGTTGCTGCTCGCACTGCAATCCGTTGACGGGCCTGAGCAGATCGATCGCAACGTCCCGATTAGTGACAACAACTGGCTCGACGCCTTCCGGGTGCCTTTCGGCGACTGGATCAAGATGACGTCGGACTGGGTCAACCAAGAAGCCGAATGGGTCACCGACACGATCAAGTGGCCATTCGAGACCTTGTTCAACTTCATCATGAATGAGAACCCGGCCCGAGACTCGATCATGAGCGTCTCGTGGATCTGGATGGTCATCGTGATGTTCTTGCTGGGTTCGCTCATGCGCAATACGCGCATCGGGCTCATGGTCGCCGGCATGACCGCACTCTGCGGCTTCCTCGGCCAGGAGTACTGGGAGCAGGTCTCCAAGACCTTCGGCATGATCATCATCTCGGTCGCGTTGTGCGTGATCGTCGGTATTCCGCTCGGCGTGCTTTGCGGCCGCTTCGACGGCGTATGGAACGTCACCCGACCGGTACTCGATGCCATGCAGGTGATCCACTCGTTCGTGTGGATGCTGCCGTTCATTGCCTTCTTCGGCATCGGCAATGTCTCGGCCACCATGGTGACGATGATCTACGCACTGCCTCCGCTGGTGCGTCTCACGAACTTGGGCATCAGACAGGTGCCCGAAGATGTGGTCGAAGCGAGTCGAAGTTTCGGCGCGAACGAGCTTCGCGTGTTGACCGATGTCCAGCTCCCCTTGGCCCGTCCGGCCATCATGACCGGCTTCAACCAGACGTTGCTGTTGGCCTTCTCGATGCTTGGCATCGCGGCCTACATCGGCGCTGACGGTCTCGGCAAGCTCATCTTCCGAGCCATCAACAACGTGAACATCGCACTCGGCGCTGGCGCCGGGCTGACGTTCTTCTTGACCGCCGTCATCCTTGACCGCATCAGCCAGCCCGAAGCTGGCGATGGCCTCAGCTTGCTCGCACGCATCCGCCAGGCGTTTGCCTACGGCCGCGACGCCGAAGGCACCTACTTGCAGCTCCACGGCACCGACGGCGAGGCCCAGGTGATCGCTTCGGCACCGGTCGAGCCCGAGATCACCGAGTATCCCGAGCCGATCACGGCCAGCGAACGCACCGGCCTGATGCTGGCAGTCGGCGGTTCGGCCATCGCCATCATCGCCACCTTTCTCACCTGGTCGAGCGACGCCGGCAAGATCAGCAGCTGGGGACGCTTCGCCGATGAAAGCCTGCCCGGCCAAAGCTTCAACGGGTTGGCAGCATCGGGCGGCTCGTTCTTCGGCATCTTCGTGATGTTGCTGTCGATCTTGGCCCTAGCCGCCGCGATCCGTCCGCTCGTGACGATCGGCGACGGTATCTCCCGCACACTCAACAAGTTGCAGGGTTATGGGCTCGTCGCACTCGCGGCGCTCGTCGTGTTGAACCTTGTGCTCAACCTGGTGAACGTCGGCTTCAACACCACCGAGATGCTTGCGCTCCTCGTCATGCTCGCCATCGTCGTGCTGATCGCGATCGACACATTCGTTCGGGGCACGCCTCGCCTGGCCGCCGACGGTGCGCTCATCGCTGCGGTCGGCGCACTCGGTGTCGCACTCGCCTATGTCATCGCCCAGCCGCACCCGGCCGTGACCGACGTCAGCACCGGCATCGGCGCCTATCTCGCCGTCATCGGCGCAGGCGTCGCATCGATCGGTGCGCTCATGGCCGTATTCCGGGCGCCCTATGCCGCTCGAGTTCCGATCTCGACGTCGTTCCCACTCGGCATGGTCATCACCGCTGCCATCGGCGCAGCACTGCTGTTCGTCGGTGCAATCGCCGCATGGATCGTCGATGAGCGGGCCGGGGCTGACGCCGCGAACCGCATCTTCGTCAAGGGGCTACAGGGCTCGGGACCGCTGCTCGGCTGGCCGGTCCTCATCTTCGGTGCGATCGCCGTCGTCGTGACGCTCATGCTGGCCGTCTCACGTCCACTCGAATCGAACCGATGGCGTCTCGGTGCACTCATCGGTGCACCTGCCTCGGCGATCTTCTTCTTGTCGCTGGCGTTCACTCTGTCGATCAGCCGCAACGGCGATACCGACTACTTCAACGACCGCAATGCGTTGACCGGTGCCGGCATCTTGTTGGCCATCACCGGCGCTGGCGTCTTCTTCGCCATCTCACGCGGAATCATGAACGACTTCCGCCGCAAGAAGGTCTACCTCTCGGTCGCTGGCTCGACCGCCGGAGCTGATGCGCCCGAAGTCACCCAAACCGAGCTCGTGGGGGCAACACGATGACCCTTCTCGCTCAACAGAACACGTCCGAAGGTCCGGGGTTCCTCGACAACGCTTGGCTCGACGACTACGAGTTCCACTTTGGTGAATGGATCAAGCAGATCGTCGACTGGACCGACCAGAAACTTGGTTGGTTGCTCGACGCATTCATCTGGCCGTTCGAGTTCCTGTTCAACCTGTTGATGAACCCCGACGAGTCGGCGACATCGATCATGTCGCTGCCTTGGTACTGGGTGGCCATCATCTTCTTCGTGATCGGCTCGATCACTCGCAACACCCGGGTCGGCATCATGGTCGGCGCGCTCGTTGCCGCCTGCGGCTTGTTAGGGCCCGACTATTGGTCGGAGACGACCAAGACATTCGGCCTCATCTTCGTGTCCGTGTTCTTGTGCGCCATCATCGGTATTCCGCTGGGCGTCTTGTGCGGTCGCGTCGACAGCGTTTGGAACGCGGTACGTCCCGTCCTCGATGCCATGCAGGTCATCCACGCCTTCGTCTACATGCTGCCGTTCATCTTCTTCTGGGGACCGGGCGAAGCCTCGGCGACGATGGCGACACTCGTGTTCGCCCTGCCACCGTTGGTGCGCCTGACCAACCTGGGTGTGAGACAGGTGCCCTCCGATGTCGTCGAGGCCAGCAGAGCCTTCGGCGCCAACGAGATGCGCGTGCTCACCGACGTCCAGCTTCCGCTGGCCCGTCCGGCGATCTTGACCGGCCTGAACCAGACGCTCCTGATGGCGATCGGCATGCTTGGTATCGCAGCAATCATGGGCGCTGGTGGTCTCGGCAAGCTCCTGCTCCAGGCCATTGCCTCGAACAACATCCCCCAGGCCACCTCGGCCGGCCTCGCCTACTTCTTCGTGGCCATCGTTGCTGACCGCATCAGCCAACGTGAGTCGAGCGATGGTCTCGGCCTGTTCGGACGCATCCACGAGGCCTGGACCTACCGAGCTGACCCCGAGGGTCTGCTTGCGGCCCAAGCCGCTCGCGTCGACGGCACCGAAGACGATGCCGTGGCTCGCGCCGAGGCCATTGTCGACGACGCCGCCTCGGTCGTCGAGTCCGAAGCAACCGTCGGAGCCACCGAGCGCCTTGGTCTGATGCTCGGTCTCGGCGGTCTCGCCGTCGCCGCCATCAGCACCTTCTTGACCTGGTCGAACGACTCTGGACTCGCAGCGGCCTGGGGCCGGCGCAGCGACGAGAAGGACCTCGTCGGGATGAGCTTCTCGGGCATCGAGGCCAGCGGTGGCACGATGTTCGCGGTCTTCGTGCTCGGACTCAGCCTCATTGGGCTGTTCTGCGCGCTTCGTCCGTTGCTCACTATCCGCGGCGCCGAGGGCATTGCAACACAGTCCCGACGCCTCCAAGGTCTGCTGATCACGCTCATCATCGCGATTGGTCTGGGTGCGTGGTTGGCCAACATCTTCAACGGCGACATGAGCGCTTGGTTCGATGGTGCCGGCTACAGCCGCATCTGGACCGCAATCCTCTTCGTTGCCGCGATGTTTGCTGGCGAATGGATTGCCCAACACTTGGTTGGTCGCAATGGCGTCTTTGTTGCGGCGTTCGCCGCGACGGTGGTGCTCTGGATCGTCTTCGGCGCAGGCAGGCTGTCGGCGATCGGTGTTGTCGTCTTTGCCATTGTTGCGATCGCACTTGCGGTCGAGACATTCGTGCTGGGCACACCCCGCCTTGGCGCCGACGGCATGCTTATCGTGGCACTCGGCGCACTTGGTTCTGTCGTTGGCTACTTCATGCTCAACGAGGCCCCAGCGGTGGCAGCGTACTCGCACGGGATCGGCGTCTACCTGGCGATCATCGGCACGGTCGTGGCCGTCGTCGGTGGTCTGATGGCCGTATTCGCGGCGCCGTACACGTCGCGCTTTCCGCTCAAGCTCGACGTCAAGTGGCCGCTCATCGCTGGCGCTGCGATCGCGTTCATCGCAATGTTCGCTTCGCTCATTGCCCCGTGGCAATCCGATGCTCGCCTCGACTCGCTGCTCACGCCCGAGATCGAAGCGGAGATCCAGCGTCTGCGTGACGAGGCAGGCGACGACATGGGCAAGCAGATTGCCAATGGTCAGGCGATCACCAACCTGATCAACTCCGCACAGGCCGACCCGGTACTCGTCAATGGCATTGAGAGCGGCGGCCCGCGCCTTGGCTGGCCGACGGCCTTCTTTGCCGGGGCTGGCGTCGTGGCAGTTGCGCTCGCCGCTGGCCTCCTTGGCGGCGACGAGACGAAACGTTGGCGCTTCGGCACCATTGCGACCGGCCTGGGACTTGCCTCGATGGTGATCCCCGCGGCCTGGATCTTCGCGTTCACGCGATCCGCCGAACCTCGAGCCATCAGCGGCAACGGTGCGTTCTTCACGATGGTGCTGGCATTCATCTTCATTGCCATCGGACGCGGGGTCATCAACGACTTCCGCCGCCGCAAGATCTACAGCGACATCGGGTCCGCTCAGGTCGTCGATGTGACCGACGACCCAGCATTGGCCGGATCGGTCGGTGCCTAAACCCGCGGAATTCCGCGGAAAACGCACCGACTGAACGATCTTTACGATCTTGTTGCGATAGGTTCAATTGGGGGCTGGTTCCGCCCGGCCCGCTGTTCATGCCCACAGGAGGGGTTAATCAATGAAAACCAAGAAGCCGAGCCTTTGGCTCGTCATTCTTGCTGCGTTCGCAATGTTCGCAGCAGCATGCGGCTCTGACAGCGCCGTCGACACCGTTACCGATGCAGCCAGCGACGCCGCTGACACCGCATCGGACGCGGTTGAGGACGCTGCCGAAGCCGTCGAAGAAGCCGTTTCCGGCGAGAGCGACCAGCCAGGCGCGGGTAAGTCCGCGCTGATGGGTCGTGCCAACTGGTCCTCGGGGTACGTACAGGCGCAGATCCTGCACGACCTGATGGAAGAGCTTGGCTACGACGTGTCGAGCCCAGATGACCTCGAGTTCGCTCCCGACCTCGCCTACCAGACCATGGCAGAAGGCGACATGCACTTCTGGGCCAACAGCTGGTACCCAGGCCACCTTTCGTGGTGGGAAGGCGAGCGCACCGATGGCACCTCGATCGGTGATCACCTGACCCGTCTCGAAGGTTCACTCATGCCCGGTGGCGGCCTCCAGGGCATGCTCATCACCAAGTCGTGGGCCGAAGCCAATGGCGTCACCACGATGGACGACATCAACGCCGACGAAGCACTGTGGAGCCAGCTCGACAGTGACGGCAACGGCAAGGGCGAGTTCTACGGCTGCCCCGAAGACTGGACCTGCGACGACATCATGCAGTCGCAGATTGCCTTCGCTGGCTGGGACAACCTTGAGCAGGTACAGGCCGGTTACGACGCGATGTTCGCTGAGTTCCTCGACCTTGCCCAGGCCGGCGAGCCCGCAATCATCTACACCTGGACCCCCACGAGCTACCTCGCTCAGGCAGTTCCCGGCGAAACCACCATGTGGCTGTCGATGAACAACGACTCGGTCCTCGATGACTCGAACCCGCTCGGCAAGGAAGGCGGCGCTGAGTACGCACAGCGCCGTGAAGGCCAGATCGGCTACAGCGGCCTCGGCGCGGACACCTGCTTGCAGGGTCCCGACGGCTGCCAGGTCGGTTGGCTCGCTGCCGACATCGAAATCACCGCCAACAAGGACTGGTTGGCTGACAACCCAGCCGCCGAGGCACTGTTCGGCGAATTCAAGCCACCACTGATCGACCTCGCTATCGCCGGTGTTGCGCTCAGCAACTCCGACGGTGCACAGGCCGACGTCGAAGCCATCGCTGCTGACTGGATCACGAGCAACCGTGGTCTCGTTGACGGCTGGCTCGACACCGCTCGTGCCGCTGGCTGATTGAACTTTCACTTGGGGCTTCGGCCTCGAGCGACTTCGCTTGAAGGGCGGGGGCCGAAGCCCCCGCCCTTCGGCGTTTTCACCAGCCCCCGCCCCTCCCTTCGGCGTTTCACCAGGCCCCGCCCTCCCTTCGGCGTTTTCAGCCCAGCCCCGCCCGCCGTCACTTCCCCGACGTGCCCGTTCTCACCGATCTGGAACCCGCACCAGCCTTCTCACCGATCTGCAACCCGGAAACCGGGTTCTGAGTCGGTGAGAACACAAGATCGGCGGTCGCTACGATCGGCGCCGTGCAACACCGTCGCTTCTACGTCACCAGCCTCGTTGTCGACGGCAAGCCGCTTCCCTCCACGGGCGGTGATCTCGTCGTCGCCAAGCGGCCCGAGAACCCCGCCGTCGACTGGGAGCTCGTGCACCAGACGAGCGAAGACGTCCAGCTCGAACCGGCGCCCTGCGCATTGGACATCGCTACACCCGACGGCGCCTTCTCCGGGCCTGCGTTGCTCGTGCGATCCGACGGAAGAAGCCACGTGTTCCGCGGCGCCGGCGACCTAGAAGGCTTCGGCGGGTTCGACCGTGCAGACGCGAACGAACCCGAGGCCGACGGTTAGGTCGACCCGGTTCACACATTCAGCCGCCCTTGTAGTTGAGGATCGTCTCGAGCCGATGCTCGACGGCAACCAGGTCCCGCTGGTTGTCCATGACCGCGCCGATGTCCTTGTAGGCATCGGGATGCTCATCGAGCAGCGCCGTGGGATCCTCGTTCCAGGCGATGCCTTCCATGGCCTCGACCAGCGACTCGACGCTCAGCTGCTTCCGAGCTGCGGTCCGCGACAGCGTCCGGCCAGCACCATGCGATGCCGAGCGATACGAGTCGGGGTTACCGAGACCGGACACGATGAACGAGCCGGTCGCCATCGAACCGGGGATGACGCCCATCTT
>CALLPT010000024.1 GCA_938015575.1 uncultured Acidimicrobiales bacterium
CGCAAGATGTTCGCCGATCACTGCGTCGACGCACCCGTCGATGCGCCGAACCCCTATGTCGAACTCATCGACCCCCAACAGGTCGACATCGCCGGTGGCCATATCGAGATTGCGCTCGGCGCAGTACAACCCGAACGCTGCCTCGGCCACTTCGAGGGCCTCCCGGCCATGCCCGTCGCGTATCTCATGTCCAATGTCACCGCCGCGGCCGGCCGCCTGCTCCAACGCCAGACGGCCGACCCCGACCTTCGCTTCAGCGTCGTCGAAGGTTCGGTGCGCGCCGACGGGCTCGCCTTCGCCGGCGAAAACGTCGTCCTCAAAGGACAACACCAAGGCACCCGCTACGGCATGGAGTGGCTCTACCTCGAGGCCTTCGCTGACGAAGAGAAGCGTGTCGGTGCCGTCCACCTCAAGGTCAAACCCGAACCAGCGGCAGACTGACTCGGTTCGGGAAACCGCATGCCAAGGGCGTAGTCTCCGATGCCGTGAACGACCCTGCATCTTCGATCCTGTGGCTGACGTCGGCCGACGGTACCCCGATCGCCCTGCACGACTTCGGCGGCGACGGACCGCCGCTGATGGTCACCCACGCCACAGGGTTTCACGCCCACACCTACCTGCCGCTCATCGCCCAATGGACGCAGCAGTTCCATGTGTGGGGCGTCGACCTGCGAGGCCACGGGGCGTCGCAGCTTGAGCCCGACGCGACCTTTGTCTGGGACGACTTCGCTGCCGACCTTTTGAGCGCCATCGACCACATCGGCGAGCCGGTGTTTGCGTTTGCCCATTCGATGGGCGGTGCCACCACGCTCATGGCCGAAGCCGCGCGTCCTGGTCTTGTTCGCAGGGCATGGATCTACGAGCCGATCATCTTTCCGGCCGAGATCGGTCCTCGCAACAGCTTCATGGCCGAGAACGCGGCTCGTCGCCGACCGAACTTCCCCAGCCGGGCCGAAGCGCTCGAGCGTTACGCGAGCCGGCCCCCACTCAACCTGCTGCGTGCCGACGCACTCGCCGCCTATGTCCAGCACGGTTTCGTGGATGAAGCGGACGGCACGGTGCGACTCGCCTGTCGCCCCGTGCACGAGGCAATGACTTTCGAGGGCGCGCGCATTCCCTCGTCACGCATTGCTTCGGTCGCAACGCATGTCGTTGTCGCCAAGGTCTACAGCGTGACGGGCGAGACGTCGGCAGCGGACTTCGCCACCGGAACGGCCGACGCGCTGACCAACGGACGTCTCGTCGAATACGGCGACCTCGGTCACTTCGGCCCGCTCGAAGCACCCGCTCGGATCGGCGCCGACGTGGCCACCTGGCTCCTCGACTGACTCAGAAGGCGTCGAGGCTGGTTGCCTTGATGACGACCCAGACAGGCGCGCCAGGCACGATCGCAAGCTCGGCGACCGCGCTCGGGGTGACATCGGCGACCAGCGGAATCGGTGCCTCGAGATGCACCCTCACCAAGTCGCCGAGACGATGCACATCACCGACCTGAGCCTGCCACACGTTTCGCGGGCTGCCCCCGGGCGGGCTCGCGTGCAGCGCCACCGACTCGGGTCGCACCGTCAGCCGAACCTCGCCGCGCAAGGATTGATCCACCACCGTGACCTCGACCCCAGAAGATCCGATGGCCACTCGACCATCCGTCGCGACCCCTTCGAACAGGTTGACGCCAACGAGTTCGGCGACGTAGCGCGATGCCGGTTGGGCTTGGACCTGCGCAGGGGTTCCGATCTGTGTCACGGCACCGTCTTCGAGCACGACGATTCGATCGGCCAGAATGCGCGCCTCGGCTGGGTCGTGCGTGATCAGGATCCACGGTGCACGGTTTTCGGAGCGGCGTTCGGCGATCAGCTGGCGAAGACCCGCGCGGGCACCGACGTCGAGGCCGGCGAACGGTTCATCCAAGATCACCAGGTCGGGGTCGCCGGCCAAGGCACGGGCGATGGCGACCCGGCGCGCTTCGCCGCCGGACAGGCCTTCGACGGATCGGGACCCAAACCCGCCAAGCCCGACTTGGGCAAGTAGCTCGTCTGCTGCCGCGCCTCGCCGAGCACGATCCAGTCCGAACCCGACGTTCTCGCGCACATCGAGGTGGGGAAACAGCAGTGCGTCCTGAAACGCCGTGCCGATCGAGCGTTGGTGCGGGACCACGAAGGTCGCCGTCGCGGGTTCATCGAGCGTGCGATCGCCAAGCCGGATGCTGCCCGACGTCAGCGGTTCGAGGCCGGTGATGGCGCGCACGGTTGTCGACTTGCCAGCGCCATTCGGGCCGAGAATGGCGACCGTCTCTCCGGCATCGACATCGAACACAACCCGCAACCGGAAACCGTCACGCTGAACGTCGAGATCAGCCTGCAACCCCTTCTCGGTTCTTACCGTCATCGCCGCCACCACCGATCCCGCAAAGACACCAACACGACAAGCGACACGACCACGAGAATCAAGCTGATGGCGACCGCGCTGTCACGGTCGCTCTGCAACTCGACAAATACGGCAAGAGGAAGCGTTTGGGTGCGCTCGGGCAGATTGCCCGCAAAGGTGATCGTCGCGCCGAATTCGCCGAGCGCACGAGCCCAGGCCAACACCACCCCGGCCACCAGCGATGGCCGGATCATCGGAAGCGTCACTCGACGAAACACCTCGAGCGGGCCGGCCCCATAGGTCGACGCCGCTTCTTCGAACCTCGGATCCATCCCCCGAAATGCGCCCTCGACCGTGACGATCAGGAACGGCATCGCCACGAACACATTCGCCAGCACGACGCCCCAGATCGAGAACGGCAACACGAACGACGTCGCATCAGCAAGCGGTCCTCCAAAGGTGCCGTTGCGGCCAAACGCAAACAGCAATGCCGCGCCACCGACGACCGGAGGCAAGACCATCGGCAGCGTCACGATGGCCCGCAGCACCCGGCGACCAGGGAATTCAACCCGGGCGAGGAACCAGGCCAACGGCACGCCCAACACCGTCGCAATCGCAGCGGCCAAGAGCGATGTCAACAGCGAGAGCCACAGCGCATCGACCACAACCTCTGACGTCGCGACCGAACCGAAGCGAGACCACGGCACCCGCGCCAACAGTCCAACGAAGGGAAGCACGAAGACGAGTGAGCCGACGATGGCCAACGCCAGCAGCGGCCGCGGAACACGGGTCAGTCCACGACGGCTCACGGTGTGCGGAAGCCCCATCGCTCGAGGACAGCGCGCCCTTGGGGACCGACCACGAAGTCCACAAATGCCTGCGCATCGGCTCGGTCCTGGTCGACCACCGCGATCGGATACGAGGTCACCACCGGCGGGTCTGCTCGATCGACGAGCACCAACCGGCCATCGGACGCCGCGACATCGCTCAGGTACACCAAGCCGGCATCGAGCTCCCCGTCGACGAGGCGCGAGACCACGAAACGAACATCGGGTTCAAACGTGTCGATCGCCGCCGCGACATCGCTCTGGGCCAGATACCGCTCGGCCAAGTCGCCGCACGGCACTCCGGCTGCACAAACCCCAACAAACAAATCGGCTTCGGCCAGATCTCCGACACCGGTCACGTTGGCCGGATTCGACGCCGGCACGGCAACGACGAGCTCATTCACCGCCATCGTGACACGTGGACCGAACCCGGTTCGTGCCCGCGCCGCGTCTTCCATGATCGTCGCGTTCGCGGAAGCGAAGACGTCGACCGATGCGCCATCGAGTATCTGCTCACGAAGACTCGAGGATCCACCGAAGTTGAGCCGCACCTCGATCCCCGAGGCAACGCGGAACTCGCGAGCCATTTCTTCGAACGCGTCGGCCAGCGACGCCGCGGCAAAGACATCGACCGGTTCATCGGACGAACCGCAGCCCGCCACTCCAAACCCGGCGAGAGACAGCATCGCGACCATGAGCACCCGGCGCAGCCATGCTGCGGATTTGCCTCCCACGCCGTCAGCGTGGCGCGAGCCTGAATCGATCACAACCACAGCGGTATCGTGCTGACATGGACCGGTCTACCTCGACTTTCGGTGGGCGCCTTGCGGCCGACCTCGACTTCGACGACTTTGTTGCCCTCTGCGCCGACCCTGGCGGCGAGGTCTCAACCCCACACGCCGCAACCACGACGCATGGCATCCCCGTGTACGACGGCGACACGTTCCGGGCTGCCTACGACGACAACCACGAGGCCGAGGCGCTCCGCACCGAATTGGCGCAGGTGTTCGGGCAGGGCGCCGGCGTGATCGTGATTCGCAACGGTTGGCATGACCGAGCAGCCGTCGACGCCATGACCGATGCGCTCCTCGCGGTCATCGAACGCGAGCGAGCCGCAGGCGACGGATTCGATCACTTCGCCGCATCGGGCGCCAACAGCCGGGCATGGGACGTCCTCGGCAAAGTGGCCAAGCTCGACCCCGCCGCGCACGTCGCCTACTACGGCAATGCGGTGCTCGATCTGGTGTCCGAAGCCTGGCTCGGCCCCTGGTATCAAGTCACGGCGCAAGTGAACATCGTGCACCCCGGCGGCGCCGCCCAGTCACCGCATCGCGACTACCACCTGGGTTTCCTGGCCGACGCTGACGCCGCACGATTCCCGACACACGTTCACCACCTGTCCCAGGCCTTGACCTTGCAGGGCGCCGTCGCCCACTCCCCCATGCCCATCGATGCCGGTCCCACGATGCTGTTGCCTGGCAGCCAACGGTTCGCTGCCGGCTACCTGGCCTGGCGCGACGAACGGTTCAAGCAACACTTCGCCGACCATTCGGTCCAGGTGGCGTTGGAGCCGGGCGACGCCGTGTTCTTCAACCCAGGCCTGCACCATGCGGCTGGCGAGAACCGCACCAGCGACCACGACCGCATCGGCAACCTCATGCAGGTGTCCTCGGCCTTTGGTGTACCGATGGAAGCAATCGACTGGGACGGCGTGGCGATGTCGACCTACCCCGTCCTCTTGCAGCTCGCCGAGCGGGGCACGTTGACCCCGGCCCATATCGCGACCTGCGCGAGTGGCTACTCGTTCCCAAGCAATCTCGACACCGACGCGTCCGACAGCGGCCTCGCCCCGGCAAGCATGCAAGACGTGCTTCGCACCGCGCTTGCCGAGCGGCTGGCGCCAGCACGCTTCAACGAGTTGGTCCGAGCGAAGCGGGCCGCCCGCGCCGCGTTCTAGTTCTTGGGGCGAGCGATCGTCGCCTCGAGCTTGTCGACCAATGCAGCGAGCTGGATCGGCTTCGAGAGATAGTCGTCCATGCCGGCCTCGAGGCAGAGTTCCCGGTCGCCGTCGAGCGCGTTGGCGGTCAAGGCGATGATCGTTGGCTGACGCGTTGACTCGATCGACGAGCGGATCGCTCGGGTCGCGTCGAGACCGTCCATCTCGGGCATCTGCACATCCATCAGGACCAGGTCATAGTCGACGAGCCCGACCGTTTCGACGGCCCGATGCCCGTTCTCGACGAGGTCGGCTTGGTAACCGAGCCGGTTGAGCAATGCGAGCGCGACCTTTTGGTTCACCACGTTGTCCTCGGCGACGAGGATCCGCAGCGGGTGGCGCTCCCCTAGCGATGCATCAATCGACTCGACGGCTTCGCGAACGATCGGGCGTTCGATGTGGCGAAGCACATCGGCGAGCACCTCGCGCAGCGTGTCGGGGTTCGCGGGCTTGGCCAGCTGAGCCGCAAACACATGATCGGCGCCTTCGCGCCGACCGAGCGAGGTGAGCAGCACGATCGGGAAACGTCGTTCGTGTCGTTCGCGAACGAGGTGGGCCAGCTCGAGACCGTCCATGTCGGGCATCTGCATGTCGAAGATGGCGAGATCGAACTGTTGTTCCTCGAGTAGGTCAAGCGCGTCGGGGCCCGACGACGCAACCTCGACGCGCATCTCCCAACCGCCGAGTTGGCGCTCGAGGATCCGGCGATTGGTCGCGTTGTCATCGACCACGAGGACTCGGCGCCCTTGCAGCGTCCCAAGATGTTCCTGATGACGTTCTGTCGACTCATCGGTGGCTCGGAGTTGCAGCACACATGTGAACGTCGATCCCGATCCATACTCGGACTCGACCGCGATGGTGCCGCCCATCAGCTCCGCAAGTTGGCGGGTAATGGTCAGACCCAAGCCGGTGCCGCCGAAGCGACGAGTCGTCGAGGTATCGGCCTGCGTGAAGGACTCGAACAGCGCTTCGAGCCGATCGCGTTTGATGCCGATGCCGGTGTCCTCCACCGAGATCGCCACGCGATAGCGACCTTCGGCAATCCGGTCGGCGGTCACGCGCACAACAATCTCGCCGTCGGCGGTGAACTTGGCCGCATTGCTCAACAGGTTGTTGAGGATCTGGCGGATCCGGACGACGTCACCAATCAGCGTCGTTGGCACGTCGTCTTGAATGTCGTAGGCCAACTCGACCCCGCTCGCGCCCAACGCGACCGCGGTCAACTCAACGGCGTCGGAAATGACGGAACGGATCTCGAACGGATAGCTCTCGATCTCGAGCTTTCCCGCCTCGATCTTCGAGAAGTCCAGAATGTCGTTGATAACCGCAAGCAGCGTCTCGCTACTCGAACGGATCGTGACGAGATAGTCCCGCTGCTCCGGGTCGAGCTCGGTATCGGCCAGCAAGCTCGCCATGCCGATCACGCCGTTCAGCGGCGTGCGCAGTTCGTGACTCATGTTGGCCAGGAACTCGGACTTTGCCCGGCTGGCGTCGAGCGCGTCTTCGGCCTCGCGCCGCGCAAGATACGCGTCGCGCAAGCGATCCTCGGTGATCTGCTCGGCCGTCGCTCGCGCCGCTCGCTCCCGATCCACCCGCTTCTCGAGCCGGGAGATGCGCTTCTGGAGATCCTCGATCGACGGCGCGTCGGAAGCGGTCACGTCGGTGTGCCCCTCCGGGTTGGTGCCGTCGCTCACGTCATTCGCCGATCAGTCGGCGCTCGCGGCGCCGAGCGAAACGATGTCCAGAAAAACCTCGCCGTCAGAGGTCGCCGGATGGCGCGTCACTCGCAGTTCCTCGCCAAACCGGTCACCGACGCCGAGCGCCAGCCCTTCGGCGAGCGCCCCGAGATTGCGCGGCGAGCGATAGCCCATGCGCAGGCCACCACCGGGCAGGTCGGCGTAGCTGAACTGCGGTGGCTGGGCGTCTTCGTACAGCTTCATGACCTCGACATGGATCACATCATGAATCATGCCCAACATCTCATAGGCATTGGTGCATTCTCCGATCAAGGTCGGCACCCGATCGGCGAGATGGGCAAGCGCCTTGCGGCCGACCGCGACCATGACCTCCTCAGCGGACAGACCGGTTGCTTTGGTCGCCGCGACCACGATCGCGACCAGGTCGGCGTCGTCGTAGGTCCCGACGGAGCTGTACACGCCGTCGACGCCGGCTTCGTCGAGCAGGTCATCCCAGGTGTCCTCGTCGAAGAGTTCGATGACGGCTTGCTGCGCGGCGTTGAAGATGACGCCCTTCATTGGGCACCTCCGAAGCTTGATGAGTGAGTTCTCTCAGAGAATCGGTCGACAGCGCGCAAAGATGAGCCGTGCGACACCGTCTCGTCACCCGTGATCGACAACTTCGCCACGGCCCGACTCAGCCTTGACTCTTCCTGAAGGCCACCATTCGGAGTACCTCGCTGGGGTTCAAGCGGCCAATCGGTCCGGTGGAGTAGACCGCCGTCGCGATGGTTCCATCGGGAGCGAGCAGGAATCCGGTCGCATGCATGAATGTGCGATCGCCCGTCTGCACAAAGGATCCGAGTGCCGCAGCGGTGGTTTCGGCATCGATCTCGGCCAGAACGGGGAATCCGACATGCAGGCCCTGTTTCAGGGTCGCGGTCGCGTCGATGCTGTCGACCGAGGCAAAGACGACCTTGATGCCCGCGTCGATGAATGGGCGAGCGTGGACGGCGAAGTCAACCAACTGTTGACGACAGTACGGTCACCAATCGCCTCGATAGAACTGGACAACCGCCCAGCTCCCGGCAACCGAGGCGCCGATGTCGACGACAGCGCCGTCGAGGTCCTTGGCATTGACCGAAGGGAACGCCGTTCCCGCGGGCAAGGGTGCAGTCATCTAGAACTCCCGGTGAAGATCGGGTTCGATGTACATCGGCCGCGCGTGCGGCGCGACCTTGCGAACGTTCGCTTCGACCGCGTCAACTCGGTCGGCGAGGCCGGCCGTGTCGAGGTCGGCATCGAATTCGAGTTTGGCACCGACCAGCAGCTCTTCAGGACCCAGGTACTGGGTGCGGAGGTGGATGATGCTCTTGACACCCGGGGTGTCTTCGATGGCGCCTCGGATGGCCTTCATCTTGGCTGGCTGAGCGCCTTCGCCGAGCAGCATGCTGCGCATCTCGATGATGAGTACCACGGCGATGAGGAACAACAGGATGCCGATGCTCAGCGTGCCGATGCCGTCCCAAACGGGAGCGTCGAAGGTGTCGGCGATGAACACGGACACGATGGCGATGATCAGGCCGAGCATGGCACCAATGTCTTCGAGCAACACGACCGCGAGCTCAGGTACCCGGGTGTTGCGTACGAACTGCCACCAGCTTTCGTCGCTGCGCTTGACGTGCTTGGACTCGACGACGGCGGTGCGCAGTGCGAAGCCCTCGGCGAAGATGCCGAATCCGAGGATGCAATAGGCGACGATTGCATTATCGATCTCGTGCGGATGCCGGATCTTCTCGATGCCCTCGTAGAGAGCGAATCCCGAGCCGACCAGGAACAACACCAGTGCCACGACGAAGGCCCAGAAGAAGCGCTCACGCCCGTAGCCGAACTGGTGCTCTTCGTCCGCTTCCTTTTTCGCCGCCTTGCCGCCCCACAACAGCAGCCCCTGATTGCCTGAGTCGGCAACCGAGTGGATTGCTTCGGCCAACATCGACGAGGAGCCGGTGACGAAGAATCCCACGAACTTGGCCACGGCGATGGCCGAGTTCCCCAGCAGTGCGGCAAGGACGACTTTGGTGCTTCCACCGGCTGCCATCGGGGATCCCTTCGATCAGTGAATACGACCTAGGGAGTCTACGCGGCGCGTCACCTGTTGGCGGTACGACGATTGGGTGCCCGCTCAGATGGGCGTCGCCACCGCCACGGTGTTCGATTCGTAGGACCGGAGCTGCGGGTTGAAGGTTCCCCCGCACGTGATCAGCGCAAGCTGCGGGGTGCCGTCTCGTGCGAAGAGTTCTGGCGGCAGCTCTTCTTTGAAGTAGTCGGTGACCGAATCGATCCGGTAACGCTGCGCTGTGCCGTCGTCGTAGCCAACGACAACAACGGCCCCGACCTCGACGTCGGCGAGGTGGCGGAACACCCCGTCGACGCCGTCAAAGGCAATGTGCGCTGCAAGCACCGCAGATCCTTCTTCGCCCGGAGTCGGCCCGAACCGATACCACCCAACCTGGTCGGCGGGCGGAACTTCGAACGTCTGGTCAGGGTTGACGCCGACCGGAATGATCGTTGCGTCGACAACATCGATGTCCTCGATGACGATGGACACCGGTTGGCGGCCGCCAGGTTCAGGAGTCAGTGCCTCGAAGCCGATCGGAGCCGGGGGGAGTTCCGAATCGGCGAACCCGTCATCGGGTTCCTCACTCGTCGAGGTTGCGTCGTCCTGACCTGGGTCGGCGGCCACCGTTGGGGCAGCTTCGGTTGCTGCCGGTTCGCTGCGGGCGGGGTCGGGCTCGGATGCGACTTCGGCATCCGGTTCCGAATCGGGCCCCGCTGCAGGCGGATTGTCTTCGACAGCCGATGTCGCTGCGTCTTCGAGTGCGGCTGCCGCAGTTGCGACTGCCCCGTCGGGATCGGCAAGCGTTGTTGACGAGGGGGCTGTCGAAGCGGTTGAAGCCGACGCGCATCCGGCGGCCAAGACTGCAAGTGCGATCAACGCAATGGCGATCAACGCAATGGCGATCAACGCCGAGCGCACGCGCTGCACCCGCGCCTGTCGGAGCCGGGGAGGTCCAGTTGGCACGGGTGCAGACATTGCTTCGTTGGGGGTTTCGTTACCGGATGTTCAGCTGCGGGCGCGAGCTGCAGCTGGAACGGCGACGGCAGCGGCCAGAGCGACACCGACGATGCCGGCGATGGCAACGGTGTTGGTGCTCTGGGCTGCATCGACCGGGCTGTTGCCGGTGTTGACGGCCGCTGGCGGGGTGGCGAGGCCATCGATGCTCTCGGTGAGCACGGTCAGCGAACCGTCATCGAGGGAGCCAACGGCGTAGACGATGAGGTTGGCGCCTTCGGTGATCGGGAGATCAGCTGGGCCGATGACAACCGGCTCGGCTGCGCCCGCGGGCACAACCTCGGCCGAGATAGTGCCGGCAGGAAGGTCAGCACCGCCACCGGCGCCGTTGGGCACATTGGCGAATGCGACAGCACCGTTGGCGAGCACGTCGACCGCGGGGGCTGCTGCGGTGTGGCGCACGGTGATGCGCCCCTGGCCTGCGGCCGTCGCGGAGTCGTCGTTTTCGAACACACCAATGGTTGGGGTGCCGTCGGCGTCGAGGTGGGCAATCAGGGTGAAGTTGCCTGCGCCGGGAAGCGCGACATCGCCTGCGTCGATGGCGACGGTGTCGGTGCCAGCAACCTTGACCTTGACACCCTCGAGCGTCGCGCCGGCGAAGGCGCTCAGGTCCTGCGTATCGCCAAAGGAGAAGCCTTCGAAGACATTCGCCCCATTGGCCTCGACATCGACGTCGACGCCGGGGATGCCGTGGATCAGATGGATCCGGGCGTGATCGTCAGCCGAAGCTGGCGACGCAAACATGACAGCCGAGAGGGCAAGTGCCGCAAGAGCGGCGAACAACCTACGCATGGTTGGTCCTTTCACTGGGGTGAGCCGATCCCTTTGATCGACGCCCCGATTTGGTTGGGATGCCGGCCACTACGACGACGGTTGCGGGTTTGGATGCAGCTTGCGAAGTTTTTTAGCACTAAACCGAAAATTCCTCATTCGAGTGCATCCAAACGGCGATTCGCGTCGAAGATCTGAGCGACATGGCACTCGCTCCGATCAGCTTCGGACATACAAGGACTTCGGTGACTTCATCCCCTCGAGACGGCGGTGACGACGCGCTCGTG
>CALLPT010000025.1 GCA_938015575.1 uncultured Acidimicrobiales bacterium
CGATGGTCGCATCGACCCCATGGAGCTGGGCGCCGAGCGCGACACCTTGTGCGTGGTTCCCGGAACTGAACGCGACTACACCGCGCTGCTTCTCCTCGCCGGTGAGCGAAGCGACCGCGTTGAAGCCGCCTCGAAACTTGAACGAACCGGTGCGTTGCAGGTTCTCGCATTTCAGCAGAATTCGCCCACCGACTCGCTCGTTCAGGCGTCGGCTCTCGATCACCGGTGTGCGGTGCGCGATCCCGTCCAGACGCTTCGCCGCCGCGCGAACGTCGTCTGCGTTGATCGCCGGTGCTTCCCCAAGGTCTTCGGACATCGCCGCAGCCTATGCCCCACCCTGGCACCGCCTCACCGACTTCGCAGCCCCCTCGGCAAATCTGAGCGATGCTCACGCGCAGCGCGTGAGCATGCTTCAGATTTCGCTCTGCCGATGTGGACGACGGTCTGTGGGCTGAGCGCAACGGGCGAGAACGGCGAAGGCCGCCGGGGCAGATGCCCTGGCGGCCTTCGGCCGATGTTCGGTTGTGCTCAGGTCTGGATCAGAGCTGACCAGCGCGGAGCATCGAGGTCTCGGCGAGACCGTGCCACTCCTGGATGCCGTCACGGAACTGGCGCCACGGACCGAGGATCGAAGCGAAGTCCGAGTTGTCGGCGGCAACGCCGTCGAGCACGGTTTCGGTTTCTTCCTTGAATGCCGACATGACGTCTTCGGGGAATTCGCGAATCTCCGCGAAGCCCTTGACGGTCTGCAGGCTCTCTGGGTTGAGGGTGTCGTAGATCGCCATGGTCTGCACGTTGGAGTGCGCCGCAGCGTTCTCGATCGCGGCCTGGTACTGCTCGGGCAGGTCGTTCCAGAGGCTGAGCGGAAGCTCGACTTCGAGGGACGGACCTGGCTCCCACCAGCCTGGGTGGTAGTAGAAGAGCTCGGAGCCGAGCTCATCGAGACCCAGGATGAGGTCGTCGGTCGGACCCACGAACTCGGCGGCGTCGATCGCGCCGCTCTGGATCGACGGAAGGATGTCACCACCGGCGAGCGAGACCTGCTCACCACCGAGGTTGTTGAGCACCTGGCCGGCAAGGCCGGGGATGCGCATCGTGAGACCCTGGATGTCGTTGATCGAGTTGATCTCCTTGGTGAACCAGCCGCCCATTTGCACGCCGGTGTTACCGGCAGGGAACTGGATGACGCCGAAGTTCTCGGCGTAGAAGTCACGCATCAGTTCGAGACCGCCGCCCTGGTACAGCCATGCGTTCTGCTGACGTGATGTCAGACCGAACGGCACTGCGGTACCGAACTGGGTAGCCGGGTTCTCACCGACGTAGTAGTACGACGCCGTGTGACCAGCCTGGGCACCACCGTCGCGGACGGCGGTGAGCACCTCGAGACCACCCACGATTTCACCCGCCGGACGAGCGGTGAACTGCAGGCGGCCACCGGTCAGGCGGCTGACCTGATCAGCGAAGATCTGGGCAGCACCGAACAGGGTGACCAGACCGGTCGGCCAGCTGGTCGCGATGTCGATCTCCATCATGGGGAGACCTTCATCTTGGGCCAGTTCGACCGTTTCCTCGTCGCTGCTGCTGTCCTCGGCAACGGTGCCGCTGGTGTCAGCACCATCGCTGGCGGCGTCGTCGCTCGAAGCGTCGTCGCTGCCGCAGGCCGCCAGAATGGCGCTGCCGGCTGCGAAGCCTGCGATGCCAAGTCCGGCCTTGCTCATGAACGAGCGACGGGTCACGCTTGGCATGCCCAGCTCGGTTTCCTCAATGGTCATGTGT
Source organism: uncultured Acidimicrobiales bacterium (assembly GCA_938015575.1). Lineage (GTDB taxonomy): Bacteria > Actinomycetota > Acidimicrobiia > Acidimicrobiales > UBA10347 > UBA10347. The sequence continues at coordinate 1,777 of CALLPT010000025.1, forward strand.
CCCCTCCTTGATTGGGAGTCATGATCGCACGGGCCGGGACGGCACGGCGAGTGGTTGCGCTATTTGTTTGCGGCGCGGTCATGCGCTGCTCACAAACAGGTCGTACGAGAAGTTGGTGATCTGGGGGAAGACACCCAGCACGACAAGAGCGATGCATTGCAGCACCATGAAGGGAATCGCGCCCTTGTGGATGTCGGCCGTCTTGACCTCGGGGGGCGCGACGGATTGCAAATAGAAGAGTGAGAAGCCCACCGGCGGACTGATGAAGGCGATGTTGAGGTTCAGCGCCATCAGCACGGCGAACCACACGAACTCCTTTTCGGTGAACCCGAGCTCGACCATCGCCGGCACGAAGATCGGCACCACGATGAACGTGATCTCGAGGAACTCGAGATTGATGCCGAGCAGGAACACGGCGATCATGGCGACGATCGTGAAGCCGAACTTGCCGCCGCCGACCGCTTGGAGCCACTCGCTGGTCTTGTCGTTGCCCCCGAGCTCTCGGAACATGACCGAGAAGAACGTCGACGCGAAGATCAGCGTCAGCACCAGGATCGTGATGTTCGCCGTCGACTGACCGGCTTCTTTCATAGCCGTCGGCGTGAGGCGCCAGCGCACGTTGATGTGGTCACCACCGTCTTCGCTCAGGCGTTTGTCGAACCACCAGTTGAGCGCGCCGAGCAACAGCGCTCCGAGCACGCCGATAGCGCCGGCCTCGCTCGGCGCGACGATGCCTTGGAAGATGGCGGCGAGCACGCCCAGGATCAACAGAATTGTCGGCACCACACCGACGAGTACTTCGGCGGCCAGCATTGACCCGGTCCGCATGATGGCGAAGATGACGAGGCCACCACCGATGCCGATGATGAAGGCCCACAGTGGGCTGAAGGTCAAGATCACGACGATCAGCAACAACCCGAGTACCGCGGAAATCGCCGCAGCGGTGCTGGTACGGATCGTGCCGTTGAGCGTCCGTTCGTCTTTTGGCATCGGCGGGCCGTAGCCCGGCTTGATCGCCGACACGATCAAGCAGTAGGCGGCGTACATCAGACTGACGAGCAGGCCTGGAATGAGTGCACCAGCGAACAGGCCGATGATGCCGACGCCATTACCGAGCTGCTGGGCCAACAAGATGAGCACCAGCGATGGCGGCAGCATCTGCGCGAGCGTGCCCGACGCGGTGATGGCACCTGTCGCCAGCTGGTGGTTGTAGCCGAGTCTGACCATCGCGGGCAGCGACAGCAGACCCATCACGATCACGGTCGCGGCGACCACACCCGTCGCCGCAGCGAGCAAGGTGCCGACGACAACCACGGCCGCGGCGACACCACCCCGCAGGGGGCCCATCAACATGGCGAGTCCGGTAAGCAATCGCTCGGCGATGCCGGACCGTTCGAGGATGGCGCCCATCAGCACGAACAGCGGGACGGCGAGCAGGGTGGAGTTGGTCAGCTGCTCCTGCCACTTCTGGCCGAGCAGGTTCAGTGCGCTCGGGTCGAACACGTCGAAGACGTGGCCGAGGAACGCGAACATCACGCCGGTGGCTGCAAACGAAAAGGCGACGTTGTACCCGGTCAGGATCATCGCCATGAAGACGAGGAACATGATCATGGCGAATCCCTCGGCGAGGTCCATGCCGAGGAAGCCGCCGATCAGCGTGGTGGCCAGGGTTGAGCCGAATGAGGCAAAGGAGACAAGCATCGCTACTCGATTCGGGTCGGTGCGTCGACCTGCTTCAGTTCAGCGAGATCCTCGCGGCGCATCAGCACGAAGCCGGCCTTGATCATCTCGCTGAAGATCTGAAGGATGAAGAGGATGAACCCGACATAGATCATGGCTCGGACCGGACCGACGGGCAGGTTGCCGGCGTCGGGGGCTTGGAGCCAGGTCTCCCACACATGCCAGCTGGCCGGCCAGGAGCCGTCGGTTTGGCCACTGAAATCGGTCTTGAAACCGAGGTTGGTCTTGGCGTAGCTGTGCAACAGACGCAGCGCCGCCCACAGGAATGGCACGAACAACAGGGCGTGGATCAAGAAGTCCAGCCAGGCTTTGGTCCGGTTGGAGAAGTTCGCCCACCAGAAGTCGATGCGAGGATTCACGCCCGCCTTGACGCCGTAGCCCACGCCCAGCAGCGCCAGCAGGCCGAAGAGCTGCAGGCCAAGGCTGTTGACCTCGCCGATGATGATGTCGGCCTCGATGAACCGGGCCGTGTAGCGAGTGACGACATAGAAGAAGATCGTCACGAAGATGCCCCAGCCGAGCGTCCACAAGGGGCCGAGTGCCAGGCCGGCGACCAAAATCGCCAGGGCAAATCCGGTCGTGATGCCGGTCGACCAGGTGCCGACAAGCCCGACGATCACCAAGGTGAGGAAGAACGTCGCCACCGCGAGCATCGCGCCGGTCGGGATCGGGATCTCGCCCTCGGGAACGATGCCCGAGGCAGCCCGCATGATGCCGTAGAGCAAACCTCCGATGACCACGATGGCGATCGCGGTGGTGATCCAACCGGAGTTGCTGCTGGTGACTTCGAAGTCGCCGCCGCCGATGTCGACCACGTCGACGCCGAAGATGGTGTCGGCGAGACCGCGAAGCGGGCCGATGAACAGGCCACCGAGCCCGACGGCAACGACGAGGCCGATGAATGCCGCCCATGGCCGGGCAAAACTGTTGGCACCGCTTTCGAAGAAGTCGGTGAGCCGATCGATCGATCGAGATACCGCCTTGATGGGTCCCGGCCGCATCGAAGCTGCCGTGATGGCGATCAGCCCGACCCAGTGCCACCAAGAGAAGTTGCCGATCAGCCAGTCGGTGTCGAGCAAGTGAAAGAGCACGGCCAGTACCAGTAGGCCGATCGACGTCCATCCGACCGGATGGATCTGACCCAGTGCTCCCGCGTCTCGCCCGGATGTATCGAGTTCGGTCAGCTGCGTGACCTGGTGCAGCTCTCCGAGCGTCTCAGCCACATCGACGGTCGTCTTTGTCTTGTCAGGCATGCATCACCCACGTGAGCAACATGTGACTCCCCTCCCCCGCCGTCGATCCTGAGATCCACAGCAACGGCCAATGGTAAGTGTTGTGCCCCTCGTCACATGTTTCAACCGGAGTTTTCCTGTTTTCGCTGATCGTGGCCTATTCGACCGCTTAGCGGCATCGGCGCCCGTTCATCGGCCGTTCGGACGCTCGTATCGCTTGGGACTTTCGCCGAGTGCGTCGCTCTGTCACGCTTACGGCATGTCCTTGCGTGTGCTGGCAGTCGATGACGAAGAGCTCGCACTCAACGACCTGACCTGGCTACTCAACCGCAACGATTCGGTCGAGGAGGTCGTCGCAGCTCGCTCCGGGGCCGAGGCACTGCAGCTGCTCGGCGACGCGTCGGAGATCGACGGCATCTTCCTCGACGTCCAGATGCCAGGTCTGTCGGGGGTCGACCTGGTCAAGGTGCTGAACAACTTCCGCAGTCCACCACCTGTGGCGTTCGTGACCGCGTTCGACCAGTACGCGATCGACGCGTTCGATCTCAACGTGTGCGACTACTTGATGAAGCCTGTGGCGCAGAACCGTCTCGACGAAACCGTGCGCCGGATGGTTGCCGCCCGCACCGAGACGCCGAGCGACACTGGATCGCTTCCCCGGCTCACGTGCCGGATCGGTGACCGGTCCGTGGTGATCGAGCGTGACAATGTCAGCCATGTCGAGGCGTCGGGTGACTACGTGCGGGTGCACACGGCCGACGATTCGTACCTGGTCCGCGAATCGATCTCGTCGTTGACGAGCGCCTGGTCGTCGGCAGGGTTCATCCGTATCCATCGGAGCTTCCTCATTCGCAGTGCCGAGATCAGCGAGGTGCGGACCACCGACGGACGCCGCACGGTGCTCGTCGCCAATCGAGAGCTGCCCGTGAGTCGCCGCTATTCGCGGCTGCTACAGGATCATCTCGGTGGACTGCGCTAACCGCTTCGCCGAACACCGCGGGGGTCAGCATGGAGGAGACTGAATCTCCGGACACGGCGCGGCGCCACATCGTCCTACACCCACGCACCGCATCGGCCCGACGGCTCGACCGAGTGCGCGTCAGCGGAAGTCGGGTCCGCGGTTACGTCGCCGAAACCGACGAGGTCCTCGAGTTCGTGGCGCAACAGCGCCGACTCGGGTTGCAGGTGTTCCTGCCCGTCGTGACGGTGTTACTCGGTGTGCTCGCATTGTCGGCCACCACGAACCTTGGTTCCTGGCAGCTGGGCTCGGTGCCGGTGCTCTGGTTGATCCTGGGACCGATCTCACTGTTCTCGATCCTGTCGGTGGCGGTCTTCAACGAACGCAGGGCGCTGCGGCTCGAAGCCGACTGGATCGACGCGCACGAATGATCCCGACCCTCGCCGTACTGGCCGTCACCGCGCTCACGCTCGGACTGGGCACCGTGGGATTGCGGTTCGCGCGGACCACGTCGAACTTCTTCGTCGCATCGCGATCGGTCCATCCGGTGTGGAACGCTTTTGCGGTCAGCGGCGAGGCAATGTCGGCCGCCAGCTACCTCGGACTACCCGCGCTCATCATGGTCTTTGGCGTCGACCTGTTGTGGGCCTTGCTCGGATGGACCGTCGGCTTCTTGATGCTGTCGCTGTTCATGGCGGCGCCGGTGCGACGATTCGGGTCCTACACGATCCCGGAGTTCATCGAAGGGCGCCTCGACGCACCCCAACTGCGCCCGGTTGTCGCTGTCATGGTCATCGTCGTCACCTGGTTCTTCCTACTGGCGCAACTCAAGGGCGCAGGCGTGGTCGTGCAGGAACTCATCGGCACGCCGTACTGGGTGGGTGTGGTCGCGGTCGGGTTGCTGGTCGCGTTGAACCTGAGCTCCGGTGGCATGCGTGGCATCACGTTTGTGCAGGGGTTCCAATTCTTCTTCATCTTCCTCGGCATCCTGGTGCCGTTCGTCGTCGTGAGCGTCTTGTGGTTCAACGGCGAGACCGAGCCGGTGATCGTCGATGACCACCCACGCTTCGTCGAAGACATGACCGTCGAGTACCGCGAGGCAATCGTGATCGAGGTCGCCGAGTCCGCGACCGTGCAGGCATCGGGAACGATCGACCGGACGCCGGTCGATGGTCAGGTGAGGATCGATGCGGGGACGGTCGAGATCGGCGCTGGCTCCACGATCATCTGGCCCGAGGGAATCGCAGCCCCGTTTGCGCAGGGTTTGGAACGACTCGATGGTCGCACCTGGTCCGAACCGTTGGGCGACAAGGACCTGTCGGGAGGGCACCCGCTCTATTTCTCGCTCGCCATGCTCGTCGCCAACGCGTTCGGGATCATGGGGATGCCCCACATCGTCGTTCGCTTCTACACGAACCCGACTGGGCGCGAGGCCCGGCGTACCAGCATCTGGTTCATGGCGATGATCATCCCGTACTACGCCATGCTTCCCTTGCTCGGCGCGTTCGCTCGGGTCGCCGGTCCCGACCTGTTCGGCATCGACTCGGTGGATTCCGCGACGGTGGTGATCGGACGACTTCTCGACGGAACCTCGGGTGAGTTGATCACCGCGGTGGTTTCGGCCGGCGCCGCGGCGGCGTTCCTGTCGACATCGTCGGGCCTGCTGATCGCCATGGCCGGCGCGGTCAGCCACGACATCATGTCGGCGGGTGTACCGCAATTCCGTCGCGCGGTCTGGGCCGGCGCAGTGCTGTCCATCGGCGCTGGCCTGCTCGTGCAGTCGATCAACATCAGTTCTTTGATCGGCTGGTCCTCGTCCATCGCTGCGTCTTCGATCTGCCCGCTCCTTGTCCTCGGCATCTGGTGGCCCAGGCTCACGGCTCGAGGTGCGCTTTCGCTCGTCGTGGTCGGTGGTGGTCTGGCCACGATCGCGTCGGCGGCCACGATGTTCGGACTCGTGGGCGGCGGCTGGTCTCGCGCTTTGTTGGGCACGCCAGCGCTGTGGTCGGTGCCGCTCGCATTCGCGACGGGCGTGATCGTCTCGTTGCGCGACCGCAACCAGGTGCGCGACCTGGGACACAAGTTCGCGCTCATGCATCTGCCGGAGCGACCCGCGGAGACTGCGTCATGAGCTTGTTCCGTTCCGTGCGGCGATCCGCCGGGCTGAGCGACCGACGCGAGTTGCTCGCGACGCTCAATGAGCTGTCGCAGTCGGCCCGTCGTGGCTTCGATCGCGAATCAGCCGGCCACATCGCGCAGGCGGTCATGCGGTTACTCGATGCCAGCGCCGTCGCTGTGACCGACGACGCGTCGCTGCTCGCTCAAGCGGGAAGCGAGGTGCGGTGGCAGGACACGATTGCCGAGCGAACCGCATCGGTGCTCGAGCGGCGCCGGTCGAGCCGACCCACGTTCTACGACATGGTCATCGATCGCCAGACCGTGTCGGTGGCGGTCGCCGTGTTGACCAGCGACGATCTTCCGGTCGGCACGCTGCACATCGTCACGGCCAACGACACCGATCTGGACCTGGGTGAGCTCGAAGAGCTCGCCGCGCTGATCTCGACCCAGCTTGCCTTGGCCGAGCTCGAACAGTCTCGGGTGTTCGCAGCCGAAGCTGAGCTACGGGCGCTGCGGGCCCAAGTGTCGCCGCACTTCTTGCACAACGCCCTGACCGCCATCGCCGGGCTGGTGAACACGAACCCAGCCCGCGCTCGCGAGCTGATCGCAACCTTGGCCGAGTTCCTTCGGGTGACGTTCCAACCCAAGCAAACGATGACAACGGTCGCGGAGGAACTGCGATTGGTCGAGGCCTATCTCGAACTCGAGCAGGCACGCTTCGGTGACCGGTTCGAGGTACGCCTGAACATCGCCCCCGAGACGCTCGTCGTCGGGATTCCATTTTTGACGATCCAGCCGCTCGTCGAGAACGCCATCCGTCACGGGCTCGAGACGCGGCCCGGCCATGGCCGCCTCACGATTGTCGCCGAAGATGCCGGACCCGAGATCGCGATCCATGTCGAAGACGACGGCATCGGGATCGACCCCGAGCGGCTGCGCGCCGCGATGGAGGGAGCCGACGAGACCGTGCATGTCGGCATCTTGTCGGTCGACACGCGCCTGCGAGCCCGATTCGGCGCCGAGTACGGACTGACGATTTCCACCGGGGCGAACGCGGGGACCAAAGCCACGGTGCGGTTGCCGAAGTAGCCCTCGTCGCTACGCGGGGCGGATCCAGTCGGGGCCGAGTTCGCCGACGGTCGACGCGCCGATCAGTTTGAGTGTGCGTTCGAACTCGTCGTGGAGGAAGCCGAGCGCCTTGTCCACCCCACGCTCGCCACCGGCGCCGAGGCCATAGAGATAGGCCCGGCCCCCCATACATGCGGTAGCACCGAGCGCGACTGCTTTAGCGATGTCCGCGCCGCGACGAATACCACCGTCGACCAGGACCTCGGACTTGTCACCAATTGCGTCGACGGTCTCGGGCAGTAGCTCGAACGGGGCGGGCGACGCGTCGAGCTGACGGCCGCCGTGATTGGAGAGTGCCACCGCGTCGCAGCCGATGTCGGCCGCGATCTTGGCGTCCTCGACGTCTTGCACGCCCTTGACCATGAAGCTGCCGGGCCACATGGCACGGAACTCTTCGACATCGGTCCAGGACAACGAAGGATCGAGCTGCTCGGCAACAAACGGTGCGAGTGCAACCGCGTTCGTTCCGTCGCGATCATCACTGGTCCCGCTCACGTTCGCGAACCGGATCGGCTCGCTCCGAGCAAACTCCCAGGTCCAGCGCGGGTGACGAATGCCATCGAAGATCGTGTCGAGCCCCAGCTTGGGCGGCAGGGTGAACCCGCTGCGCACATCGCGCTCGCGGCGACCGAGCGTCGCGAAGTCGACGGTAATCACGAGCGTTTCGTAGCCGGCTGCTTCGGCGCGACCGATCATCTCCTTGACGAGGCCTCGGTCCTTCCAGACGTACACCTGGAACCACTTCGGTCCATCGCTCACGGCGGCGACTTCCTCGATCGAGCGGGTGCCCATTGTGCTGAGCGTGTAGGGCAGCCCTCGTGCCGCGGCGACCTTGGCGACCGCGAGCTCACCTTGTGGGTCGGCGATCCGGGTGAACCCCGTGGGCGAAAGTGCGAACGGAAGCGGGATCTTCTTGCCGAGCAAGGTCGTCGACGTGTCTACGGTGGTCATGTCACGCATCACGCGGGGACGAAAGAGCACCTGGTCGAAGACGCGGATGCTGCGAGCGAGCGCCTCTTCGTCTTCGGCAGCCCCGTCGATGTAGTCGAAGACGCCGCGGGGCAGGTTGCTCTTGGCCAGCAGGCGAAGGTCGTCGATGTTCGCGGCCCGGTCGAGCTTGCGTGCGACCGTGTCAAGCGTGATCGAACGGAAACGCATGCTCTCGCGAAGGTTCTCCAGCATGGCAGAACCCTAACGAAACCGGGGTCGAGTCGACAGTCCTCGTCGGCGAGCGGCAGGGCCGTTCGATGAACGGATGCGTGCGGCCGCTCAGCGCGAGTGCGCCAAATGGCCTACGTCCGCGACACCAATTGGGGGGCATATCCCGCGAATTCGGGATGTCGCGGCCGACGCGATGCCCATGAAGGGTGAGGTACCGACCTCGACAACTGGACGAGCACGCGCATGACCCATCGTGCTGCATGGGCTTCGACCCCACCCGATATCGCGCGCCGATTGCACGAGGTCTACACCTCGACGGTGACCGACCGGATCGCTCGCTTCGGCATGCACTTGGATCAGTCGGGGTTGGTCCTTGGAAGCCTGGACTGGAACTCACTCGACGCCTTCGACGAGGTGTGGTTCTGGGCCCAAGAGAACTTGTCGATGTTCGACCATCGCAGCACTCGGTTTGCGTCGACCCCTACCCCATGGCACCCCTACATGCCCGGTGTTGACATGCCCGATCATTGGCCAACTTGGTCCGGGGTCGACAACCTCAGCATCGAGGCCAACGAATTCGCTGCCGGCGTCGCCGCACTGCTCGCACAGTTCGCGCTCGACCAATGGCGAGCGCGCTGGGTTCTCGTAGGGAACCGGTCGATGCTGGAGATCCCGCGACAGTTCGAGCACCCGAGCGCGCGGTTTGGACCGGTGCGTTTCTCGCCAGAAGTCGTCGTCGCGCAGAGCGTTCGCGACTTCTTGCGCCATCCGCTTTGGTACCGGCGTCCCCCGTGGCACGCACTGCTCGACCGGATCCAATGCACGTCGTCGAGCTGGGCCGACCTCACACCCGACGTCGCCGAACGTTTCCATGACGACTTCGTCGGCGGACACATCCGGCGCCTCTCATGCTTTCGAGAAGAGCTTCTGCGGCAAGGGTTCGACACGACTTCGATGCGGTTCGACCATGTCGCGGACGTCGACGCGATCTGGGCGTGGGCCCGAGACAATCTCAGCTTTGCCGAGCAGGTAACGGTGCCACGTCGCGAGTATCGGACCTGGTTCCCAACGCTGTCTCAGAACGCAACCTCTACCGATGGGTTGCCACGCTGGTCTGAACACAACCTGTCCGCCGAAACCCTTGAGTTCGCATCGGGCCTGGCCGCGTGCGTCACCGAGGTCGCTCTTCGAAGTTGGGCTGCCGATTGGTCGCTCGGAGGCCATCGCGGCGACACCGACGCGGTCAATCGTCCCCATTTGCGGATTCAGGCACCCGATGGAACAACCAACTGGATCGATGTCGAACGCTCGATGATTCGTTGGCTCGCAGCCGCGGTCATCACCACCAAGCGCCGGCTGCCCCGCCGGGCGCTCTGGCCGATGATTTTCGGCACCGCCCCCGTCGCCGGACGCGTGCCCCTGACACTGTTCGGTGACATGTTCGCCACTCCCCCAGCGCCCTGGGTCCATTGGCATGCCCGCTTCAGCGATCGTCTCTTTCCCACGTCGGCACTCCCGGAGCCGGCACCACACGTGGCGCCGCTTGAACCTTTCCATGCCGAAGAGCACCAGCTGGTTCCCCAGCCTGCGGCGGTGCCCATGTCCTTCAGCAATGCGGTCACTGGGTCCGACGCGCTTGCCTCTCTCGACCTGCACGTAGAACCAGACGATGACCAAGGCGAGCACTTCTGGATCGTCCAGATCGCGGATTCGGTTGCGTCGGCGTGTCCTCGACTCGTGACCCGATTTGCAAGTCGACTGAACCGATCTCGAGGTGTGGCGTCAGCCGCACTGTTGAACAGTTCGACGCTCACGATGCGCATGACACGATTCGGCCCCAACGACCTCGAAGACGTCGAAGCCGTGTGTCTGAAGGTCTGGCAACAGACCAGGGCAACACATCGCGAGCCCACCATCGCCTGACAAACACCCGAGGCTGCGAGGTCCTAGGCGAGCGCGATGCAGGCGCTTCCGGCAATCGCTCCGGCGATCCCGATTGCCTGCCACCACCGGATCACGTCGGCGTCAAAGCGGGTGGCAAGCAACGCGACAACCGCGGGGTAGGTCGAGCTGATGACCGACACCGTCCCCAGGTCACCTTGTTGGCTGCCAATGATCCACGCCACCATGCCCACCGCTCCGGCGATGCCGCCGCCAAGGCCGAACCGGCGTACGCCGGGCGGCAAGAACACCGGCACGCCACGCCGCAGAGCAAGCGGGACCATGGCGAGGAACCCGGTTGCTCGTTGGGCGACGGCTGGCCACGCGCCACTGGCTTCGGACGTGTCAGCGGCGAAGACCACCGAGAGGCCGAACAAGATGCCACCGCCGATGGCAAGCAGCAGTCCCTGGCGAACCCGGTCGCCCAAGTCGGGATTGAACGTCGTGAGGCCAAGCGAAGTGATGGCCACAGCGCAGCCGACGAGTTCGAGAGCGCTGAGGCGCGTGCCGCCGACGAGGTCCCAGGCGAGCGGGAGTAAGGCCGCAAGCACCGCGGCAGTCGGGGCAACGACCGCCGACGACGAAACGGCCATGCCTCGGTAGACGACCGACAGGCCAGCAGCGACGAATACGCCACTCAGTGCGCCGCTGGCCACGTCGCGTTGGATGAACTCGCTTCCCAGGATGAACACGAACGGCAGCGAGACGGCAACGCCGGTGAGCATCTGCGTGGCGACATGGCTGACCGAGTCCGCTCGTCGAGCACTCGCCCGCCCAAAGGTGTCCGACACCCCGATGAAGAGGCTGGCGAGCGCTCCCAGCAGGACCGGCATCCGAGCAGGCTAGATGGCGTGAGCTGGTAGCCCCGAGATGGACGGTGCAGCCGGGGCCAATGCCGCCCCGCGGTCGCGATGAGCCATTGATCGACGCGACGAACCATGTCGGTTGTGGACCTCGCCGGGCAGGCCCTTAGCCTCGGCAGCCGTGAGCGAACCGAGTCAGACACAAAGCGCGAACCAGGGCACCGATCGCCTGCTGCATCGCCTCGATCTCACCGAGCTCACCTCTGATGACCGGTCCGTCACTTGGCGTGGCACCGCGGGCGAGAACGCCATGAACATGTCGGGTGCCTTGTTCGGAGGCTTCGTGCTCGCTCAATGCACCGTTGCTGCCGGCCGAACCCTGCCGAACCTGCGCGTGCATTCGCTCCAACAGGTGTTCTTGCGGGGCGGCCAACCAAGCGGCGAGATCGACTATCGCTGCGAGGTTCTGTTCGAAGGCCGCACCTATGCCTCGGCTCGGGTCGAGGTTGTACAGAACGGCGACATCATCTCCCACGCCCAGGTCGGATTCACCAGTGGCGTCGACGGACCCGAACACGAATCGCCGACCACGGCA
>CALLPT010000026.1 GCA_938015575.1 uncultured Acidimicrobiales bacterium
GGCGTGCTGTCCGGCGACTCCGTCTACACGGTGCGCAGCCGCGTCACCCAAGACGACCCCGCCATCGGCCGCTAGCGGATCCAGCGAGGCTGCCGCTGCCGCCCGTCGGGTGTGGTGTGTGACAGCCGCACCCCGGCGGTACTGGCGGTGCAACGTTTTGGCTGCGACCCCAGCAGGGGTGTGAAGACTGTCACACAGGAACCGCTTGCTTCATCTACGAAGCGCATCGTATAGTTAGCAACAGCTTCCCAAACCCCCACGGGAACACCCCCCACAAGTTCTCCCCCCTCAAAGGAACCACCATGATCAACGTCAGCGAAATCGCAGCCTCCGCCGAAGAGCGTGTCCTCACCGGTGTCAAGGTCTCGCAGACCTTCGTCCTCGACGGCATCAAGAACGCCGTTTCCCTCGCCGACCGGGTCATCCCCGAGAACGTCAGCGATCGCATCGAAGACCGCACCGAGAACCTTCCCTCCGCAGCTCCCGTCGTCGCCGGCTACTTCGGCTTCGCTGGCAAGCTCCTCGACGCACAGCGCGAGTTCGTGGGCGAAATCGTAGAAATCTTCCAGCCAGCAGCTGCCCCCAAGGCTGCCAAGAAGGCCACGAAGAAGACCACCAAGAAGGCTGCCTGATCCCCCTCTAGGTTCGCCGAATTGGCGGGTGGGTGACACGTTGGTGTCATCCACCCGCCATTTCTTGTTTTCGCCCGCACGTCGCACGTCGCATGCCGAACAAGTGGCATCCTGTCCCCATGGCTGAAGACGACTCCACCGACGCCGACTCCACCAAGAGCGGCCGCACGGATCCCGTCGCCGCGTTCGGCGACTACCTGCGAAGCCAGCGCAAGCTCGCACAGCTTTCGCTTCGCCAAATGGCGGACCTGACGAGTCTGTCGAACCCGTATCTCTCCAAGCTCGAGCGTGGTCTCCATCAGCCATCGGTCTCGGCCGTGACGACGATTGCGAACGCACTTGGACTTCCGGCCGACCAGGTTCTCGCCAAGGCCGCGGGTCTCGTACCTGGTTTCGACGCTGGCGATGCCGCCGAGCAGACCGTCACGACGGAGATGGCGATCAAGGCCGATCCCGAGCTCTCCGACGATCAGAAGCTCGCGCTGTTGAGCGTCTACCGCAGCTTCATCGACGGCGAATGACCACGCCGTCTGCTTCGTCCGCAGCAACCTTTGACATCCGGGTTCGTTTCTACGAGCTCGACCCCTACGGCCACGTCAACCATGCGACGTATCTGCAGTACTTCGAGGCTGCCCGTGTGCATTGGTTGGCCGAGATGGGACAAGGCCTCGACAAGCTCCAGGCCGAGGACTGCAACCTCGTGGTCACCACCGTGGCTTGCCGTTTCATCAGCCCGGCATTGCTGAATGAGACGCTGCGCATCGAAACCGGTCTGGTCGCATCGAAGCGAGTGCAGGCGCAGTGGGCCCAAGCTGCGCTGCGCGTGAATGACGATGGCGACGACGAACTTGTAGCGACCCAACGCATCAACTTCGCCACCGTGAACGCCGCCGGACGCCCGATACGCACACCAGCTTCGCTACTCGACGCGATGGCCGGCTTCCAGCTGCCCGACGGTTGGCACGACAAGGCACTGCCCGACCTGGCGCTCTAGGCGAGCGACCATCCACTGGGGTGGCGGCGGCCCTCGGAGTCCTGCCTGGCGAGATCGCGCCAACGATCAACGAGTGCGTCGCCCGACAGCTCTGCGCCGGGATCGAAACTGAAGACTGTTTCATGAAAGTGAACTGAATCGGCCGAGATTGTCACACCGCTCTGTCAGAGTGAGTTCATGGCATCTGTGGTCAGCGACAGGCACTGGGTCGAGGCGCTCGATCTGGTTGTTGGCGCGCTTGATGGGTTGCCGTTGGACGAGGTGCAGGCCCGGTGTGGTTTGGCTCGTGCGAAGTTCGAAGCGGTCGAGGTGCGTCGCCTTGCGGCCGAGGTTGGCGCCGATGGTGATGATCGTCGGGCGCGGAAGTTGGCTGGTCGTGGCGAGCGGTCCAAGGCGGCAGCTCGGCGAGCGGCCGCCCGGGCTGCAGCGGTGTCGAAGAACCCCGGGTTGGCTGACGATTTGGAGTCGGGCGAGTTGTGTGACGAGAAGCTCGACTCGATCGCCGACGCGACGGCGGCTGACGAGTCGGCGGCGACTGATGACGAGTTCATTGACGAGATCAAGAAGCGGTCGGTGGAGCAGGGCCGCACGTTGGCGCGCAAGCGCAAGACGCAGGCGAAGTCGGGTGAGCAAGAGCATGACAAGCAGCGACGGTTGCGCAATGCCCGTCGGTGGAAAGACTCGTTGACGGGCCTGTCGGTGCTGCAACTCTCCGGCGACGATGCGTCGATCGAAGAGCTGTGGAATCTGATCACGGCCGAGGAAAAACGGCTCAAAGAAGCCGACGGTGGCCGCGGTCTGGCGGCGTCGAAGCATCCCCGCACGTTCGACCAGCGACTGTTCGACGCTGCCGCGAACCTGATCCGCGGTGCCGGGTCGGGTAACGGGCTTGCGAGCCGAGGCAGCGGCGCCAAGCCGAGCGTCGTCGTCGCGGTACCGGTCGATGGGTCCGGGGCGTACGTGGTAGGTGGCGGTCCTCTGCCTGACTCTGCGGTCAGAGAGATGCTCGAACGAGCCGGCATCAGTGTCGAGTTGATCGACTCGATCACTGGGCAGCCGTTGTGGCACGGACGCTTGAAACGCCATGCGACAGCGGCGCAGTGGGTCGCGATGATCGTGCGTGACGGCGGCTGCGTGCTGTGTGATGCGCACTGGTCCCGGTGCGAAGCCCACCACATGACGCCATGGAACGCTCCGGCCAAAGGCGGAACCAATATCGACGAGATGGCGCTGCTCTGCGTGGGCTGTCATCACGACCTCCACGCCGACGAGCTGACGCTCGAACGCCTCGACGACGGGACCTACAAGACGCGACCCGCATCTCCCGACGAGATCGCCCCCAAACGAGCGCGCCAAGAACCTCGCCGTCGGCAAGAGCCCTCCCCGCAGCAGACGAGCAAGGTGGCCCCGCCATCAGGCGTTGAGCGGCGGCCCGGACCGGAATCCGACAACCCGTCACTTCGGCGGAGGCCGGGAGCGCGACGGCCCGGGGCGCGGCGAAGCCCTTCTGCAGATGGAAGCGACGCCGCAGCGTCATGACCACCCGGCTCCTGCAACGAAACCCAAATCCACGATCCCCTTGGAGGCAGCCATCGTTCGACGGCGGCTCGCGCCCAAAGGCGGCTTCCCCTGAGCCCGGCTCACGGTTCCGAGTGGAACTCACGGTTGGGCGACGCAGCCGTCCAATGAGGGTTCGCGCCCCATGCGCTGCTGTCCGCGAACCCCGAGTCGCTATGGTTTTGCCATGACGGCGACCGCCCCAAAGCCGACGCACGACGAGCTCGTTGCGACGATGACCGGTGGCTTGGTTCGCGAAGTCACCGCGTTTGCTGGCTCAGATCGGCTGCGCCCCGACGGGCGCCCCAAGCCGGAGCTGCGGGCCGAACTCCGCAAGATCGCGAACGGGCGCAACGCACTCGCCGTTGTCTTCGCCCTGCTCGCTCCTGTGGCCGTGCTTGTCGCCGTCACCCAGATCGGTGCGTGGTGGGCGTGGGTGCTCGCCTTCCCGATCATGTCGAGCCTGCAGCTGCGTATGTACATCCTCCACCACGAGGCCGCTCACCGGCTGCTGTTCTCGAACCGTAAGGCAAACGACCTGATCGGGATCAACACGCTTGGTTGGATCCCGTGGGGGACCGGCAAGCACACCTATCGCCGGATCCATCAGGCGCATCACCGAGACGAGTTCGGGCCGAACGAGCCTGACTTCTTGCTGTACAGCTTCTACCCGATCGTGCGCGACTCGTTCCGACGCAAGCTCCGTCGCGACGCCACCGGCGTGTCGGCATGGCGCCAAGTTCGACCACGACTCCAGGGCCTGGTGACGAAGGGCCGCCGCCGCACGCCGATCCGCTTCTTTGGTATGCAACTCGTGATCCTCGGAGTGTTCCTTGGGTTCGGGCAGCCCCTGCTCTGGTTCGTGCTGTGGATGCTGCCCTTCTTCACCTGGTACCAAGTTGTCAACCGGCTCCGATCGCTCGGCGAACATGCCGGCATGACTCGCTCCGAGGACCGTCGCGAGACGACCCACATCGTCGAGCCAACGATCCTGTCCCGTCTGTTTATGGCACCGCTCTTTGTCGGCTACCACTTGCCGCACCACGTCGACAGCGGCATCCCGATGCGCAACTTGCCCAAGCTTCAGCAGATCCTCATCGAAGACGGCTACGTGCCCGACCACATCATGTGGCCGAGCTACACCGCGCTCTGGAAGGCCTGCGCTGCCGGCACCGCCAACACGGCGACCACCAAGACCAGCTGAACCCGCTGCGCCACCGACCAACGGTGCCTGACACCGTTCCGTTGGTGCCGCACGAGGCTGGCTGAGCTGGGTCACGACGCTCGTCCGCTTCTACGATCGCGCACGAACGCCAACAAGGGCAGCGCACGCAGCGGGGGAGTACATCATGAAGCTCGGCTACAACACCGGCTACTGGAGTTCGGGTCCACCATCGGGCGCGCTCGACGCCGTCAAGGAATGCGACCGCCTCGGCTTCGAACACGTCTGGACCGCCGAGGCCTATGGCAGCGACGCCCTCACCCCACTTGCCTGGTGGGGCAGCCAGACCGAAAACGTCAAGCTCGGCACCGCCATCATGCAGATGTCGGCCCGCACCCCAGCAGCCACCGCAATGGCATCGCTCACCCTCGACCACCTGAGCGGCGGCCGCTTCATCTGCGGCTTGGGGGCGTCGGGTCCCCAGGTCGTCGAAGGCTGGTACGGCCAGTCGTACTCCCGCCCGCTCGAACGCACCCGGGAGTACGTCAACATCATGCGTCAGGTCTTCGCTCGCGAAGACACCGTCGCGTTCGAGGGGCGCCATTACCAGCTGCCGTTCCCGCACGGCACGGGTCTGGGTAAGCCGCTCAAGTCCACGGTCCACCCGCTGCGCAAAGACCTGCCGATCTATCTCGCGGCCGAAGGCCCGAAGAACGTCGCGCTGTCGGCGGAGATCTGTGATGGATGGCTGCCACTGTTCTTCGCACCCAAGGACAACCAGTTCTACGCCGACGCCCTCGCCTCGGGCATGGCCGCTGGCGGACGTGAATCGCTCGACGGATTCGAAGTCGCCGCGACCGTTTCGATCATCCCCGGAGACGACGTCAACGCCTGCGCCGACCGGATGCGCCCGATGCTTGCGCTCTACATCGGCGGCATGGGCGC
>CALLPT010000027.1 GCA_938015575.1 uncultured Acidimicrobiales bacterium
CCGACCTGCACGCCCGAATCGACGCTGGTGCAACTCACGTGGACCGAACCGCCGAACAATGGCGCCGGCATCACCGGCTATGACCTGGAACAGGTGAACGATCAGGGGGTCTACGTCGACATCCCGAGCCGGACCAACCACACCTGGTCTGATCTTGACAACGGAACCGAATACCGATTCCGCTTGGCCGCTCGTAACGAGGCCGGCCTCGGACAGTTCTCGGACTGGTCGCTGCCGTGCACCCCCGATATCGAGCCGGAGCGTCCTGCGCCTCCTCAGGTCGTGCACGGCGATGGGTTCCTACGTGTCTCGTGGACCGAGCCCGTCAACAACGGTTCCGCGATCGAGCGCTACGAACTCCGCATCGGCGAGGGCACCACGGTGCCGATCGAGTCCGGCCTCGAGTACCAATGGGATGGGTTGACGAACGGCCAGGACTACACGTTCCAGGTCGCCGCCCGCAACGCCAAGGGACTGTCCATTTTCTCGACGCCGTCGACCCCGGAGCATCCATCGACGGTCCCGGCCGCTCCGGTCATCCAGGCAACGACTCGCGCTGGACTACTCGGCGCCAACGCCAGCGGGATCTTGCAAGTCAACTGGACCGCCGTGCCGACGAGCCAAGACGGTGGCGACACGATCACCCACTATCTGGTCGAGGTACGTCCCGGTTCGAGCACCCGACCGCAGGCCTTGGGAGCGAACACCAACAGCTACATCTGGTCGGGGCTGCCGAATGGTGTTGACCACGAGTTCCGGGTCGTCGCCGTCAACCGCGACGGCGAGGGCCCACCTTCGGCCTGGTCGCCGGCCTTGGCCGCATGCACGATCCCGAGCTCGCCGTTGAACGTGACCGCGACCGCGGGCGATCGTCAGGTACTGGTCGACTTTGCTGCACCGGGAGATAATGGCGGTTGCGAGATCACCGAGTACGAGGTTCGCCCACTGGGCGGCTCGGGTGGATCCACGTCGGTAAGCCATCCGACGACCGAGGCCACCATGACCGGTCTGACCAACGGCATCGCCGTGGCGTTCGAAGTTCGGGCTTCGAACGTGCTCGGCTCGTCGTCGTGGGTCGCGACCCCATCGGTGATCCCCAAGGGTGCGCCGATCTGTCCGATCTCGTACCGGGTCACCAGGATCGACCCGTCGGGAACCACGTTCGTCTGGGACGCCGCCGACTTCAACGGCGGCACGAACAACAGTTACGAGCGGCGGGGCTCGAGTGGCGAGTGGCGCAACCAGGGCAACGTCACGACCGAGACGACCAGTGCGTGGGGCGAGGGCACGCACACGCTCGAACTGCGAGCGGTCAACGAGGTCGGCACCGACGACTGTGGCAGCGTGACGTTCACGACGTGTCCGACGCTGCCCCCGGCTCCGAACACACCAAGCATTACGGCGGACCAGACGGCCAACACAATCACGCTGCACAGCTTCAGCTCGCCGACGGCCGCCTGCCTGTCGCAGCCGCAGGTGACCTCGGCGTTCGCCATCAACGAGTACTACGTTGAATTGGACAATGGCTCGGCATCCAGTAGCTACATGTATCGGCCGCTGGATGGCTCGGCAAGTGTGGACTTCCTGAGCCCGGGAACGCTGCGGGGCCGCATTCAAGGTTGCTATCCAGGTCGCGTGTGCGGCGCCTGGAGTTCATGGTCGTCGACCGCCGAGATCTTCACCGTCGGCGAAATCACGATCTCGGTGAGCGGTCGTGACTTCGTGACCGGAAGCGAAGGACAACCCGGCGCCCCCGTGCATTGCTACGACGCACCGAGCATCATCGCCGAGGGAGGCGACCCGAATCAGGGCTGCTACTACGTGCGCATGAACGTGAGCGGGTTCAGCAGTCCGGTGACGATTCGCTGCTTTGGTAGCGGCCAAAGCGGCACGTGGGAGCTCTTCGAAACCATCACCAACGTCAGCAACGGGCCCCGAGATGGATGCTCGTATTCGCTGGCCGGTCGCCAGGTCGTTGTGGTCGCCAACGGCGATATCACCGGGCAGGGCAACGGCAACAACTCCGTCTCGCCGCCTGCGGTGGCCTCGAACATCATCAATCCATGGCCGACGAACTGACCCCCGGCGACGAGACGGTCCCCTTGCGCGCCAGGGTCCCTGGCGATCATGGGGGCACACCGCCGGCGGACTCGTTTCTGGTCGGCGATGACAGCCTCGTCGATGACACCGTCGCGATCGATGGTGAGCGGGTCGGGCTGTGGGAGCCAGGCCCGCGGCTTGCTGCTCGCGTGCCGGCCGTGCCGGCCGTTCGGGCGTCACGACGAGGCGGGTCGGGCTGGTTCATCGCCGCGCTGATCATCGCCACTGCAATCGTTATTGCCGTCGGGCTGTGGCTGGCCGCATCTTCGACCGACGAAGACGCCGCCGTCGACGTGATCGCGGCCGTGGTGTTCGGCTTCTTCTGACACAGGTCGGGGCCTGACAGCTCGGGGCCTGACAGCACCGGGTCCCCCCGTCCCCGGGGGCTCAGGGGGAGTCGTCCCCCTATCGAGAATCGGGGACCTTTTTTACCTTTGGGTCACGTCAACACCCGACCCAGAGGAGAGACCAATGGTCAAGAAGCAGACCCGCCGAGCCGACATCGAGGCCTACGGACACCGAGGTGTCGAGATCTTCGATCAGATCGAGATCAAGCTGCGTGAGCTGATCGACGAGGCCGCATCGGTGGAGTACAACGGTGCCCGGGCTCGCAACTTCAAAGAGACCTGCGCTGACAACGCAGTCGAGTTCGGCAACACCTGCACGCTCAACATGCAGCAGATGGCCGACGCCGTCAGTGGCGCCAGCTCATTCATCGCCCAGAACCTGGGTGGCGCGCCAATTCAGCTCGAGCCACCGACGGTGAAGATCACGCGTCCGGCCATCATCGTCGACGAGGAACTCGAGACCGCCGACAGCTCGATCCTGACCACGCTCCAAGACAACTGCAACCGCATCTATGGCGACATCAACGGCCTGTACCAAGACCACCTGAGCGAGTTCACGAACCTCGGCGTGCGCGAGTCCTGGATGGGCCCCGAGTACGACGACGCACTCGGCCACATCCAGAAGCTCACCACCGTCGCCACCCAAGGTGTCGAAGAGAGTCGCAACATGATGTTCGAGGCGATCTCGAACCAGATGACCGACCTGAACATGTGATGGATCCGGGGGTATCGGCCCCCGGAACCCTGCCCCTGTTCGCCTGTCTTCCTGGAGATCACCGTGGTCACCGCCTATTACCGTCCCGTCTTCGACTTCGACGGCGCCCTCAACCTGGCCCGCGAGTTCGAGGGTTTTGCCGACAAGCTCGACGCCGCCCGCAACCGGCTCGCGCCGGTACGCGATGCAGCTTTCGCCACCGAGGCCTTCAGCGGCCCGTGGGGCGAGGAGTTTCGCAAGCGGGCCATCGAGCAAGACGAGAACATCACCGTGACCTCGGCGAAGCTCCGCCACGACGCTGATGAGTGGGGCGAGTGCTGGCAGAACTCAGCGGCCCAGATGAACCGGGTGCTGTGGGCCGAGGCGTACGTCGAGCAGATCCAGCGGGTCAAGGCACGCGACAAGGGCCGTTGGGATGTCTTCTTGTTGCGCTGGATCTTCAAGGGCAATCACGAGGGCGACGCACTCAAGGAGATGCCCGATGTCGCCGGGCCATTGCGTCCTTCCGCGACGAACGGCTTTGCGAACTTCGCGAGCTTCGCGACGTTTCAGAACGGAAGTCATTCGTGCTCGGTCTCCTATGGCGCGACGGCACCGAGTTCGGACCAGGGCACGATCTCGCGCGAAGAGTACGACGAGGCTGCGAGCCAGCACCGAGGCCACGAAGAAGCCCCACCGGAACCGCCAGAGCCTGATCCTGAACCGGTGACGGTCGACCAGTCACGGGCCTCGCTCGGCGCCGATACCGGCACCTGCTCGATCGACCTGGAGTTGGTCGCCCGCTACCTGGGCGCACTCGAGACCGAGCTCACCGCCCTGAGCAATGCATGGCAGCCAATTCCGCCGATGGCCGACGGCCAGAAGTCGCGCTGCGAGTGGGCGTTCTCGCGAAACAACGGTGTGCAGACCAGTCAGTTGCTGCTCGACTTCCTGAGCCAGCACTACATCGCTGTGCTCACGGTCCATGACGTTGTCGCCCAATTCGGCGGCAGCGACGTGCCGATCAGCAACGAAGCGATCGACAAGGCGTTGCGCCTGCGCGGTGCCGACCAGGCGCCCGGGCTGATCCAGCCGTCGGATCAGGAGTTCTTCGGCATGCCGCCCAACTCCGGGGTGGTCGACGATCCGATCAATGCCGCAACGGGCAACTTCTTCCACCACGAAGTCGATCTCGAACTACCCGGATTCGCCGACGTCCTCAATGTCGAGCGGGTCTACAACGCCGCGGTGCTCAAGCAATGCCGGTTCGGCCTTGGCTGGTCGTCGGCGCTCGACATGCATGTCGACGTAGACGCGCGTGGGGTGGCGAACGTGACCCTCGCCGACGGCGGCGTGATCGGATTCGTGCCGAACGCCGATGGCGGCTTCGCTCCCTACGCCGCTCGGATGCTTCGTCTGTCGCGTATCGATGGTGGCTACCGACTCGACGAGGGCCACGATGCGAGCTGGTGGTTCGACGACCAAGGCGTGCTGCTCGGCGGTGCACGAGATCACGCCGTCTGGACGCTCATCCGGAGCGAGCGTGGCGAGTCTGAGACCTGGGTAGCGACCGAGGAGCAGAGCGGACGGTCGGTGACGTACCGACTCGTCGACGGCATCGTGGTCGAAGCCGTGACCTCGGATGGGCGTTCGGCTCGCTACCGCCACGACGGCGACCTCCTGCTCGGTGTGGACCGACCGTGCGGCGCCATGTCCTACGAGGTCGGGGACGACTGGCGCATCGAGCGCATGATCGATGCCGATGGCGTCGTACTCGCCGAGAACACCTATGACGAGTGGGGTCGGGTCACCTCGCAGCTGAGCCCCTTCGGCCGCCGCAGCCTGTACGAGTACGGCGAGAACGGCACGTTCCGCGTCACTGACGAGAACGATGGCCCGCCGAACGTGATGGTGCACGACGAGCGCGCCAACATGACCGCGATGATCGGCGGCGACGGTCGGGCGATGCGCATGCGGTGGGACGCACGGGATCGCCTGGTCGAGCTGCGCGATCGTGGCGGCCACACGACCCGGTACGAATACCTGGCCGACGACGAACGCGACCTGGTGACCAAGACGATCCGTCCCGACGGCTCAGAGGAGGTCCGTGACTACGACGAGATGGATCGCCTCGTCGCGATCACTCGCGAGAATGGTGGCCGCTACGAGCTGCACTACACGGGCCGCGAGCGCCTGCCGAGTCAGGTCGTCGACCCGTTGGGCGGTGTCACGACCTTTGTCCGAGATAGCCGCGGTTTGCCGGTCCAGGTTGTCGACCCCGACGGTGTCGTGCTCGAGTTCGCTTGGAACGCCGACGGCCAGATGACCCAGATGACCGATGCGCTCGGCCGACAAAGCCGGCTCGAGTACCACCCGGATGGCTCGCTCGCCTCGGTCACCGACCGCGATGGAACGCGCACAGAATTCGAAAGCGATGCGGCCGGCCAGATCACGGCAATGGCGCTGCCGTCAGGTCGTCGCCAGGAGTTCGAGTGGACCTCAGCTGGTCGCCTCTCCGCCGGAACCATCGACGGCGAGCAAACATTTGCGCTCGACTACGCCTCGCACGGCGAAGCCACTGAGCTCACCGACGCGTCGGGTGCTTCGGTGCAGTTCGAGTTCGACGTCATGGGGAATCGAGATCGCGTCGTCGCCACCGACGGCACGATCTTCGACATCGAGTTCGACGCGATGAGCCAGATCGTCGGCGTGGCGAGTGAAGGCGTTACGCGGCTGCGCCAGGGCTTCGACCCGAACGGACATCTCGTCCATGTCGAGAACGCAGACGGCCACAC
>CALLPT010000028.1 GCA_938015575.1 uncultured Acidimicrobiales bacterium
GACGTCACCAAATACGACTACCAAAACTGCGCTGTCGAGATGACCTTTTACGGCATCGAGAACGCCGGCCATACCTGGCCTGGTTCGGCCATCTCGCTCGCCATCAGCGAAGGATTTGGGCTTGGCGTCACCACCGACGACATCAGCGCAACCGAGGTCAGCTGGGAGTTCTTCTCCCGCCACTCGATTGGCGGGTAGCGGCGAGCCCTCGGCGTTCCACTAGGCGGGGTTGCTAGACCGTGGCGAGCGAGGCCGTAGAGCTCGCGACGGCCTCGCGCTTGAACCGAAGATCCTGATGCCAGCTGATCTGCCACACCAGGCGCAAGCCGAGGATCGCCGATATCGAAGCCAGCACACAGAGCCCGCAGGCGATGATCAAGATCATCTGGACCGTGGCGAAGTCGGCGCTGTTGAATGCCCACCACTGCAGGATCTGGACGCCCGTCGACGCCGTCAGCCAGGCAATCCACCACGCCCAGGCAGCGACCGGATTGATCTCGCCCTCGCGGTCGGGGCGGGGGCTGCTTTCACACAGCTCCTGCATGATGTGGCTGGGGCGGCGCAGATTGATGAAGGGAATGAGCCACGCCAGAATCGCCCACCATGTCTCGTACCGAGTGCGCGTCCACTTGCTGAGGTTCAGATACGCAACGAAGAACCACGGTATGAACAAGAGCCCCGCCAGGGCGGACAAGCCGGCAACGGCGCCAAAAGCGATGACTTGCAGGACCACGACATCGACGATCACCTGGTCAGGTTCAGCGGTGAACACGGCCTCGAGCTTCTGCCCCTCGTAGCGTCCCATCACCTGCAGGATTCGCACGAGCACATAAACCTGGAACAGATAGGCGAGTGCGGGTCCGACGAGACCGATCATGGCGAGGACGCCCCACGGCTTCAGCCGCTGTTGCCCTCGCGCCGGTCCCAGCAAGACCTTCTCGGCAGCCATGGCCGCCTCGGGGTCCCGTTGAGGAAACCCCACCCACTGCTCGCCATTCCATAACCGGACCGTGCCAGGAGGATCTCCCTCGGCGTGGTACCACCCTCGCGCTGCTGTCATGGAAACCCCTATCGGACAGAGGCTCCCGTTCTTTAGGCAAATCTACCCAGCGTGGTATGAGCGCCTCACTGACGCGGCGTTACGGCCGCACCTCGTACAGCATCGCCATACCGAACTCGGCATGGAGCTGAATGTGGCAGTGCAGCATCCAGGTCCCGACGTCGTAGGCGCCGACGACGATCTCGATCGTCTCGAAGGCGCTCATCAAGACCGTGTCCCGATAGTGGCCCTCGGAGACGCGCACATCGTTGCGGGAAACGAGTTGGAAGAACTGGCCATGGAGATGGATGGGATGAAACTGACCCGAGTCGTTGATGATGCGGATCTTCTGCAGTTCGCCCTGGTCGGCGGTCAGTGTCTCGGCCGCCGGCCACGCCTCGCCGTTCAGTTCCCATCGGAACGTGGCGTCGCGTTCGCCGGCAAGCATCGCTTCTTGTTCGTCGGCGTCGGCTTCGGCGAACTCGCTGTAGAGGGTGACCGTCACGGTGTGGTCGGCCGGGTCGTCGGCCGCCAGGGACCAGTCGGGGAGACCTTCGGTCGGTGGCTCGAAGTCGGGTGTGGCAACCGGGTCGCCGTCGACAACGATCCGCGCGATCTCGGTTGGCGTGATGCCGGTGAAGAAATCGCCGATGCTGAATTCGCCGCTGGCATCGCTCGGGATGGTCACATCGATGTCCATGCGGTTACCCGGCGCCAACTCGACCCCATGGGCCGAGAAGGCCCTCGCAACCGGAAGCCCGTCCATGGCTATGACAACCGGATCGAGCGCACCGAAGTCGGGCTGCAAGATCCGAGCATTTGCCGTGTTGACGAGGCGCAGCCTGATCCGTTCCCCCGGCGCCGCACGAAGTTCGGTGCCCGTGGCGCCGTTGACGGTGAACAGTTCGCCCCAACGTCCGGAGTGGTGGACGTCAGCCGACGACGCAAAGTCCGGATCGAGTGTTCCCTGGTCGTCGACTCGCCAATCGTCGATGAGCCAGACCTCGTCGACGGCGTAGGTCGGCTCGGCAGGATTCTCGACGATGAGGGCGCCGTAGAGGCCCCGAGCCAGTTGCTCGTTGCCGCGTCGGTGCGAGTGATACCAATACGTGCCTGCATCGGGCGGCGTGAACTCGTAGGTGAAGGTCTCGCCCGGAGCGACGGGCGCCTGGGTCAGGCCGGGAACACCGTCCATGGCATGGGGAACCCGGATCCCGTGCCAATGGATCGAGGTCGGCTCGGGCAGGTTGTTCTCGAGGACCACTCGGACCGTGTCGCCGTGGGTGATGCGGATTTCCGGCCCAGGCGTTGCGCCGTTGTAGGTCCACAGGTCGGTCTCGGTTCCCTCGGTGAGTGACCCGGTCGTCGGCGCGGCCACGAGGCGATATTCGTGCACCACGCCCGTCGATGCGACTGGTTCGATGTAGGTCGCTGCTGCCAGCTCGGTGTCGATTGGGCGAGTGAACCAGAGGACACCGGCGACCGCGGTGAGGAGAAGTGCGGCGAGGGTGACCGCCACTTTGGCATCGTTCATCTCAGGTGCCGCCAACGACGAGCAACGCCGTCAATGCTGCAACGACGGCGAGCACGACGATCTCGATGCGCAGCGTCTGGCCGAGCCGGGCGATGGCTTCGGGTTCGTTTCGTGTCACCGCCGGCACCAGGCGGAAGTGGTTGTGGGCACCGAGTGCGACTGCCACCGCCACGAACAAGGTCTTGGCCATCAAGGTTTGGCCCCAGGTGCTTGTCCAGATGTCGGACAACGAGTCGATGATGGTGGCGGTGAGCGCGATGCCGGCGAGGCCGACGACGGCGAGGGCTGCCGATGCGATGACGGAGAAGCGAGCGGCAAACGCCGGAAGTTGAGAGCGGAGCAAGGGGTTCGCCGACTTGGCGACGACGAGCAGTAGCGCGATGCCGCCGATCCATACCGACGCGGCGCCGACATGGGCGAAGTCCGCCAGGCCGGTCACGAACCGGTTGCCCTTGCTCACGGTGTGGCCGTCAAAGAGGAACGAAGCGATCACGGCGACAGATCCGCCGAGTTGGAGTGGGGGGATTCGGCCCAGCGACCCGGCGGCAATCGCCAGCGCCCCGAGAAGCCGGAGAACAATGGCGATGCCGGGCTGGCCCGCGAGGAGATCGCTGGCCCCGTCGATGAAGAACGAGATCGTTTCGACGGTCGCCCCGACGGCGGCGATCGCTGCGGCGATGGCGATCCAGGAGTGACGACGGGCTTCTCGCAAAAGGTCACCCGTCAACACCAAGAGCAAGGCCGAGGCGCCGACGGCCAGCATTCCCGCCGGGATGGCGAGCGCTCGCCCTCCGAACCCGACGATGTCCGCCGCCGAAATGCCCTCGCTCTCGTTCGTCTCCAAGAAGGTGCCAAGGTCGGTCGGCGCTGTCTCGGGCGGCGCTGTCTCGGGCGATGCGATCTCTGTCAATGCCGATTCGGCGGGGTCGTCGTCGGTCACCGGGGGAGCCGAGGCCGAGTCGCCCGAGTCGGGTGGTGGTTCGGGCAGGGCGGTTGGAACCGGGGCGGTCGTCGTGAAGCTGAACGCACCCTCGATCGGGTGCGCGTCGCCGGCGCGCACGCTCCAACGCACGCCGATGGCACCGTCGCCCAGGGGCGAATCGAGCGTGAGCGTGAAGGTCCGTTCGTCGTCGCCGACTTCGACGTGTGGGCTGAGGATCCTGCCGTCAGGGGCGAGGACCTGGAATCCCTCGCCGGCAGGCTCGGCGGCTCCGGTAAAAGTCACGGTGATCGAGTTCACGAGCCGTTCGATCGTGGCGCCGTCGCTCGGATCCGACGATTCGAACGCGGTATGGGCGTGGGCGTTCGGTGCGAGCGCCAGGACCGCGACAATGGCGATGGCCAGCGCGGCCATCGCGTGGACGTGTGGGCGTGCTGGCGGTTCGCGTCGGGTCACCGAAGTCTTCTCACGGCGACGATGACGAGCGCATCTTGTCGCGGCACCGGGAATGGTTGTCGGAGGGGGCATGTGGTGCGTGACCGATCGTTGTCTGTCGAATATTGCTGCGCGCAAGTTCACGCGCGCATGGTCGATGCCGAGCCTGCAAGCCAACAGCGTAAAGGTTCCACTCGGGGACAAGGTCAAGTCGCTAGGTTCCGACCAAGGGCTGAGCGGCGGCCCAAACAAGCTCCGCGACGGTCGCGCCGACTCGTCGGCCAGCCAAGTCGTCTGCCGGGATGTGAATGCCGCCATAGCGCCGCGACTCGCCGGCCTCGTCGGCCGCATCGAAGTACGTGGCCCACTGCAACTCGATGTCTTCAGACGGCCCGACCTCGTGCAGGAACGTGTTTGCCGGGATCGCATGAACCTGGATTCCGCCGGGGAAGAACTCGGATCCCGTCGCCCGCGTCAACAGCTCAGCGGCGGCCCGCGAGAACCCGCTATGGCCCGACACATAGGCAGCGAAGGCCGGACTCACGAACGTCGGCCGCTGGTAGGGAAGCCATTCGGCGACGGGGCGCCAGTCGACCCCGGCAAGCTGAGATTCGGGGTCCATCACCGGACCCATCCAGGACCGCACGACCGTGGTACCCGGGGCGAAGCGCGACGGATGGCGGCCGGCGTCGATCGTGGTCGCGGTCACCGTCTCGACCAGGCCCGGCGTCTCCGGCAAGAGGCCACGTTGGCCCAGCGACCGGATCATCGAGATCGGGCGCGGGTAGTCATAGGCGCGCTTCGCTCCCCAGACGGCAACGGCGGTGTCGTGCATCCCCGCGTTGAGGACGAAGAACAGGCGTAGGTCCCAGGCGTGACGGTTCAGGCGCTCGCCTTCGCCCTGCCACCGAAGTGCGTCTTGATCCAGGCGATCCGAGACGTCGATCGCGAGTGCGTTCCAGTGGCCGGGCGGAGTTTCCGAGTCGGGGCCGTCGGCCCAGTACTCCGCTACCGCACGGCCGTAGTCGTCGTGGCGCATCGGGTTCGCCGAATAGGGCTCACCTGTCGCCGGATTGAGGTCATGGCCGTTGCCGACCGTCTCGCCGAGGGCGGTGTTGCCGCGACTCGCCGGCCCGAAGTCGTCGGTGCGTGCGCCGTTGTCGCCGCCGAGCACGTCTGCGTACGCAATGACCTGCACCGCTTCGTCGATGTAGCTCTCCTGAGCCGATGAGAACAAGGGCGGCGCTTCGACCGGGACGGTCAAACCGTTGAAATCGGGGGTCGGCAACGCAAACGAGGTGACCCATCCCCAGTGTGAGCCGATGTAGGTCTGGACCGCGCCGTCTTCGAGTTGCCCGTTCTGGGTCACCCGTCGCTCGAGTTCAAGCGGCTGCCACCGATCGGGGTCGGCCATCGTCGCGTCGTCGCTGGCGACGACGAGGGGCTGATTCACCGGCGCGTACGACGGGTCGCGGTAGCCGTCGGCTTCGCCGGAGCCGTCGTCGTGACCGAACTCGATTACGTGCGTCGCGATCTCGCGGCCGAGCTTGGCTGGGGGGTAGTCGTCGGCGCGGTCGTCGAGCGGCAGGCACAGGGTCTGCATCAGCTGATCGAATTGAGCGATCGACTCGTCTGCGCCGACCGCCGAGCGGTACCTCGAACGAAGCAGGGTGTGGGCGGCATAGCTCATCGCCGTCGACTGGAATGCCTGAACCTGTTCGTCGTTTTCTGGGGCCTCGGCGACGACGCCGACGCCGAAATAGCTGCGCTGGTTGTTGTCGTAGGCCGCGTTCGCATCCCACATGGCAGCGGAGACATGCCACAGGTTTCGTGCGTGCACGGTTGGGTCGGGGAAATCGCGACGGATCGCATCGAGGGTCGACTCGATCCAAAGTCGTGGCACCGACTCCGCTGCATCGTGTTCCGGGGCGCAGCCCAGCTCGTCAGGCTCGGCGGAGCAGGCGGCGAGCGTTGCGGTGAAGGTCACCGTCGCCAACGCGATCGCGGCGATGCGTCGCTTCGCCAACAACCGTCTCATGGCGTCTCTTTCCGGTTGCATCATGCGGCCAGACCGAAACTGTACCCGTCGCCAGTGCCGGCCTCAGCGTTCCTCGGCCGGCGGGGTACGCATGGCGATACTTGCCGCGGTCAGGTGTTCGGCTATGACGGCTTGTGCGGTGTTGGCATCGCCCGATGCAATGGCATCGGCGATCGTGCGGTGATCGCCGGCGGCCGCCTGAACCTCGGGGGCGATGTCGGCCAGGCGCGACATCAACAGCAAGGTTTGGCCCGCGAGGCGCTCCCAGGCATCCCGC
>CALLPT010000029.1 GCA_938015575.1 uncultured Acidimicrobiales bacterium
ACGGTGATGGGTCCGGGTGGCACACCGATCCCGTTCGCCGCCCCGGTCGGCGTCCGGATCGACGGCGGTGCGGGCCACGACTCCATCACGGGCGGCGCCGGGTTCGACCACATCGTCGGCGGGACCGGACGCGACTACATCGACGGCGGCCGAGGCGACGACTATCTCGACGGCGGGTTCGGCAAGGACACGATCTACGGCGGCCACGGCGACGATCGCCTCTACGGGCGTACCGGCGCCGACTATCTCGACGGTGGTTGGGGCGCTGATCTCGTGTCGGGCAACGCCGGCAACGATGTCGTCGCTGGCGGCGACGGCGTCGACACGCTGTACGGCGGCGCCGACGACGACGTGATCATTGGAGGCCGCGGCGCCGACACCGTCAGCGATCGCCACGCCGGCGATATCGATCGGGTGTGGGCCGAGGCAAGCGACTCGGTCGCCACCGACAAGACCGATGGCAGCGACGTCGAGATCTTCGACATCTACACACCGACGGCCGGCCAAATCGACATCAGCGGCGACGATGTGTTCAGCGACCGGGTCCAAGCCGACCTGGACACACTCGCTGCGGTGCCCAGCGGCGCGGCGATTCTGCGCAGCATCGACACGAACGCCGGAGGCCACCGGGTGACCGTTGTGCCCTCAACCGATGGAAACAATCGGGCCTATTCGACCGGGACGGGCGACGTGTGGGAAAAGGACGGCACCGATGGAAGCGGCAAATCAGGGGGCGTCGAGTATCAGCTGGACAAGACCAGCCTTGGATCGGCGGAACCGTGGATGGATCGACCGCCCGTCGTCGGGTTCCATCACGAACTGATCCATGCCGATGACTACGTGAACGGCACGCTCGACCCGGGCGAGTCCGAACAAGCGAATCACGATGGTGCCGGATCTGTCGTGCTTGATGCATCGGGCAATCCGACGGCACAGGTGGACGGGTCCGGCAACAATCGCGTCGCCAACAATCGCGAACTGAGCGTCGTCGGCCTGCCGTTCGACGAAGACGACAACGACACATCGAGCGCGGCGCCGGTATCGCCCGTCGCCGATGTCGACCAGAACACCCGAGCGGCAACCGAGAACTCACTTCGTGATGACCTCAATCTGCCCAGCCGAGGCCGCTACTGATGGCGGCCAACAATCTGGCCGATACTGGAGCCGTGACTACGCCGATGCGCGCCAGCCTTTTGACCATCGCCCTCGGCGCAGCCGTGCTGGCAGTGAGTTGCAGGGCGAGCGAACCAGCCGCGGAACCAGCGCCGGCCCAAGCCACCGAGGAGACGACCGTCATGACCGATCCGATGCCGACACTCGTCGGCGAACGAACCATTGTTTTCCCGGCCGGGATCGACCTGAGCGGATCGTCTGACCTCACGACTCACTCGCCAACGCCGGCCGAGGTGAATGCCGCCATCACGACGATTGCCTCGGCCCCTGAACTCGACTGGGCTGGTGAACACACCCGCTTCGTGTCCGGGCGCAACGATGATGGGACGGTGACCATCGTCGTCGATCTGGCCTGCGACATCGAGCCGGTCGGAGGCGCAGCGGCGATCGTCGCGATGCAGAACCTCAGCACCGTCGGCGACGGTGGCGACTGCTACGGCTTCGCGGTGCTCTCCCGCACCGGCGAACTCCTGCGATGGGGCGTCAACGGTCAGGCTTGAGTGGCATGCAACCCAGTGCTCGCGGCTTCCGCGGTCACTGCACGGACTCCGTAGCTCTTGCGGCTCGCTCCCGGCGGCGTTGTGCATGGTTTCGATAGGCCCGTCCGCCGCCAATGCGAAGTGCAAGCCACCCCAACCGGGCCTTCCAACCCGCCACTCGGGCCTTGCTGGACTCGCCCGAGGTCGCAACGCGTCGCCAGATCTCGTCGGCGGGCGCTTGTGGCACGCCAACCCAATACGCCCAATCGTGACAGCACCCGGCGAGGTCGACCGAGTCGAACCGATACAGCCAGCGAGCGAAACCGGGAATCGAAGAGAAATCCGTCACGAAATCCTTGGGGACCGTAATGACAGTCGTGCCTCGGTCCGACCGTGTGAAGCCGTCGTAGTCGCCATCACCGAGACCGAGATCGGTCATCAGGTCGATCACGAGATCGCGCAACAGCATGCGTCGACCGTCGTTCAGGCGTTCGACCCGGAGAGGTCCGGAGATTCGTTTTGGCATCGTCATTGCATCGCTCCTCTGCGTCATCGGCCACCTGACGGGCAGGGCCGCTGTACAGAAGAAGAGACGGCGTGGCCGGTGATTTGATACGCGGAACCTCGCGGCCGTCGCGAACGTGACATCGGAGGCAGCGTCGCCCCGACCTCTGGGGGTCCAGGGCGCTTGGTGGCGGTAGCTGCGGGGTGATTGGATGCAGCATCGGACGAGCCCTACCAACCGCACAACGAGACGAGTGGGCGTCTCGGCGAGCGGTCTTCGCCAAGCCTGGATTCGCGGCCACCTATGCCGTTGGCGTGGTGTGGGGCCTCTGTCGCTGGAGCATCGGTTTCCTGGGTGCCTACGTCGTGGCTGACGCGACCGATTCGGCGCGCCTGGTGCAGCTGACCGGCGTGTTGCTGTGGGCGCCGCTCTTGTTCGCCGGTGCCTTTGGCGGTGCCGTCTCGGATCGCTTCTCTCGACGCACACTGCTGCTGGTGCAGTTCGGTGTGCTCGGACCACTCACCGCCGGACTCGGCCTGCTGTCGCTCACGGGGAATCTTCCGCTCTGGGTGCTCTATCTGTACATGGTCGTCGCCGGCTTTGGATGGGTCGTCGACATGACCGCCCGCCGAACCCTCGTCTACGAACTGGTCGGCGACGACCACATCGACGACGCCATGGCTCTCGAAGGGCTCGCCTCGGCCTTTGGGCTCATGGCTGGGACCTTGGCGGGTGGCGCCCTGATCGGCGCTGTCGGAGCGGGCGGCGCCTACCTGGCCGTCGCGGCCGCGATCGCTTTCGCTGCGTACTTGCTTCGATCGGTGCCCCTGACCCCGAAGCCCTCAGCGACGGCCGAAGAGGCCCCGTCGTTGATTGCCGAGATGAAGGCCGGCTTCCGGCTCGCCGGCAAGACCCCGACCCTGGCGTCGATCCTGGGCGTCACGGCGCTGGTCAACTTCTTCCACTTCGCGTACTTCCCGATCGTGCCCGTCATTGCCCAACGGGTCGGCGCGTCGCCGTTCACGACCGGGCTGTTGGCCGCCGCCACGGGAGCGGGCATGGCGATCGGCGCCGTCGTCGTACTGCGCGGCGTCGTGCCACGAGGCATCGCCTATGCGGGCGGCGCGATCGGCGCCTTTGTGTTCCTGATCGGCTTCGGTGCGTTCGACAACTACTGGTTGGTGTTCGTTTCGCTCCTCATCGCTTCGTCGTTCGTCGGCACCTTTGCTGCGACCCAAGGCGCGCTCGTCATGACCTCGGTTCCACCAGCCATGCGGGGCCGCGCCATGGGACTGCTCTCGATGGCGATTGGCGTGCTTCCGCTCGGCATGATCGCGCTCGGGGAAGTATCCGAAGTGCTCGGGGCTCCGACGGCTCTTGTGCTGTCGAGCCTGGTCGGCCTGGTCTGCACCATCGGCTATCTGACGTTCCGCCCCCAGGCGCTCCGCATCCGCTGACCGGGCCGAACTTCCGGCCCCGCTGAGCTGTCGCGCCGGGATCTAGGGTGGGCGTATGGCAAAGTTCTCGCCCGCAAAATGGTCGGCTCCCAAGGCCCCGAAGCTCGAGGGCGAGTATGCCGAAAACGACCGGCTCACCCATGCCCGGCTCATACCAACGCCATTCACGGGTCCCGAAGATGTCGTCGTCGGACCGTCGGGCCAGATCTATACCGGCACCGCTGACGGAGCGATTCTGCGGATCACCGCTGGCGGCGAAACCAGCGCCATCGCAAACGTCAACGGCCGGCCACTCGGCATCGAGCTCTACGGCGACGACCTACTCGTGTGCAACGCGGATCTGGGGCTGCAACGAGTCACGCAGAATGGCACGGTCGACACCCTCGCCGATCGCATCGGGCCCGACCGCTTCGTCCTGACCAACAATGCGACCGTTGCCGACGACGGCACGATCTACTTCACCGAGTCGTCGCAGCGCTGGCCCCTAGGCGAATACACCAGCGACATCCTCGAAGGACGCGCCACCGGGCGTCTGCTTCGCCGATCCGTCGACGGCGAACTGACCGAGCTCATGCCGGGGCTGGCCTTTGCCAACGGCGTGGCGCTCGACGCCGACCAGACGTCGGTGTTCGTCGCTGAAACTGCCCGGTACCGGATCCACCGGTATTGGATTGCGGGAGAGCGCGCCGGACAGGGCGAGGTGTTCCTGGACAACCTGCCGGGCTTCCCCGACAACCTGTCGTTCAGCGACGGCATCGTGTGGGTCGGCTTCGCCTCGCCCCGCAACACCCAAGTCGATGCGGTGAGCGGCATCAACTGGATCAAACACATCGCCCACCGACTGCCCGAGGCGCTGCAACCCAAGGCGCTACGCCACGGGCTGGTCGTGGGCTACAACACCGACGGCTCGGTCGCCCACAACCTCCAGGACCCGAGCGGCAAGGTCGCGATCACGACCGCCGCTCGTGTCGCCAACGGCAGCCTCTACATCGGCACGCTCGAAGACGCCCACATAGCGATCGTCGACCTGTAGCCAGCGCGCTTTGTTGCCGTTCGCGGGAACAGGTCGGGGAAGCGGTGCGGATGAAGAAGGGCGTACGCAAGAGCGCCGCACTCACTGCCGAAGGTGCGGTCGAACGCGACCTGTTGGCCGGGGTGCACAAGGCCATGACAACGTCGGCAAGCACGATGGTGCCCGGCAGCCTTGCGATCCCTGCCGTCTACTGGTGGAGCGCGAACCGGATCGGACTCGTCATCGGAATGGCGATTGCCCTGGCGGTCTCGCTACCCGCACTGTCCTTTTTGAAGCGCCTCGATGTCGGAACGCACCGGAACCCGACACGAGCTCTCGCACTGGCCAATGGTGCAGCCAACGGCATCTGGGCGCTCCTGCCGATCTGGATGATGCCCAGCCAGGTCGATGACCAGTATCTGGTGATCGCCTTGCCGTTCGCGATGTTGGTCACGAACCTCGCGGCCACCGCTGCAGTCCGCACGGTGTATCTCGCCGGCCAAGTCCCACTTACACTCGCTTCGATCGTCGCCTTTGCTGTCTTCGCCGACGGCAACGTCAAATGGGCTGCGGCCGTCATCGCCGTCACCGTGCTGACGCTCGACGGGCTCGCCGGAGATTGGCACCAGACCGCCCATCGCAACGCGCTCCTCCAGCACAACAACGATCTGCTGGTCGCCGATCTCGAAGCAGCGAACGTCGTGCTCGAACACCAGAGCCGTCACGATTCGCTTACCGGACTGCTGAATCGGCGAGCGTTCGGAGAGTTCATTGAGGCAGTGCCGCATCGTGATCAAGCGCCCGCGATCATGCTCATCGACCTTGACAGCTTCAAGGCCGTCAATGATCAGCACGGTCACCACTACGGCGACGAGCTACTCACGTTGGTCGCTGCTCGCCTCCGGACAGTCGCTCCCGAAGCTGCAGTGAGTCGCCTGGGTGGCGATGAATTTGCGATCGCTTGGCATGATGCCCCGTCGCTCTCGTTGCTGCTGGAAGTCGCGGACCGCGTCAACGCGGCGCTCAGGACGCCGTTCACGGTCGAAAGCAAGCCAGTTGTCATCTCGGCATCGATCGGCCTTGCCGATGGTGGTGAATCCCTGCCGTCGGCCGATGTACTCCGACACGCCGACGAAGCGCTCTATCTCGCGAAGGCCAGTGGCCGCGATCGGGCGGTCGCGTACGACGCCGAGTCGCTTGGCGGCCAACGCGAAGCGCTGGGCGAGCGTCGGGACAGGTTCGGTCACGGGATCGACTCGGCCTAGCTGTATTCGCTGGGTTGGTTGTCTACGCGGCTGGCGGGTGTTCCGTTGATGGCGGTGTGGTGTCGGTGATGGTTGTCGTTGTGGAGCCAGCGGTCAAGGGTGCCCGTAGCCTCCCGGCATGTTCATGATTGGCGACTTCGCCCATCTCGCCCGGGTCTCGACCCGAGTCCTGCGGCACTACGACCGCATCGGGCTGTTGGCGCCAGCGCACGTCGATCCGCAGACGGGCTACCGCTACTACAGCGCCGCGCAGCTGGCAGACGTAAACCAGATCGTGGCGCTCCGTGACCTGGGGTTCGGTCTTGCCGAGATAGGGGAGATGACCGGCGACCGGCTCGCCCCGACCGAGATGCGTGACATGCTCGCCCAGCGCCAAGAGCAACTGGCCGCCGAGCTCGAGGCTGCCGAGCGGCGTCTGCGAGGCATCGACTCGCGTATCTCCCAACTCGAGGAGCACACCCGCTCGATCGACATCGTGGTCCGAGCGATCCCGGAGCAAAGCGTCTGGACGATGAACTACCAGACGGCCAACATCGAAGAAGCCTTCGACGCGCTGTCGTGCATGGCCCGTGACCTCCGCGTCCACATCGGCGACCTGGCCGCGCCGTACGGGCTAGCCCGCTGGACCTCGGACTACGACGAAGAAGGCTTTCCCGTCGAGCTGGCCGTGCCGTTCGACGAGCGCATCGAACAGGTCGCGGTCGAGACCGGACTGAGCGAAGCGACGCTGCCCAAGGTCGAAGCGGTCTCGGTGATCCGGTCGACCGATCGCACCGACATCCACCTCACCAACGCGGCGATCGGGCACTGGATCGAGCGCGAATCGGCCCGCATCTCGGGCCCGATTCGCGAAGTGCTGCTCGCCGATCCCGAAGCGGGGGACCCGGAACAGGTCATCGAAGTGCAGGTTCCGATTACCCGGGCGACGAGCGCCGCTTGACCTTGACATGGTGACAAGGCTCAACCTGTCACCCATGACCAACGACGCGAATTCGATCTTCACCGATGCCCAAGGGCGAGCGTTGCGCGGCTACGACGCGGTGTCCTACCACCGCGACGATGCAGCCGTCGAAGGCGATCCCGACATCACATGGGAATGGAGCGGCGCAATCTGGGCGTTCGCAACGGCAGCGAACCGAGACCTCTTCCAAGCCGAGCCCGGGCGATACGCCCCCGCATTCGGCGGGCACTGCGCCGTCGGCAAGGCATTGGGCTTCGATCTCCCCGGCTCGCCGAAGCGGTGGCGGATAGAGGACGGCCAGCTCTACGTAAACAAGAACGCCTTCGCTGCCACCCAGTTCCGCCCGCTCGCTCGACGGATCCGTCGACTCGCCAAAGGAGCATCGCAATGACGATCGCCAACCGCGCCAAAGACTCCATGCTCAAAGCAATCAACACCGGGCACAAGACGGTCATCGCTCTCTCCGGTGGCCGTCTCGGAGCGACCGCCGCCGACATGCCGGTGGTCAAGCTGACCACGACGGGACGGACCAGCGGACGGGCCCGCACCGTCATGCTGACTGCACCGATCCACGAGGAGGGCCGGTATGTCCTCGTCGCCTCGAAGGGCGGCGATGACCGGCATCCAGACTGGTACCGCAACCTGGTCGCCAACCCGCAGGTCACGCTCGAACTCATCGGCGGTGAGGGGCCGATTGCGCTGACAGCGCGCACGGCGACCCCCGACGAGAAAGCTGCGCTGTGGCCTCGGATCGCAACCGGCGACGACGGCTACGCGGCCTACGAGCGCAAGACGAGCCGCGACATCCCCGTCGTGATCTGCGAGCCGAGCTGAGCGCTCTTGTCACGGCGCGATCGGCCTTTCCGTCGGTCGGGCACGCCGAGACCGTTTGCAGCTGCGCGACAGCGGCGTCCTAGCGTGGGGCATGGCCCTCACGACTGACGACCGCGTCGCCAATGCCCCTCGGGCGATCGATACGCCGATCATCTCGGCTGATTCGCACATCACCGAGCCGCCGGACACCTACGTCGATCGCATCGATCCCGCCTTTCGAGATCGAGCGCCATTCCTGACCGACGAGCCAGGTGATGGCGCCTGTTTCCACGTGCCCGGCATGTCCTACAAGATCCACCTTGGTCTTCACTCGGCTGCCGGGCGCCAGTCGGACATGTTGTCGATGAAGGGCACCCGCTTCGACGAACTGCACCGGGCCGGCTACGACCCGGTTGCTCGCGTCGAGGCTCAGCAACAGGACGGCGTCGATGGCGAAGTCATCTACCCGTCGGTCGGCATGCTGTTGTGCAACCACCCTGACCTCGATCTCAAGCACGCCATGTTCCAGGCGTACAACCGCTGGATTGCCGAGTACTGCGATCACGATCGCACCCGACTCTTCGGGTGCGGCCAAAGTGCCATGCGCACGCCCGAAGAGGGGATCGCCGATATCGAGGCCATCCACGCTGTCGGCCTGCGGGGCATCATGCTTCCGGGCACGCCCGGTCCGGCCTATGACAAGGGCCCTGACTATGACGACCCGGCATGGGATGACGTATGGCGCGCCTGCCTCGACCTGGGCGTCGTGCCCAGCTTCCACATCCTGACCGGTGCCAACTACCGGCCGCGTGGTCCGAAGCTCAACACCTTCATGTCGATCATCCGGGGTAATCAGGACCTGATCGGCACGTTCATCTTCGGCGGCGTGTTCGACCGCGTCCCCGACCTGAGGATCGTCTGCGTCGAGGCTGACGCCGGCTGGGCGCCGCACTACAGCTACCGCATGGACCACGCCTACAGCCGACACCGGGCTTGGCTCACAGCCGCCGAGATCGAGCGCAAACCGAGCGAGTACTTCGCCGACCACGTGCGGCTGACCTTCCAAGATGACTGGTCGGCGTTTCGCATGGCCGAAGCCGGTCTGTTGCCCGCCAAGCAGTTGATGTGGGCCAACGACTTCCCTCACAGCGACTCGACCTGGCCGTGGAGCCAGCACATGCTGTCCGAACAGACCGCCAACCTCGACCCCGCGGATCGTGCCGCAATTCTCGGCGGCAACGCGGTCGAGTTGTACGGCTTGGGCGAACTGTTCGACTGACCCTGATCCACTGAGACAAGGAAGGCAGTTCGTGGCTGACGACTCCAATGCGAT
>CALLPT010000030.1 GCA_938015575.1 uncultured Acidimicrobiales bacterium
GAGGACGAGGGTGACGAACTCGTCGCCGAGTGTCAGGGCTTGGTCGCCGGCGATTTCGTAGGCCTTGAGCGCGGCGAGTTTGCGTTCGATGTTGCCGGCCTGGTCGAAGTACCCGGCGGCCGTGGCGAGCGCGGCCGGGTCGATGATGTTGTACGAGAGAGAGTCGCGAATGTTCGGCGAGACCAACTGGGCTGTTTCGGCGCCGAGTACACCCTCGAGGGTTGCGGCAACGTCGTCGCCGACCGCGGCGTGGAGGTAGGCGG
Organism: uncultured Acidimicrobiales bacterium; assembly: GCA_938015575.1. GTDB lineage: Bacteria > Actinomycetota > Acidimicrobiia > Acidimicrobiales > UBA10347 > UBA10347. The sequence goes on from CALLPT010000030.1 coordinate 264, forward strand.
CGTGTAGCGCTTCGTCGTTCGCGACCACTGACGCCGATCGAAGGCCGATCGCCGCGGCTCGAAGCCGGCGCCGGCGCGAGATCTGCGATCATCAGGCGGATGACAATGTGGTTGCGGTCGACGATCATCGCATGTGCGGCGATGCTCACCCTCACCGCGTGCGCAGCGAATACCCCAGTTGCGCAACCATCGGCGATCCCAACACCATCAGCTGCACCGGCACTCCCCGCACCGACCTCACCTGCCGCAGCGACGGCACCTACACCGCGACCAGCGACACCGGCTGCAACGAGTGCGCCACTCACCGCGCCTGCAACTGCCGCACCCACGAGAGCGACACCGACGTCGGCGCCGGCGCTGACACCGACCCAGGTGCCGGCGCCCCGAGTCGATGTCGAGTGTCGCATCGACCTTGATTCCCCAGGACCGGTCAGCGATCTCGCGCTCGACGTCGAAGTCGTCATCGACGGCCTCGAAGTTCCCTGGGGCCTGGCGGTCCTGCCCAGCGGCGACCTGCTGATCACCGAGCGGCCGGGACGTGTGCGCGTCGTCGAAGCCGGCGAGTTGATCGCCGACCCGATACTCGAACCTCAGGTCGGCCTGCCGCCGCCCTTGTTCGGCATCGACCTGCTCGGCCCCGAAGGCGGACTCCTTGGTGTCACGCTGCACCCCGACTTCGCCGACAACCGGCTCTTCTACCTCTTCTACAACGTCGAGCCCGAACCAGGACGATTCACCGGACGCATCGAACGACACCGCTTGGCCCCCGACCAGCGAAGCACATCACTCGACCTCGTCGTGCTCGACGACATTCCAGCCGGCGTTCACCACCAAGGAGGACGCATGCACATCGGCCCCGACAACAAGCTCTACGTCGGCATCGGCGCGTTCGATCCCGCCGAGGCGCAAGACCCCACCACCCTCGCCGGCAAGATGCTGCGTCTCGAACTCGACGGGTCCATCCCACAAGACAACCCAGATCCGGCCAGCCCAATCTTCTTGAGCGGAATTCGCAACACGCAAGGCTACGACTGGCTCGACGAGGACACGCTCGTCGTCGTCGACCACGGCCCATCGGGGCTCGAACTCGACATGCCCGAGCTGCGCGGCTTCGACGAGATCAATGTCGTGCAGGCCGGAGACAACCTGGGCTGGCCGCTCGCGTGGGGATGTGACGACGCACCCGGGGCCATCGAGCCAGCACTCACCTGGAACGCCTCAGTGCCACCAACCGGCGGGGCCTTCTACCGAGACACCGCAATCCCGGAACTCACCGATCGGTTCCTGTTCACGACCGTCGGGCGCGACTTCGGACGCCACCTGCACAGCGTCCGGTTCCACCCCGAACCGCCACACGCCGTTGTGTCCCACGAAGTCCACCTCTTCAACCAGTTCGGACGCCTGCGCACGGTCGTTCCCGACGGCAACGGCGGCCTGTATGTGATGACCAGCAACTGCGACGGACGCGGCACGTGTCCGCCACAGGGCGATGTGCTGCTTCGCATCACCGCACCTGCGGGTCGTTAGCCCAGGCGTCGAAAGGGCTGGGCGGCTTCGAGCTGCAACGCAAGTTCCAACAACAGCCGCTCCTGGCCCATGCGAGCAACAAACTGCATACCGATCGGCAGGTTGAGTTCGTCGTCATGGGCGAGCGGGAGCGAGATGGCGGGCAGCCCGCTCGTGTTCGCCATCGGCGTATAGCAAGCCCAGTGAGCCATCTTCGGCATGAGCTCGTCGAATCGCTGATTGATGTCGAAGAAGCCGAGCTCGGGGGTTCGTCGAGCCGCGGTCGGGGTCAACAAGACGTCGTTGGCACCGAGTCCATCGGTGAGCACCTGGGTCGTGCGGCGAAGCCTGCGCACGGCGGTCGGCATGCGATGCATGTTGCGCAACGCGTAGGCCGCCAAGTCGGCCACGAACAGCGACAGTCCCGCCGGATCGAAGTCGCGGTGGATGATCTTGCGACCGCCGCGCTGCAACGCCAACGCCAGGAATGCCCAATACAAGATGAAGTCCTGTTCGAACTGGCGCCCGATCGGCGATTCGATGCGCTCGACTCGGTGACCAAGCGACTCGAGCAGCGCGATCGTGGCTTCCGCAGCAGAACGAACCTCCGGCTCGACAAAGGCATCAGTCGGCACATCGATCAACACGCCCACCCGCAACGGCCGCTCAATGGGGCGTTCGACCAGTCCCAGCGGAGGCAACTTCGGGGTGTGGAAGTGACGTTCGGCCTCGGCCATGAATGCGCACGTGTCGCGCACCGTGCGGGTCATCACACCGGGCACGCCGATCTCGACCGGCATCTTGTCGTCGCCTTCGAGTCCGATCAGACGATGACGGCTCGGCTTCAGCCCGACCAGGCCACACGCCGATGCCGGCAGGCGAAGCGAGCCTCCCCCATCGCCGCCGTGCGCCATCGGAACCACGCCCGCGGCAACCATCGCCGCCGAACCGCCCGACGATCCCGCAGCCGTGTGCGCGGTGTTCCATGGGTTGCGGGTAGGCGGCGTGTCGGGGAACTCGGTCGAACACGTCAACCCGAACTCGGGCGTGGTCGTCGTGGCCGGCATCGTCATGCCGAAGCCACGGATCATCCCGACAACCGCGTCGTCAGCCGTGGCCGGCGCGCTGTCGGCCATCGAAGCAGAACCGAACCCGGTCCGGAGCCCCGCGACCACACCCATGTCCTTGATCAAGATCGGCACACCATGAAACGGCCCGGAACCCTCTGCGACTGAACCCCCTGCGCCTGAACCCGAAGCGGTGAGCAACCGCGCATATTCTCGCGCCCGGTCGTAGTCCCTGGTGACCACGGCATTGATCCGATCGTTCACCGACTCAGCTCGGGCGATCGCCGCCTCGACCAGCTCCAACGGCGAGACCTCGCCCTCGGCAACCAGCGCCCCAAGCGCCACCGCGTCGTGGTCGCTGAGAATGTCGCCTCGATCCGCATGCACACCCATGGCGCAGCAGTATCGCAGCGGCGATCCGCGAGACCGAGCAACGGCCGAGGCAGGTCTCGACCGCGCGCATACGCCGCCATGGGGTTCTCACCGATCTGGAACCCGGATACCGGGATCTGAGTCGGTGAGAAAGCCCTTCGCTCGCCGGTCGACTTCTGGACAGTGACTGGCCTGCTTGCATCACGACGGGGCCCGCCGACCGGCGTGTCGTCGTACGGCTATCTGGCCTGTGATGAGTACGAACATCCAATCCACTACGGTTGGCCCGTGCAGACAGGCGGTGCATGACATGGACGACGGCAGACGCGGCCCTGCGTGACCGTGCTCCTGCGCTACGAGGTCCTCGGCCCACTGCGTCTCTTGCGCTCCGGCGAGGAGATATCGCTTGGCCCACCGAAGCGTCGCCTGGTGTTGGCTCTTCTGCTCTGTGCGCGTGGACGCACCGTTTCGATGGCCCAGGCCATCGACCAGATTTGGCCCGACAACCCACCCGCGAGCGCCCGAAACATCATCCATCAACATATTCACCACCTGCGCGGTGAGATCGGCGACGATCTTCGCACCGACGCAGCCGGCTACGCACTCCACACAGTTGACAGAGTTGATGCAATCGAGTTCGAGGAAGCCGTCGAGCGGGCCAGAACCGTTTCGGCGCCGGACCGCGTCGCGATCCTGTCCAAAGCGCTTGACCTTTGGCGCGGCGCAGCCTTCGCTGACTTCTCCGAGGTCGAGTGGCCCGAGTCCGAGTCGCTGCGCCTTGCAGAGTTACGGACAGGCGCGATCGAGGACCTAGCCGAAGCACTGGTGCGCTCGAATCGAGCCGTCGCAGCGGTAGCCCTGTTGACCCCGCACCTTCGCGAGCACCCGTTAAGCGACCGGCCCCATGGGCTCATGATGCGGGCGCTGGCCGCGCAGGGCCGCCAGACCGAGGCCCTTCGGCTCTATCAACGCTACCGATCCCATCTCGGAACTTCCGTCGGCCTCGATCCATCCGATGATCTTCGAGAGCTCGAGGAGCGCATCGCGGCGGGTTGGCGCGACGAGTTCGAGGGAGTCAATCATGAACCGGAGACTCGACCAAACCGATTCGAACACAGCGTTCCCGCCGACCTCGACCTGTTCATTGAGCGACCTGAGGTAGGGGAAGTCGCGGCTCTTGCCAGCGAACAGCGACTTCTCACGATCGTTGGTCCTGGCGGCATCGGCAAGAGCAGAACGGCCAAGGCCGCTGGCCGGTCGATGGTTCAGCCGTTGACAGCAAGAACCGAGGGCGTCTCCAACGATGGCGTCTGGTTCATCGATCTCGCACCAGCGAGCAACGCAAGCGAAGCCCGGTCGGCCCTCATCACCGGCCTCGAGATCCGCAAACAAGAGCTGTCATCTAACGACACAATCTTCGGATACGTACGAGACCGACGGCTCGTCCTGATCCTAGACAACTGCGAACATCTCATCGATTGGGTCCGCACCTTTGTCGCCGAGCTGAGCCAGATCGCGCCCGGCGCTCACGTAATAGCCACAAGTCGCGTGCCGCTCGGCTTACCTGGCGAACATCTCATCGCTCTGGGGCCCATGTCCGAAGCCGCGGCAATCTCGCTTTTCGAGACGCGAGCCACGGCGGTGGGCGCTGGACCCTTCGATGACGACGACGTGCGCAAGTTGTGTTCGCTACTGAACAACTATCCGCTCGCGCTCGAGCTCGCCGCCGCTCGAACGCGAACAATGTCTCCGCGCGAAATCAGCGATCGGCTTGGTGAACATCCGCGGTTGCTACACGCCAGTGGCGGAGCAGCTGGCCGTCACCGAAGCCTCGACGCCTCCCTCCACTGGTCACTTGAGCAGCTCGATGCGAGCACATACTCGCTGCTCGTGCAGGCGTCGATGTTTCCCCAGGACTTCGACCTCTCGGCAGCCGAGGCCATTCTTGATGTCGGCGACCCGAGCAACGTCCTCGACCATCTGGGCACCCTCGTCGATCAGAGCCTTGTGGTCCGAGACCACGAGCGAGCCCGATTTCGGATACTGGAACCCATCCGCCAGTCCTTGCTCACCGCTGTTTCGAGCTCCGACGATCCCCGGGATCGTTATGGCCGGTACTTCATCGACCTCCTCGCCAAGATCTCACGCGGACTTCTGACTGTCGATGAACCGGTGTGGTGGAACCGGCTCACGCTCGAGTTGAGCAACCTACGGCTCGGCGTGCGATGGGCCATCGCCACCCAGCAGGTCCCTCTCATCGAGGCAGCCATGCTTTGGTTTCCGCCAACCGTGAACAACCTGTTGTTCAGCGAAGCAGTCGACTGGGCGCATCAGGCGATTGAAGAACTCGATGCGGCGCCCGCCGATATTCCGGCTACCTCCCTCGTCGCGGCGATGGGCTGGCACCGCCGTGGGGACTTCGAGCGCAGCGAGGAGCTATTGGCGACACTCGCAAAGACCGATATCGACGCAACGCTGCAGAGCATGTTCTGCTTCGTGCAGAGCACGAGGTTGTTTACGGCCGGCGATGCTGGACAAGCGGTCGAGTGGGCAGCCCGCGGGGTCGATGCTGCTCAAGACCCGACCTCTCGGACGATCTGTCGCATGGCGCAGATGGATCCCGATTCGGTTCGCGAAGCCGACCAGCTCGGCACCCCGACGCTGCGGGCCTATACCCGCTTCTACCAGTACGGACTCATGGACGAGGCCACGAAACGCGCTTCTCGCCGCTTTGTCGAAGACTCGTATTACGCCGCCCTAGCATCCGAGAACCCTTACTGTATCGCTGCCGGCGAGTCGGTTCTAGCCTCGGTGCTGCTTCGGCTCGGGGACACGAACCAAGGGGCCTCGCTGATGATTTCGGGATGCAGGTCGATGTTGCGGTACCGGTCGCACTTCCTCGTTCGCCATGTCGTGGAGACCACAGCAAACGGGTTGGCAGGTGCCGCAATGTACGCACCTGCGGTGGTGTTGTGGTCAGCCATGGACAAGACCGGACGCGGCGGCGTCGCCCGCAACCTCAGGAATCCGGCGCTACCGAAACTGGCGGCCAAATGCCTGACTGCCGCCGAATTCGCCGAAGCAGAGGCGCTCGGCCGCACACTCACCATCGAACACGCGGCCGACTTCGCCTTCGAGACGCTGGAGAAGCTGACGATCGCCTGAGACTTGCGTGGCCTAAAGGCCACGTAGCGGACCGGCATCGACTGCCAGCCCAAAGAGCTCGTATCCCTCGCTCAAGTTGACTCCTCGGTCTCTGACTTGGAAAACGAGCAGCACACTTTCCCAACGATCGTCGTTCTCGGCATAGAGCTCGACCGTGATGGCGTCGGGGAAGAATTCAGCGACACCGGCGTCCTGGCCGCCCGCTTTAACGCGGGCGTTTATTGACACCCGCTCTGTTGCTTGGATCGCGTTCGAGTTGCGTAGCGTCTCAAAGAACTGTGCAGCCGTCGCGATGACGTCTCCGTCACCGTTCGTGCCCGGCCCCCAGTTGAACTCGATGTCGGGCGCGTCAGAGTCGACGTGGGTCGACAGCTGCCAGGCTTCGATGACGGAATCCGCTTCGCTGAAGACGCCGTCGGCCGAGACCCGAATGGCAGCGGTGATCTCTCCGAGGCGGCGGTGAGGACGATCGCGACTTAATGCGCTGCGCACGAGCGACGCCGCTTGGTACAAGTGTTCAGATTGTTCGATCTCGCCTTCGACTTCTTGAAGGTGATCAGCATCAATCCATCCGTGGACCGTCCGGGTGTCGGCCTCGGTGACATAGCGCCACGTTGACCCATCGGCGGCGACCGTCTCGTCGCCGACAGTGAGCACTTGAAGCGACGTCGCAAAGACGGCCCCTACAGCGTCTTCGCCTTGCGACGGTCGGGAGTACGCATCCACTCGTGTCACCGGATCAACCCTGACAACAGCCATCGGAACACCTTTTCCTTGAGGCACCGGGAACGCAGTGGCGGTGGCTGTCGCCGCTGTCTGTTCGTTTTCGGGCATCACCTCACCCGCAGCCTCGCTGCCGCAAGAGGCCACAAGCAGGGCCAGGGTTGCGAGAACGATCAATGTTCTGGCGAATAGTCGAATGCGAGCCATTTCGGCACCTCCACAGTCCTTGTTGACGGCGCCCATCGGCGCACCATCAGCCTGACGGACGCCACTTATCTCTCACTTTCGACGACGGAACACAGCCGCGAGCGGTAGCTCGGCCGAACATGCGATTGCAGCTATGAGCAGATCGACGGCACGGGCACCTCGTGCCTTGCGGCCTGCAGCGGTGACTGCTGCGTAGACGCGCAAACGAGCACGACGAGACTTCAAGCAGCCGCGGTGGCCCCTGGGGCCACGCCAAATCCTTGGGCCATCAAGTAGCACGCGGCCGGTTCATCTCGATCCAGCCATTGAGGCCGGAGGGAGACTGCTTCCATGGGAACGCACCACCGTACTCCACAACGACGTCGACGTGACCACTCGCCAAGCTGAAAAGCAGCGGGCCGAGCTCTTGGAGGCCTACTACGCCGACACCATCACCCTCCACATGATGAAAGCCGACCAACCGGGATCGAGACCCAAACGGCTCGTCACGCAGGGAGCAAAATCAAACAAACCACCGCCCGCAAAAGGTCGGTGGTTTGAGAGAGTCACATTTGGTGGGCGATATTGGACTTGAACCAACGACCCCTGCCGTGTGAAGGCAGTGCTCTAGCCAGCTGAGCTAATCGCCCTGGGCACACGATGGTAGACGCTTCTGCACGCAACCCGGCCGTGGCGCTTAGGCTTTTGTCGAAGGTGCGCTCGATCGGCGGTCGACGCCCTCGCCCAGCCCCTGCGTGACCTTGCTTGCATGACCGACACCGACCACATGTCCGACGCTCGTTCGGTCGACGCAGAAGCGAATCATCCCGGCGTCTGGCGGGCACTTTCGTTTGTGCTCGTGGCTGCTGCGGCGATCGTGCTGATCGTCTGGACGCTGCAATCTCGCACGTCGAGCAATCTGGCCGTCCAGAACAGCCGCACCCTCGATGCCGACGCCACCATGGTCATGGTCGACGGGCCGCTTCCGTCCAACCCATCGGTGTCGGTGCTCGGCGTCGACGGTCGGATTCGCACTGCGGTCGGACCTGACGGCGTCGAACTCGACATTCCGAGCCGCGTCACGTCGCTCGTCGCGCTCTTCGACGGAAGCGACAAGTTGCGCGGCCTCGCCCTCGTGCCCCCGGGCGGGGATCGGGACCCGGTCATGATCTCGGCGACGTCCACCGCCCGAGCGCTCATGTCGCTGGCGCCGTCGGTCCTCAAACCCGACCTCGTCCGCACCGGCCAAAGCCTTGCGCTCATCGAGTCCGACGAAGCCTTCGGCGTCTTGACCGACGCAGTTGCAGCTTCGTCGAATCTCTCCGATGCGAACCCGACCGTCGAAGCAGCCGTTGCGGCCATCCTTGACCGCGTGCAGCGACGGGCGGTGCCCGACCAAGGGTGCGACAGCGTCCTGAACCCGCTGGCCTTGGCGATCACGGGGACGTGCGTCGAGCCGAGTACGTCGGGGGCGACGGTGTCGAACGAGCAGGACCGGTGGGCGCTCGCGTTTGGCGGTCCCGAGCCTTGGTCGACGGTGTGCGCCGCGATCGCTCCGGCGGGCACGCCGGGCAGCCAACAGTCGCTCGGGACAGGCGATTGCGGCAACCAAGCGTTGCTCGCCGCGCCCGGGCCGCTGTCGCGAGCTTCTTCGAACGACCCGGCGGTCATCAATCGAGTCCAGATCGCCGCCGGCATCGACCTGTATGCGAACTACACGGCGCCGTTCCTGGATCTTGCCGGCGGATCCGCTGGGCTCAACCGACGCGACAACACCCATGTCTTCCGGTCGCTCGACGAACTCGTGGCAACAACGTCGGCGCTCATCGGCCAGGACCCTGGCTTCGACAGCGCGCTTCGAGTGCTCGTCGAAGCGGCCACGCCGATCGAACGACACGCGGCGACGCTCGCGGCGACGCGTTCGCTGACCGAAGCGGCCGGCGCCTATGTCGCCGACTGGGACAACGGCGCCTCGAGCCACGAAGTCCTGTTGTCGTTCTATGACCGTGTCGGCGAACAGATGCTCGTCGTCGACCGCGCCGCCTATCGCTGGACCGCCGACGCATCGGGCATTCTTGCGATCGGAGATCCGGAATGACCGTCACGGATCCCCTCGCCGAGGCACAGCGCCTGTCCGACGACGACTTGTTGCTGCTCACCGAACCCGAGCCGACTCGACGCCGCGATCGCAGCGAGCCACCGCCGGGGGCCGAAGCGATGGCGCGCCCGTGGCGACTCGGCATTGTCGGGCTTGGTGTCACGATCGGGCTCATCGCTCGCCTGCTGGCCGCGAACGGGTACTTCAGCATCAACTCATCCACGCTCGTGTACGCGGCGACGGCCACCAGCTTGCTGGCGGGCATCGGACTGATCGCGCTCGCCGCCGAGCGGGACCGCTTCGACCGATGGATGCTGCTGCTCGCTGCAGGTACCGGCCTGTCGCTCGGCGCGTTGCAATGGGTCAGCCCGCATTTCGCTCCAGGCACCCTCGAATGGTCGAACGCGACCCAGTTCGCACTTGCACTGCTCGGCGTGAGCAACGGGCTCCTGCTCGCCGGCGTGCTCACGCTCGCGTTTGTGCGACGGTGGCCGACCATGACGGTCGTGAGCGTGCTGACCGCAGGCGTGCTCACGCTCGGCGCCGACAGCGTCTTGCTGCGCAACGAATGGCCCGCGATCGCCGCGCTCGCCCTCGCCTTTGGCGGCGTGCTGTTGGCCTGGGACCAAGCGCCGCGTCACGAACCGACCTATCCCGAGCTCTCCCCATCGCCGCGCATCTCCCGCGCCGCGCTGAGCCTGGCGACCGTGGCCCTCGGCGGCTCGGTCCTCCAGCTCTCGATCAGTCGCGGCGAGAGCGTGCGACGAGTACTGCCCGCCGCGATCCTGAGCGCGGTTCTGATCGCGCTTGCGTTCCTGGCCCTGGTGCGCATCCGACGCGAAATTCAGCGCCGCGAGACGTCAACCAACGAGTGGACATCGTGGATGCGCGAGATCCGCACCGGCGACCTGCGCAGCGACTTCGATGCGCTCGCCACCACCGCGTCGGGCGGCGTCGTCGGCGATGTCACCGGCGAGGTTCCGCGATCGCTCTCCTTCCCGGACCTGCGCGTCGATGAGCCGACGCCTGCCGAAGTCAGTGTCGCTGTCAGGGAAGCCGCGCTGGCCGAAGGGCCCGACGACGCAGCGCCCGCGATCGACATACCGGGCGATGCCTTGATCCCCGCCATCCCCGTGCCCGACGTGGCGAGCCCGGCCGAACCGGTCCAAGCCCGCCTCTTCGGCAACGAGCCGGCCGATCCGAGCGAACTCTTGATCGCCCGCGAAGATCAAACGAGTGCGGATCTGCTCTGGGCCGACGACCTCAATGCGGCAGCGTCCGAAGCCCCCGTTGTAGGCGACGACCAACCGTCGCTGTTCGACTTCGAACGCGAACTCGTATGGGCAGACCAAGCAGTCACCGACTCGGTCGCCGAAGCCACTGCTTCCACCGCCTCCGACACGAGTTCATTCACCGACCTACTCGCCGAGGCGCCTGGCGTCGAGCCAGCTGTCGAGGCCCGGACAGAGGCGACCCCGGTGGAGCAACCGGTTTCCCCGGCGCCGATTGCACCAGTGGCACCCCAACTCAGTGTTCCCGACGTACCGCCGCCTGCCGTCGTCGCTCCTCCCCCAGCGGCCGCTTCCGCACCGACGAGCGCTTCGAGCCCGTTCAGCTCGTGGCTCGGCCAACCCGGATCCGTCCCGTCGATCGGCAGCATCGGCGACGTGGCCGCGTGGCTTGCCACAGCATCGGGCCCGACCCGACTCGTGGTCGCAGTTGAGACCATGTCCCTTGCCGACTTCGACGAACTTCCGGCCGAGGTGAGTGCCGCCGCCAACGCTGCCATGCTCGAACGACTTGGCGCACTGACGACGGCACCCGACCTGGTCGCTGCGATCGACGGCCCCTACCTGATGGCCGCCTGGAACCACGTCGGCTCCGACCGACTCGTCGAAATCAACCGCATCGTCCTCGACGCAATGTCGACCCCGGTCCCGACCGAACACGGGGCGGTCGGACTCACCGGCACCCTGGCCCTGCTGCGTCCAGCCGAAGACGCGACGCTCGACGCACTCATCGACCAGGCCATCCACGGCCTCGTCCAAGCGCGTCAGCTCGAAGCGCTCGCGGCCCGGCACCGCTGACGGCGATCGCTCCAGGTAAGGACCGATGAGCATCGATATCAAGTGCCCAGGTTGCGGCGAAACCGATGAGCTCCGCGGCGAGCCTCGGACTGACGGCGAGCGCCGGCTCATTGCGCTGGTGTGCGAAGTGTGCGACGCCGAATGGATCCGCGAACCCGGAGCGCGTCCGACCTGCGATCGCTGCGGCGGCGATGACATGCGCGAAGCCGCTCAAGCGGTCGTCGAGAAGAGTCGAGGCACCCAACTCTCGATCCAGAGCTTTCGCCAAACCTGGCTCTGCCCGACCTGCGACGCCGACGTCTACGACAAATACAAGATCAGCAACCGACCGCTGCCACCCGACGAGCTGCGCGGCGAGCCACGGACTGACGGCGAGCGCCGACTCATTGCTCTGGTGTGCGAAGTGTGCGACGCCGAATGGATCCGCGAACCCGGAGCGCGTCCGACCTGCGATCGCTGCGGCGGCGATGACATGCGCGAAGCCGCACAAGCCGTCGTCGAAAAGAGCCGAGGCACCCAGCTCTCCATCCAGAGCTTCCGCCAAACCTGGCTCTGCCCGACCTGCGACGCCGACGTCTACGACAAATACAAGATCAGCAACCGACCACTACCGCCCGACGAGCTGCCCACCGAAACCGACTAAAACTCGAACCGGCGTCGAACGCTACAACTCGGTCACCAAACGATCGGCAAGCGCCTCGAGGCCCGCCACCCGACTTCCCTTGACCAGCACCGCGTCGCCCGGACCGAGGCGACCGAGGGCATCGACTGCTTCGTCGAGCGTCGACACTGGCGCCGGCCCATAAGCGAGTTCTCGATACGCAATGACCTCGATCCCGAGCTCTCGCGCCAATGCGGTCATCGCCGCATGGTCGGCGTCGTGACGATCACCGAGCTCGGCCATCACCCCCAGGACCGCCACGCGACGTTCGGCCTTGAGCGTTGCCAGCGACTGCAACGCAGCCGCCGTCGAGATGGCGTTCGCGTTGTACGCGTCGTTGATGATCTGCGCGCCACTTTCGGCCTGGTGTAGCTCCATCCGCCACGGCGACATCGCCGCGCTCCGCAAGCCGATTGCGGCCCGATCGACCGGCACCCCGACCGCGTGCGCAGCCGCAATGGCCGCGAGCGCATTCGACACATGATGGACCCCGTGCACCGGCAGCGTGACCCGATGACGGTGGCCGTCGACCAACACCGTGAACTCGGGACGAAGCTGATCATCGAGTTCAACACCGGTCGCGGACACCATGGCCCCACGGCCATAGGTCAGCACCGGAGCGAACGACTTCTCCGCCATCGCCGCGACTTCGGGCGAATCGGCGTTGAGCACCGCAGTGCCTGTTGGCGGCAAAGCCTGGACCAACTCGCCCTTGGCCCGAGCGACTGCTTCGATCGACCCGAACTCACTCGTGTGCACCGCGCCGACCCAGGTCACCACGCCGACCGTCGGCTCGGCTATCGCGCACAGATCATCGATGTGGCCAATCCCACGGGCACCCATCTCGACAATCAACACATCGGTGTCCGCCGGCGCGTTGCAGAGCGTGAGCGGCACGCCAAGTTCGTTGTTGAACGACCGCTCGCTCGCATGCACCTGCAGGTCGCTGCCGATCGCAGCCGCTGCCAGGTCCTTCACACTCGTCTTGCCGACCGAGCCGGTGATCGCAATCACCGGGCCAGCGTGGCGGCGCCGAGCTTCGCGCCCGAGAGCGGCGAGCGCTCGCTGGGTGTCGTCGACCACGATCGCCGTACCACCGATCGGATCCTTGCTCGTCAGATAGGCACTCGCGCCCGCCAACAAAGCCTGTTCGATGAACTCGTGCCCATCGCGCTCCGCCACGATCGGCACGAACAACGCGCCGGCACCGACCGTTCGAGAATCGATCGAGACCCCATCGCAAACGAGATCGGGGCCGGTTGGTTGATCGGTCACGAGCGCACCGCTCGTGACTTCTGCGATCTGGGTCGCAGTGAACCGCATCGTCCCAGTCTCGCACCCGCCATCACGTTCACCGTGGACTCGACGACTTCGAAGCCGCCCGCGCCGTAGGGAGCGCACCCTAAGGCTGGGGCGCCGGGGTGGCCCGATCGGTCGCCGACCGACAGGTACAGTCGCCGCGTGCAGGAACGAGTCCGCCTGGTCGTCCTCTTCGGAGGCCAATCCGCTGAGCACGACGTGTCGCGAGTGACCGCTCGGCACGTGCTCGGCGCCGCCTCGCCCGAGCGGTACGCGATCGATGCAATCGGCATCAGCCGCGACGGCGACTGGGTTCGCACCGACGCTGTTGCCGCGATCCAAGCGACTGGTGGCGACGCCCCGCAGGCGCTCGAAGTGCAGGGCGACTCCGTCGACCCGTCGCTCGTCACGACCGACGGCGAACTCCCCGTGGTTGTGCTTCCTCTGTTGCACGGGCCGATGGGCGAAGACGGCACGGTTCAGGGCATGCTCGACCTCGCCGATGTTCCCTATGTCGGCACCGGCGTGCTCGGCTCCGCTCTCTGCATGGACAAGGCAATGGCCAAGCAGGCGGCCGCGAGCTTCGGGATCCCCCAGGCAGCTTGGCGCACCCTGCACGTCGAGGATCTGGTCTCGCTCGACCACGACGCGTTGCTTCGAGAGCTGGGGCCGGTGGTGTTCGTCAAGCCAGCGAACATGGGCTCGTCGGTCGGGGTCAGTCGCGCCGACTCCGTCACAGCCCTACATGAGGCGCTCGAGTTGGCGGCGAGCTACGACGAATGGATCGTCGTCGAAGAGGGCGTCGACGCTCGCGAGATCGAGGTCGGCGTGCTCGGTAATCGGCGCCTCGAGGCTTCGGTCGCCGGCGAGATCGTGCCCGGCGACGACTTCTACAGCTACGACGACAAGTACCACGATGGCGTCGCCGAGACGCTGGTGCCCGCAGATCTCACCCCCGCCCAGTCCGACGAGGTCCGGGCGCTCGCGTGTCGAGCCGGCGAGGCGCTGCGGGTGCAGGGCTTGGCGCGAGTCGACTTCTTCCTCGAAGAGCCGGGCCGTGGATTCTTGTTGAACGAGATCAACACGATGCCGGGCTTCACCCCGATCTCGATGTTCCCGAAACTGTGGGAAGCGACCGGCGTGAGCTACCCCGAGCTCATCGACCGGCTCGTCGCCTTGGCCGTCGAACGCCACGCCACCCGCACCGCCCACCGCTCCACCGGCCGCTAACCGACCCGCCCCAAAGTTGCGGGTGTCAGAGAAGCGCAGTTAGGGGGCTGGGGTGACGGTGTCGCGAACCCAGTTGCCGTGGAAGCCGATCGGGATCCGGGCCGGAAGCTGGATGGTCGCAACCGGGTCGCCACCGACATCTTGTGCGTCGAGGATGACCACGTCGCTGCGATCCTCGGCCGCGTCGTAGACCACCGTCATGATCCACCCATCGTCTTCGGCCGTCGCCCCTTCGCGACGCACGAAGACCGGCTCGGCACCGCCACGACCGGCGCCGTGGTCGTGCGCCACCGACGTCCCAGCGTCGAAGTCGTACTTGATGGTGTCGCCGAAACTCCACTCCGACGTCGAGTCGCCCACACCAGCGGTGTAGCCGTAGCGGTGCTTCTCATTGAGCACGCTGCCGGCGACACGAGGGAACTCTTGGTGACGCTCGTCGATCAGGTCGCGGGTCACCCGGTGCGCGGCAGGGTCGACGGTCCAGCGCTCGAGTTGAGGAAGCGCATCGCGGAACGGCCCGTTGCGGTCGACGTCGAACAACTTGTCGAAACGGCAGATGTCGATGACCACGCGACCGTCGTCGAGGTCATAGCTGTTCAGCGGATGAAACGCGTAGCAGGGATCGATCTCGCACCAAATGATCTCGGCGTCGCTCGTTGCGTTGCGCGGCAACAACCCGACCCGAGCGTCGTAGTCGTGGAACCAGCGAAGCGGGAACCGCTGCCCGGCAAACGCGAGGTCGAGGTCGACGGCCACGGGCAGGTCGAAGACGATCGCGTACGTCTGGGTGAGGCCCATGTCGTGGATCATCGGCATCGTCGGCAGATGGATGGGCATGGTCTTGGTGACGGTGCCGTCAGGGCCGACGACGACGTACTGGACCTTGTCCATCAACGTGGCGGGTGCGTAACACATCGCGTGCATTTCGCCGGTGAGCGGGTCGTACTTGGGATGGGCGCTGAACCCGTTCTCGAGCGTGCCTTCGAACCCGTTCGTGCCGACGGTGTCGAGTTCATAGGTGAGTTCAACCGGCGCTGTGCCAGCTTCGACGATGGCCAAGGTCTTGCCCGCATGCCCGATGACGTTGGTGTTGGGCCCCGTCATCGCGTCGATCGGACCCGCCGACGGGGCCAGCCCATGCTGCGCCGTGTTTTGTGATCCGACGTAGCGATTGCGATACCACTCGGCCTTGCCTCCACGGAGTCGGATGCCGTGAACCATGCCATCGCCAAGAAACCAGTGATGGCTCGACACGTCAAGGTCACCGATCGGGTTCGGTCCATTGCGCAGCAGGCGGCCTTCGAGCTCCTCGGGGATCTGCCCGATCACGGGAAGATCGGTCACCGTCAGTTCCTCGGTTACCGGCGCATAGTTGCCGGAGACATAGGGCGTGGCGTCGTTGAGAAGGGACTCATCCTGCATCGTCATGCCGCCATCTTGCCACTGTCAACTTGACACTGTCAACTTCT
Organism: uncultured Acidimicrobiales bacterium; assembly: GCA_938015575.1. Taxonomy (GTDB): domain Bacteria; phylum Actinomycetota; class Acidimicrobiia; order Acidimicrobiales; family UBA10347; genus UBA10347. Next base: position 16,127 of record CALLPT010000030.1, read on the forward strand.
TCCCGCCCCAAAAACTGCGGTGTCTGACACCCGTACTTCGATCACATCGGTTGCGGGTCTCTGACACCCGCAACCGGAAAGGAATTGCTCTTGGGCAACGGCGGGGCCATAGGGTGCGCGCATGGGAGAATTCAGCACCACCGAAGTCGACGGCAACCTGCTGATCGTCACGATCAACCGACCAGACCGCCTCAACGCGCTTCATCCTCCGGGCAACGCGGAGCTTGCCGGCATCTTCGACGACTTCCAGTCGAACCCCGACTTGTGGGTTGCCATCATCACCGGCGCTGGCGATCGGGGCTTCTGCGCCGGCAACGACCTGCGCTACCAAGCCGAGGGCGGCGACCGGTCGGCCGCGCCCGCGACCGGCTTTGCCGGCCTGACCGCTCGCTGGGATCTCAACAAGCCCGTCATCGCCGCCGTCAACGGCGTCGCCATGGGCGGCGGGTTCGAGATCGCACTCGCCTGCGACCTGATCATTGCGAGCGACAACGCCCGGTTCGCGCTTCCCGAGCCCAAGGTCGGACTGGCCGCGCTCGCCGGGGGCGTACACCGACTTCCCCGCCAGATCGGGCTCAAGCGGGCGATGGGCATGATGCTCACCGGGCGCCACGTGCCCGCCGCCGAAGGCGTCGAGCTCGGCTTCGTCAACGAGGTCGTCGCACCCGATCAACTGATGACCCGGGCTCGCGAATGGGCGGCCATGATCCTCGAATGCTCACCGATGTCGATTCGTGCGACCAAGGAAGCCGCGATGCGCGGCTTCGAGGAGCAGGGGCTGCAAGCCGCTTATGAGAAGCAGTACGACGCAGTACGAGCCATGATCAAGAGCCAGGATTTCATCGAGGGACCGCTCGCCTTCAGCGAAAAGCGCGCCCCCGAATGGAAGGGCGAGTAGCCAACCCGTAACCGGTGCCAGACACCGTTACGCCGTTACGAGCTAGAGGTGATCGGCTCGGCGCAGGACGAGGAACCAGGTCAGCACCGAGGACATGGCGACCAGCACGAGCGCCATGATGCCGGCCTCGGCGACGAACGCTTCTTGGAATGAGCCGAAGATGCGCGTGGTCAAGGTCTGAAATCCGAGCGGCGCGATCAACAAGCTGATCGGCAGTTCCTTCATTGTCGACAACAAGACCAGACCTGCGGCGGCCAGCAGTCCCGGCCCCATGAGCGGCAGGTCGATCGTGCGCAGACGTCGGGTTCGGTCCGCTCCGAGCATCGAAGCCGCGTCGTGCAAACGATCCGGCACCGACCGAACGGCGACCAGCGTGACGCCCATCGCCAACGACGCGAACCGCACCACATAGGCGAAGATCAGCACCGCGTGGGTGTCGGCAAATGCGTTGCCGATCGCCCCGGCCCGCAACGTCCAGAAGCGCAATGCCAACGCGATCAAGATGCCCGGAAGCGCAAACGTGGCAATGACCGCAGCGTGGGCATAGCGACCGAACCGGTCGTTGCGTCGAGCGACCAGAAACGCGATGGGCGCAACCGCAAGGACGGCGACGACGGCGGTGACGACCGAGACGGACAACGTATTCAACGAGGCCTCGACGATGGTCGCGTTGTCGACGGTGAGCGGACGCCCGCTTCCCCGTGCCCAGTCGATCAGCGCGGCCACGGGTGCGACGACGCCGAACAGCACCGTGAGACCCACGATCAACTGGCCGACGAACGAGAATCGACCCAGCCCGTGCTCGGTGGTGCGAGTCGACCGGCTGCCCGAGTCGGCGGGCAACCGGCGCGTCACCGCATTCTCACCGACAACGACGATCGCGGCGAGCACGAGCAGCACCAGGCTGAGCGCGAACGCAACCGGTGGCCGGGCCAGGTAGTTCGTTTCGATTGCCCTCGTCAGCGTGTCGTAGCGCATGAGCTGGACCGCGCCGAAGTCGCTGATCGTGTACAGAAACACGAGCAGGGTGCCCGCGGCAATCGACGTCGCGATCTGCGGCAACACGATGCGCCGAAAGGCTTGACTCATCGTGTCGCCCAGCACCCGAGCGCTCTCTTCGAGCGCGGCAGGCAGCCGGCGCAAACGAGCCGCAACCGGCAGGTACACGTAGGGATAGGTGAACAGGGTCAGCACCAGCCACGATCCGAAGAAGCCCCGCAGCTCGATCCCAAGCTCGATGCCGACGCTCTCGAAGAGGCGGAACACCAGGCCACCGGGGTTCATCGTGCGGATAAAGGCGGCAGCGCCGATGAATGTCGGGAACACCAACGGAATCGGCAGCAGCACTCGATAGATCGAGCGACCCGTCAGGTCGGTCCGGGTCGTGAGCCAAGCCGCAGCGGTGCCAAGGATCGCGGCACTGAGCGACACGGTGACCGCCAGACGCAGCGTGCGCCAGAGCGGTTCGAGCGTTCGCCGATCGGCGAGCAGACCGAGTGGATCGGCGTCGCTGGTGAAGTTGCGCCAGACGAGATAGGCAGCCGGGAAGCTGAACGCAATAGCAAGCAGGCCACAGACGACGCGCAGCACCGTGATGGCGCCCCGCTCCGTCGTCTGTGACCGAGAACTCACTGGTTCTGAATGCCGGTTGCCTCGACGAGGAGGGTCGTCTCTTCGAAGTCGCCTCCGAGTGCATCGAAGTCGACCGTCCCGACCTCGAGGCCACCGAGGGCGGGCAGCACCGACGCCGGCTCAACGCCGGCCGCCAGCGGGTACTCGAACGTGCTTTCGGTCAAGTACTGCTGCACGGGCTCGGACAACAAGTACTCGAGCAGCGCGTTCGCTGATTCGACGTTTTCGCTCGCGGCGGTCACGGTCGCTGCAGTGATGATCAGGGCGGACCCGATGTCTTCGCCAGGGAAGTCGTAGTTCAGCGCCTTGTGGTCGTCGCCCAGATCGGCCAGGTACTGGTAGTTGTAGTAGTGGTTGACGAGGCCGACTTCGATCTCGCCGCGAGCGGCGGCTTCGACGATCGATCGGTTGTCGGCGTAGTAGCGGGCATCGTTGGCGACCATGTCTTCGAGCCACTGGACGGCGACGTCGGTACCCGCCTGGTCACGGAAGACGGTGAACCAGTCGAGGAACGAGCCGTTGCTCGCCGGAATCGCGACCTTGCCTCGCCAGCGTTCGTCGGTCAGGTCGAAGACAGAGTCCGGAAGCTCGCCCGCAGCGACGGCCTCGGTGTTGTAGACCATGACGCGTTTGCGACCGCTGAAGCCGACCCAGTTGCCGGCGCCGGACTGGTACTCGTCGCCCACCAGGTCGAGCACATCGGCGTCGACCTGCTGCAAGAGCCCTTGCGCCTCGAGGAAGCCCACCGGACCAGGCGACCGGCTCAGGAAGATATCGGCCGGCGTGTTCTCGCCTTCTTCGCTCAGCAGCAAGGCGAGGTCGGTCGATCCTGCCCAGCGCACGGCCACATCGATGCCGGTCTCGCATCCAAAGGCTTCGAGCACCGGACCGATCAGGCTTTCTTTGCGGCCGCTGTAGATCGTGACTTCGTCTCCGGTTGCGGCAGCGCAGTCGCCGCCGTAGATATCTGCTGCTGCACCCTCGAGCGTCGAGGGTGTCGTCGAGCTCGAACATGCGGCGCCGAGCAGCGCCACGGCAAGTGCCAACGCGTAGATCTTCGTATGCATGGTTGAGACTCTAACCAGCACTGAGCCCGATCTGTTAGGGGTGCCTAACATTTTTTGAGAGCTTCTTCAGTTTGCGGGAACCGGCACCGGCGGAAAGGCCGAAGCCGCTCCCCCGACGAAGCGCAAACCCACCTGATCGCCACGCTTGACGTCGACCATCGGACCGGTTCGGACCTGCAAACGATGGCCGTTGAGCGAAACGAAAACCATGGCGTCGTGGCCGTAGAACTCGACCAGTTCGACCTCTGCGATCGCCGAAGTCGCATCGCCCACACCAGCAAGCGCAAGGTGTTCGGGTCGCACGACCACATCGACCTCGCCCACGAGATCGGCATCGACCGAGACGGGACCAACGATCGTGTTGACGGAGCCGGCGATCGCCTCGCCCCGCAAGACCGACACGCTGCCAACGAACTCGGCCACCCAACGATCTTCGGGCCGGTGGTACACCTGTTGGGGCGTTCCCACCTGGCGAATCTCGCCGTCGTTCATGACGGCAACACGGTCCCCCAACACGAACGCTTCTTCTTGATCATGGGTCACGAAGACCGAGGTGATCTCGAGCTCGTGCAGCAGGCGGTGGACCTCGGTTCGCACCTCGAGGCGCAGCGACGTGTCCAGGTTCGAGAACGGCTCATCGAGCAGCAGCACCCGAGGCCGCGGGGCGAGCGCACGAGCCAGCGCCACCCGCTGCTGCTGTCCACCGGACAAGGTGTGCGGCATGCGGTCGCCAAGGTCGCCGAGTCCGACAAGATCCAGCGCTTCGGCAACCATCGGGCCGGAACGGTCAGCGCGTTCGAGGCCGTAGCCGACATTGTCGGCCACGCTCATGTGTGGGAACAGCGCCCATTCCTGGAACACCATGCCGATCCGGCGCCGCTCCGGCGGGACCCACACGGCTTTTACGTCTGTCCCGGCGCTCGACATGACCTGACCAGCGATCTCGACCTGGCCCGCATGCGGCCGTTCGAGCCCGGCGATGCTGCGCAACAAGGTCGTCTTGCCACAACCGCTCGGGCCAAGCAGGGTCAGGCATTCGCCGGCGTCGATCGAGAGATCAACGCCGTGCAACACGGTCGTGTCGCCGTAGTGGTGGTGAAGACCCTCGACCCTCAGATGAGAGGCGACGCGTGGGCCCGACGATTGCAACGAGCTCACGACCCGGCTATCACCACAATCCGGTCGGCGGTGGAACCGCCCAAACCAACGGGGCTGTCATCGACGTCGACCGTGGCCGTGCCGTCAGGCGCGACCGTCAACATCGTGCCGGTGCGGCCCGGCATGAGGCCCGAAGCCTCGAGGAATGCCAACTGGCCTTCTTCGAACTCGAGCTCCTCGGGGATGCGAATCACGGTGAAGTCGTCGCCCTCGGGCACCGACGAGAGTGCCACGGCATTGTCTGGCTCCGTATAGCCACTGCCGGGAATCGGGTTGCCGTGCGGGCAGGTGGTCGGGTCGTCGAGCACCCGCAGCATCGCGGTCTCGACCGCAGGTGAGATCACGTGCTCCCAACGTCCGGCTTCGGAATGTGCGTCGGTCCAGTTGAGGCCCAAAATGTCGGTCAAGAACCGTTCGGCCAGGCGGTGGCGGCGCACGATCGCGGTCGCCAGGTGCATGCCCTCGTCGGTCAACACGATCTGGCTGTCCTCGTTGCCGACGAGCCCCTCGCGCTCCATGCGCTTGATCATCTCGGACACTGCCGGGCGTGACACACCCAGTCGCTCGGCAACCCGCGCCTGGATGACGGAGATGCCGTCTTCGGCAAGCTCAAAAATCGTTTCGGCGTATTCCTCGAAGGCCGGATGGTGCTCGGCAGACTCGTAGGACATGTCTGCAGGGTACCGACTCGAGACGCGACTCGTAAAGGGCACCTAACAAGTTCACATCGCAGGGCCCAAGGCGGCGTCTTGGGTCGGCTTCGGACTGATGGCCGCCGCAGGCTAGTTGTAGGCCGCTTGGCTTTCTTTCCAGCTGCCACCATCGGCGCGAGGTTCCTTGGGAAGACCCAACACACGCTCGCCGACGATGTTCTTCTGCACCTCGCTGGTACCGGCATAGATCGTGCCGGGTCGAGCGATGAAGAAGCTGTCCATCCAGTTACCGACGGTGTTCGGTGTGCCGATCGGCGGGGCGCCGAGATTGTTG
>CALLPT010000031.1 GCA_938015575.1 uncultured Acidimicrobiales bacterium
TACAGGTTGACCCACGCGTCGGTGCGCGCCTCGGCGAGCCTGGCGAGTTGCTGCAGTTCAAACACGGCGGGAAACGCCTGGGCGTACAGGTGCCCGATCGGCGATCCGTAGGTCAAGAGTGCCATCGGCGGGTGGGTCATCGGCGGGGTCGTTTGGAGCACCGCAAGCGCGGCGAGCAGGGAGCCTTGGGAGTGACCAGCAAGCAGGACCGGATGCCCCAGGCCACGGGTGGTCTCGATCTCGTCGGCGAGCTCGGCAATAGCGGTGCTGCTGTAGGGGCGAGGGACATAGGGGTGGAACGACCGGGGCCAGAACGTGGCCAGGTCGCTTACGGCACCCAGACCCCGCCGGGACTCGAAACTGGACACCCATCGCAGCACGAGACCGACGAACACGATCAACGGAACAATCAGTCCCATCGTCTCGACCTGAAGCTTGAGAACGTCGTCATTGGTTGGCACCAGCACCACGCCGAGGACCAGTACGGCGACGAGTGCGATCACCGCGGCGATGGCGCTTCGACGTGGCCGTACCGGTGTGCGCACACCCAGCCAGATCAGACATGCGATGGGGAAGACGATCGCTGCGATGACCAGCCACCAACTGACGAGGGGGTCGAGCTGCACGACGCCCGACTGGGATTTCACCATGCCGGTGCTGAAGATGCCGATCGTCCAGCCAACGATCTGGGAAACAACCAGCGCCCACGTGACGACACCGAGACGGGACCCCACTAGCTGAGCAACGCCCGACCGAGGGTCCTGGCCCGGGCCGGGCGGTTTGCGGATCATGTCGAGCAGGCACCATCCAACGAAGAGCCCGAGCGTGATCAGGAGCGCAAACGCAACATGCTCGTTGCCGCCATAGGCGTGGCGCAGCTTGATGAGCCCGAGCGCCCACACCACGACGAACGCCAGACCGGCGGACATGGCGCCCCCGATCAGCATCGAGAGGCCGAGCACCCCGGCCGCTCGAGCGCCGGCAGCCCGGTTGTCCGAAAGCCCAATCGCGACGATTGCAACGATGATGAGCGGCACGACACCGAAACCGACGACGACCACGTTCACCAACGAGAAGTGATTGAGCAGGGCCGCCTCGACGAGGTCGTCATGGGAACCAAATCGCGGCGCAAGGAGTGCAACACAGAGCGCGCTCGGCACGCCGAGCAGAACCAACGCAGCAACACGGTCTCGCAATGGCGGCCCGCTCGATTGGCGACCATCGCCTGGGTCGAGGGCTGCTGCCAACATCGCCAACACGAACAGCACGACCACCGTCACCCAAATCGCCGCGTTCGCGCCGCTGGCATCCACGGCTTGGTAAGGAATGACTTCTGCCTGGGCCCGCGCCGACCAGAAGCCGTCAGAGACCGCCCAGCTCGCGGCGACGATGCAGAGGGCAAAGAGTCCGTGGACGGCTCCCAGATACGTCAGTTGCGGTGAACGCTCCACGGAGCTGACCCGGCCGACCCAGTCGAGGCCTGCGTCGATCACGTCGTCGCCAGCTCGACGTTTACGGGTCTCGTCGCGGTGGCGCTTGGTAGCGCTGGCGTCTCGAACGCTCTTGCCGCGTATCTGGCGACGACGCCAGGGCAGCACGCCGAGTAGCAACGACAGGACAATGGCGAGCAGCGCTGCCCATCGCCACTCGGGCCACTCAGCGGGGACGAGCGATGCGGTGCAGGTCAAGTCCTTGACCGTGTCGTCCCTTTGCACGGTCGTCGCCATCGCGTTGCAGGCCGTGGCTGGCGCCAGGTAGAGCGCCCACGTCAGGCCGATCATGAGCGCGCCGGTCGTTGCCAGCCCGGCCATCCTCACCGAGGCCTGGGCCAAGGCCAACCGGACGCCGCCGTTCCGCGGGGGAGTCCCCGGAGTCGAGGGTCGCCTCTGGTGGCCCCGTCGGTCGTCATCGAAGCGAGGAAGCATCCAGCCGGCGACGTTCACGAACAGTAGCGGCGCAAGCAGTGCTCGCCAGCCTTGCCCGAGTCGTCCGCTGGTCAGGTCCGTCCAGTTGAAGGCACGCAGTTCGGCGAAGCCCTCGGGCGGCTTCGGTGGGGCAGCGAGCACCGTGACGCCGCTGGTGGCGCCAGGTCGATCAACCTTCTCGGGGTCGGTTCGCAGGATGACCCGCGGTTCGGTGCCGGCCACGCCGTGCACCCGAATCTGCACTGCCCGCTTCGTTGGCCGCCCGTTCATCCACGCCCCTGACCGCTCCGAGTCCATGACAAGGCCCGCCATGACCTCTGGCGCACATTACGGGACTGGCGGCGCCGGCACCAGGGAGGAGCATGTGCTTCGGTCTGGCCAATGTCACACCGCTGGGTTAGCTTGAGGCTTGGCTCGATTGCGGAGCCTGCTTCCCCTTCACATACACCCGCCCACGGGTGTCCAAGCGCTAGGGGAACTCGTGCTTGCTCAAGCTGTCTCCGCAACCCTGCGAGGGATCGACGGCCAGCGAGTCGTCGTCGAAGTCCACGTCGGCAACGGACTGCCGGCGTTCAACGTCGTTGGCTTGCCCGACGCGTCGTGCCGAGAGGCTCGCGACCGGGTCCGGGCCGCGATCTTGTCGTCCGGATTCAAGTGGCCGTCAGCGCGAATCACGGTGAACCTCGCGCCGTCGGGTGTGCGCAAAGAAGGCGCCGGGCTCGATCTCGCCATCGCGCTCGGTGTCCTGGCAGCCGGAAGCGATCATCTCGACGACGCGCCACTCAAGGACTACGGGTTCGTGGCCGAGCTCGGTCTCGACGGCTCGCTTCGACCGGTTCCGGGAACATTGTCTTTGGTGGCTTCGGTGCATCAGCCAACGGTGGTCGTCGCCGCGGCGGCCACGCACGAGGCGATGCTCGCTGGCAATGCCGTGGTGCGTGGATGTCGTTCGCTGGGCGAAGTCGTGGCCTGTCTCGCCGGGCTCGCTCCCTGGCCCGACATCCCTGCAGCCGACCATGATCCGGTTGCGACCTCGCCGCCTGACTTGGCTGATGTCGCCGGCCACCCGTTCGCACGCCAAGCGCTCGAGATTGCCGCGGCCGGCGGCCACAACTTGTTGATGGTCGGCCCACCGGGCACCGGCAAGTCGATGCTCGCTCGTCGGCTGCCCGGGATCATGCCGGACCTTGACCCCGAGACCGCGTTGGTCACGAGCCGGGTGCATTCGGTCGCCGGGCTTCCGCTTCCCCGGGCCGGACTGTTGGCGGTGCCGCCGTTTCGGGCACCGCATCATTCCGCCACGATGACCTCGCTCATCGGCGGTGGCAGCGGCCGGTTTCGACCCGGCGAAGTGTCCTGCTCGCACGGCGGCGTGCTGTTCCTCGACGAGCTCGGCGAATTTTCGCCGCGCACGCTCGATGCGCTTCGTCAGCCGCTCGAGGACGGCCACATCCGGATCAGCCGGGCGCACGGGTCCGTGACTTTCCCCGCCCGATTTGCGCTGGTAGCAGCGATGAACCCGTGTCCGTGCGGCCTGCTCGGCTCGGCCGAGTCGTGTCGATGCAGCGACCCAGCTCGCCAGCGCTACATGCGGCGACTCTCGGGCCCGCTGCTCGACCGGATCGATCTACGGGTGCATGTCGAACGCCCAACCGTCGGTCAACTGCTCGACGGCGAGGTCGGCGAGACCAGTGCAGCGGTTCGAAGTCGTGTGCTGGCTGCCCGGCAACGGGCAGCTGAACGAGGCGTGCGCGCCAACGTCGAGCTTCCGGCCGCGTCGCTCGACAAGGTCGCGCCGGTCGAGGGCGCCGCCCTCGCGATGCTGCGCGCCGCCCTCGATGATGGGCGCCTTTCGGCGCGCGGCCTGACCCGGGTTCGGCTGGTCGCTCGCACGATCGCTGACCTGGCGGGTGCCGACTCGATTGATGAGCGGGCCATCGCAGGCGCGCTTGCCCTGCGAGCACGACCCGCCCTGTTCGACGCTTGCGAGCCGACCCGTGCATGAACGCGAGGCCATCACCATCGACGGCGACGACGAACTCGCGGCGCTCGTGGCACTCTCGGCGTTACCTGGAATCGCTCCGGCTCGGCTCTGGGCGCTGCTTTCGCTCGGCCCTCCCTCGTCGGTTTGGGAACGGGCGTGTCGCGGCGCGCTGCCTCGAATGACCAGAGGTCAGGCGACCGAGGAGTGGCAACGATGGGCGGTGACGATCGACCAACGCGGCTTGCTCGGTGCCCATCGATCTCAAGGCATCACGATCCTTCCTTTCGGCCATGTCGGCTATCCGGAGCTGCTGATGCACGACCCCGACCCGCCCGCGGTGCTCTACACCTCGGGTCCGACGTCGCTGGATCAACGGGTCTCGGTCGCGATTGTCGGCACTCGGCGTAGTACTCGGTACGGCCACGACGTCGCGCACGACCTGGGCGCTGAGCTGGCGGCTCGCGGCATTCTTGTTGTGTCCGGCCTGGCCCATGGCATCGACGCCGCCGCGCACGCAGGTGCGGCGAGCGCTGATCCCGCGTGCTGCGTCGGCGTTGTCGCGAGCGGGCTGGATCGCGTCTACCCGGCAAACAACCGCGGCCTGTGGCATGCGGTCGCCGACCGAGGGTGTTTGGTCAGCGAGTGGCCTCTCGGCAGCGCGGCCCGACCGTGGCGGTTCCCGGCTCGCAATCGCCTGGTGGCAGCGCTCTCGGCCGCGGTGGTTGTCGTCGAGTCTGCGGCACGGGGCGGCTCGATGTACACCGTTGACGAAGCCGTGCGCCGCGACCGGTCGGTGTTCGCCGTGCCGGGTTCGATCAACTCGCCGGCCTCAGTAGGAACCAACAAACTGATCGGCGAAGGCGCCCAGCTGTTAGCCAGCACCGCCGAGCTGGCCGACGCCCTCGCCCCCGCAGCCGAGCAGCTGCAATTCGAGGTTGACAAGGACAAGCGAGCGACCGGGTCGGACGACGAGACTTCGTGGTTGCTCCAACTGATCGGCTGGGAACCAATCACCGTCGATGGCATTGTCGCCACCGCCGATCGCTCGCCGATCGATGTCACGCTCGAGATCGAGCGCCAGATAGCCGCGGGCACGATTGTGCGCCAAGGCGTACGCGTCGAGCGTGTGCGATGAGGCGGCTGATCTTCGTCATCGTGGTATTGCTGGTCGCCCAGGGGACCACCGCGCCGGCGGTGTCACAGGAGACGGTCCCGTATTCGACTGTGCTGTACGAGGCGCCGACGTCGGGGCCCGTCGTCGATCCATTCCGACCACCCGCTCACATCGGCGCCGCCGGCAACCGAGGGATCGAGTACGGCAATCCGTTGTGGGCTGGCGTGTACGCGTCTGCTGACGGTGTCGTGTGGTTCGCGGGCATGGTCGCGGGCAACGGCGTGGTGTCGATCTTCCATGCCGACGGCGTCAAGACGACCTATACGGGGATGACCGAGGTCTGGGCCATCGAAGGTGCGACGATCCGCCAGGGTGAGTCGATCGGCCAGGCCGGGCGCAACATCCACTTCGGTGCGCTGATCGGCGAGCACTACCTCGACCCGCAAATTCTGATCGACGAGAGCCAGGGGAGCGTGCGCCCCCGACTCGTCCCAACGAGCGGGGGTGAGTCTCCGTGAACTCGCGAGCCGTAACCCTGCATTTGGCCGGTAGCCTGGCCGGCTGAGTGTGCACCAAACGGGTGTGCCCCTATGTCATCCCGGTTTCCGACATCGGTCGCCTCTTGCAGGCGCTGGAAACAGGGTCCTTTTCAACCGACTGGAGAAAACAATGGCACCTGTCGTGTCCATGAAGCAGCTGCTCGACGCAGGCGTCCACTTCGGGCATCAGACCCGTCGCTGGAACCCCAAGATGAAGCGATTCATCCACGGTGAGCGCAGCGGCATTCACATCATCGATCTCCGC
>CALLPT010000032.1 GCA_938015575.1 uncultured Acidimicrobiales bacterium
CGCGACTATGGATCTTGCCTATCCCCCTGAGAGCGAAGCGTTCCGGCAACGCATCACTGACTTCCTTGATCAGAACCTGCCCGAGGGCTGGAACGGCATTGGCTCACTGCCCGCCGACGAGCGGGCCACCTTCCAGAAGCAATGGCGCGAGACGCTGCGCGAAAACAATCTGCTCGCGCCGAATTGGCCCGCCGAATACGGCGGAGCCGGCCTCACCCACCTGGAACATGTGATCTTGAACGAAGAGTTCGCGAGCCGAGGTGTCCCCACGAGCGGCGGCAACGACGGCTTCTCGATCGGCATGCTCGGCAACACGATTCTGCACTGGGGAACCGAGGAGCAGAAGAAGCACTACATCCCGCGGATACTCGACGGCACCGACGTGTGGTGCCAGGGCTATTCGGAGCCGAACTCGGGCAGCGATCTCGCCAATCTTGGCTGCAAGGCCGAACTCGATGGCGATGAGTGGATCGTGAACGGCCAGAAGATCTGGACCAGCTCAGGGCACACCGCGAACATGATCTTCACGTTGTGTCGCACTGACCCCGACGTGCCCAAACACAAGGGCATCAGTTTCCTGTTGATCGACATGGACCAGCCCGGCGTCGAGCTGCGACCGATCACCAACATCGCTCGCCACCACGACTTCAACGAGGTCTTCTACACCGACGCGCGGGTCCCCAAGGAAAATGTGCTCGGCGGGCTCAACAACGGCTGGGCCGTCGGCAACACGCTGCTTGGGTTCGAACGAGGTGTCGGCGCGACGACCACGTATCTGCCGTACCGCAACGAGCTGAACATGTTCATCGAGCTGGCCCGCGACCACGGCAAACTCGACGATCCGCTGGTGCGCCAGGACATCGCTCGCTTCCACTCGATCGTCGAGATCATGCGTTTCCGTGGGTACCAGGCGCTCACCCGTTTCTTGAAGGGCCAGGCGCCCGGTCCCGAGTCGTCGATCGGGAAACTGTTCTGGAGCGAATACCACCTGCGCATCACCGAAGCGGCGCTCAACGTCGCGGGCTCAGCCGGCATGGTCGGGTTTGGCGAAGAGACCCGCGGCGGCATCGCAACGCCACCGATTGGTGCGGAGAACTCGGTCGCGAATTGGATCCACACGTTCCTGGTGGCCCGGCCCGGCACGATCTATGCGGGCACGAGCGAGGTGCAGCGCAACATCGTCGGTGAACGCGTGCTGGGGCTTCCCAAAGAACCGCGCGCCGACGGCGGTAGCTGGAAAGAAAGCCAAGCCTCCTACAGCTAGCGAACTTCGGCGCTCCTTCGCTGATCGCGGCTTTCGGTAGTCGAGCGGTCGGGCCCTACGATGCTCGGATGGATCTTGCGTACCCCGCCGAGAGCGAAGCATTTCGCCAGCAGATGAACGACTTCCTCGACGAGCATTTGCCGTCGGACTGGAAGGGGATCGGCGCGCTGCCCGAAGACGAGCGATTCGAGTGGCAGTTGAATTGGCGTGAGACGCTCAGCGAGCACAACCTGCTCGCGCCGAATTGGCCGGCCGAGTACGGCGGCGCGGGCCTTACGAGTCTCGAGCACGTGATCTTGAACGAAGAGTTCTCCAAGCGTGGCGTGCCGACGATGGGCAACAACGACGGCTTCTCGATCTCGATGGTCGGCAACACGATTCTGCACTGGGGAACCGAGGAGCAGAAGAAGCACTACATCCCACGAATTCTCGACGGCACCGATGTGTGGTGCCAGGGCTACTCCGAGCCGAACAGCGGCTCCGACTTGGCCAACCTCGGCTGCAAGGCCGAGCTCGATGGCGACGAGTGGATCGTGAACGGCCAGAAGATCTGGACCAGCTCGGGCATGCACGGCAACATGATCTTCACCCTGTGCCGCACCGACCCCGACGTGCCCAAGCACAAGGGCATCAGCTTCTTGCTCATCCCGATGGATCAGCCCGGTGTCGAAGTCCGGCCGATCGTCAACATCGCGGGCAAGACCCACTTCGCCGAGGTCTTCTACAGCGATGCGCGGGTGCCCAAGGACAACGTGCTCGGCGGCGTGAACAACGGTTGGGCCGTCGCGAACACCCTGCTCGGGTTCGAGCGCGGCGTGCGGGCGACGGTGCTGTCGTTGCCGTTCCGTGCCGAGCTCGACAACTTCATCGAGCTGGCCAAGCGTCAGGGCAAGATCGACGATCCGCTGGTGCGCCAACAGATCGCCAAGTTCCACACCAAGGTCGAGATCATGAAGTGGCAGGGCTACCAAGCCTTGACCCGCCGCCTGCGGGGCGAGGCGCCTGGCCCCGAGGCCTCGATCGGCAAGCTGTGGTGGAGCACGTACCACAAGGAAGTCACCGAGGCTGCGATGAAGCTGTTCGGCGCCGAGGGAATGATCGGCTTCGGCGAGGGCGAGGTCAACAATCTCGGCGCCCCGCCGATCGGCACACCGAACACCGTCGGTAACTGGATGGACAGCTTCTTCATCGCTCGACCCGGCACGATCTATGCCGGTACGAGCGAGGTGCAGAAGAACATCGTCGGCGAGCGCGTGTTGGGTCTTCCCAAGGAACCTCGCGCCGATGGTGGCAGCTGGAAAGAAAGCCAGGCCGCCTACAACTAGGCCGCCCACAGGTCACGGCTTGGACCGCGCGATACCAGATTGTTAGGTGCCCTTTACGAGTCGCGTCTCGACTCGGTACCCTGCACCTATGTCCTACGAGTCTGCCGAACACCACCCGGCCTTCGAGGAATACGCCGAGACGATCTTCGAGCTTGCCGAAGACGGCCTCTCCGTCATTCAGGCGCGTGTCGCTGAGCGTTTGGGAGTTTCCCGGCCGGCGGTGTCCGAGATGATCAAGCGCATGGAGCGCGAGGGGCTCGTCGGCAACGAGGACAGCCAGATCGTGTTGACCGACGAGGGCATGCACCTCGC